>NZJU01000037.1 GCA_002692325.1 Candidatus Pelagibacter sp.
ATAAATCTTTATGACTTCCCAATAGATCCAAAAAAACTCAACAAAATTTTTCTTGTTGGATGTGGTACTGCGTATCATTCGTGCCTAGTAGCAAAATATTGGATAGAGGAATTAACAGATTTATACGTTGAAACTGAAGTTGCTTCAGAATTTAGATATAGAAAAATTAAATTTAATCCAAATACTTTATATATATTCGTTTCTCAATCTGGAGAAACAGCAGATACAGCAGCGGCATTAGAAATAGCCAAAAGAAACAATATGAACACTTGTTCTGTAATTAATGTGGTTGAAAGCTCTATAGCTAGAAACTCTGATTGGGTAGTGCCTATACATGCTGGTCCAGAAATAGGCGTTGCATCAACTAAAGCTTTTATAGGTCAAATGTTAGTTTTATATATAATGAGTTTGAAAATTTCCAAAATTAAGGGAAATATCGATGAGGAAAAATATGTTGAAAAAATTAAAAGTCTAAAAAATTTACCTCAAGGAATAGAGGAAGCGTTAAAAACTGAAGAACTAATTCAAATTTTCGCTAAAGACTTTTTGTCAGCAAAAGGATCAATGTTTTTAGGAAGGGGGCCTTCATTTCCAATTGCATTAGAGGGAGCGTTGAAATTAAAAGAATTATCCTATCTTCATGCAGAAGGCTATCCTGCTGGAGAGATGAAGCATGGCCCTTTAGCTTTGATTGAAGATGGTTTGCCTGTAATCATTTTAGCACCAAAAGATAAATATTTTGAAAAAACTATTTCAAATATGCAAGAAGTCATTGCTAGAGGAGGAAAAGTTTTACTAATTTCTGACAAACACGATGAAGTAATTAATGAAAATATAAGATTTAAAATTGAAATGCCGCATATTGATGAATTGTTAAATCCTTTTTTATTAACTATACCACTTCAATTATTAGCATATCATGTAGCTCTATTAAAAAAATGTGATATCGATAAACCAAGAAATTTGGCTAAATCTGTAACTGTTGAATGAATTTTACAATTTAACTATTGGAAATCTAATCTCTATACTCTATATACATACTCAGGTTGAATATGAAAAAATGGACATTAAATAGTTGGACAAAGTTTCCTGCGAAACATCTACCAGATTATGTAGATAAAAAGGAATTGGATTTAGTTTTAAGCAAAATACAAAAATATCCACCACTTGTTTTTGCTGGAGAAACAAGATCTTTAAAAAAAGCCTTGGCACAAGTAGTGGAAGGAAAAGCTTTTTTGCTTCAAGGAGGAGATTGTGCAGAAAGTTTTGCAGAGTTTCATCCAGATAATATACGTGATACATTTAAAGTAATACTTCAAATGTCTTTAGTTTTGACTGCCTCAGCATCTGTACCAGTTGTAAAAGTTGGAAGAATAGCAGGTCAATTTTCTAAACCAAGAAGTGCTCCAACTGAAAAAAAAGATGGAAAAGAGTTACCTAGTTACTTAGGTGATAATATTAATGGAATGGAATTTAATAAAAAAGCGAGAATTCCCGATGCAAAAAGATTATTTAGAGCTTATTCTCAATCAGCTTCAACTTTAAATCTCTTGCGAGCTTTTTCTCAAGGTGGGTTCGCTGATTTAAGACAAGTACATTTATGGAATTTAGGTTTTATAAAAGATAAAACCAAAGGTAAGTATAAAGAAATTGAAGATAGAATTAGTGATGCACTAGCTTTTATGGAAGCTTGTGGAATTAATTCAGACACTAATCGTAGATTAAGAACAGTAAATTTTTACACATCTCACGAGGCACTATTGCTACCTTTTGAAGAGTCTATGACAAGAGTTGACTCAACTACAGGTGAATACCATGATACTTCCGCGCACTTCGTATGGATTGGGGACAGAACAAGACAGCCAGAAGGAGCTCATATCGAATTTTGTAGAGGAATAAAAAATCCTATTGGACTTAAATGTGGTCCGACACTTAATTCAGAAGAATTAATTAAACTTTGCAATATTTTGAACCCAAAGAATGAGCCAGGCCGAATGACTTTAATTTCAAGATTTGGCGCTAATAATGTAGAGAAATATTTACCTAAATTAATCAGAGCTATTAAAAAAGAGGGTCTTAATGTTGTTTGGTCGAGTGACCCTATGCACGGGAATACAATTAAAGCAGCGACAGGATTTAAAACTAGAACTTTTGACAGCGTTGTTAAAGAGGTGAAAAATTTCTTTGCTGTTCATCAAGCAGAAGGTAGTTATGCTGGTGGCTTACATATTGAGATGACAGGTCAGGATGTGACAGAATGCACAGGCGGGACTCAGAAAATATCTGAGAAAGATTTATCCAATAGATACAGAACACATTGTGATCCTCGATTAAATGCAGATCAAGCTTTAGAATTAGCCTTTGTGATTTCTGAGGAAATAAAGAAAAATTCGAAATATTCAAAAAAAATTATTCAAGCCGCGTCTTAATAATTATTGAAATTATAGAGACAAAACCTTAAATAAGAGGTGGTGTATTAGTTATGGAAATAAAAAAAAGAGCAAAAATTATCACTGACTGGATTAACAATTATTGTGAAACAGTATCTTATAAACCAAAAGCTTTAATAGTTGGTATATCAGGTGGTGTAGACTCTTCTGTAGTTAGTGCGCTATGTGCAAACACAGGACGAAAAACGATTGTGTTATCAATGCCAATTAAACAAATCAAATCACAACACGACCTTAGTTTAGAACATGCAAAATGGTTGAAAGACAAGTATCAAAATGTTGAACATCACTTGATTGAAATGGATAAAATATTTAGTCCTTTTTCTCAGGTTTTAAACAATTTTAATAATGAGCATGGATTCGCAAACTCAAGAGCTAGACTTAGGATGACAACTCTTTACCAAGTAGCTGCGGCTAACTCAGGTATTGTTGTTGGAACAGGAAATAAAGTTGAAGATTTTGGCGTTGGCTTTTATACTAAATACGGGGATGGAGGTGTAGACATATCTCCAATAGCTGATTGTACTAAAACTCAGGTTTGGGAATTAGGTAAATATCTTGGGATATTAAAAGATATAATCAATTCACAACCAACTGATGGTTTGTGGGACGATGGAAGAAACGATGTTCAGCAACTAGGAATGAGTTATCAAGACTTAGAAAAAGCTATGGAAAATAAAAATGATCCCAACTATCAAAAGTATTTAAAGATAAGAGATAAAAATTTACACAAAATGAATCCTATACCAGTTTGCAAATTCAATGAGTAATTTATATTTATCTAATACACTTACAAAAAAAAAAGAAAAATTTAATCCCACTAACCCCGAAAAAATTTCTTTGTATGCTTGTGGACCTACTGTTTATGACAATCCTCATGTAGGTAATGCTCGCACTCTAGTGGTATTTGATCTTCTTTTTAGAATACTGATAGAAGTCTATGGAAAACAAAAAGTTACATATGTAAGAAACATTACTGATATCGATGACAAAATTATTGAAGCTTCAAAAAATAAAAAAATAGATATTTCAGATTTAACAAAATTGATAACTACAAAATTTCATAACGATTGCAAATCTTTATTTTGTTTGAGTCCCACTCAAGAACCAAGAGCAACCGATCATGTTGACGGCATGATAAAGATGACGGAAAAATTAATTAATACAAAAGCCGCTTATGAAATTATGGGTCATGTATATTTTTCAGTTTCTTCGTTTAAAAAATATGGATGTCTTTCAAATAAAAAATTGGATGATCTAAAAGTTGGTGCTAGAGTAGAAGTATCAAAATTAAAAAAAGATCCTTTAGATTTTGTTCTTTGGAAACCATCAGATAAGGGTGATCCAGGTTGGGAGTCGCCATGGGGAAGAGGCAGACCTGGATGGCATTTGGAATGTTCAGTCATGAGTGAAAAATATCTTGGTAAAAACTTTGATATACATGGTGGAGGTCTAGATTTAATTTTTCCACATCATGAAAATGAGATTGCCCAATCATGTGTTTATAATGGGACTGACAAATTTGCAAACTATTGGGTGCATAATGGCTTTGTTACAATGAATAAAGAAAAAATGTCAAAATCACTCAGAAATATAACAACAATAGAAGATGCTACACAAAAATATTCAGGCCAAGTCGTACGCTTATCTCTCCTTAGCGCTCAATACAAACAGCCATTGGACTGGAGTAAGGACTTACTCATAGAACAAACTAAAACCTTAGATAGATGGTATTCTATGTATTCATCTGAAGTTAGTGAAAAAATACCTGACTGTTTTAATGATTTATTAGATGACATGAATACACCACTTTATATTTCTAAATTACATAAATTATTTCAGCAATCTCAAAATGGAGATAATAATAAAAAAAAAGAATTCAACAAAGCATGTCGATTAATCGGCTTATTTGGCGAAACTATTGAAAAAAGAGCTGAATTTAAAAAAAGCAAAGTTAAAATTTCTGTAGATAATATATTGAGCAAAATTCAAGATCGTGAAGACGCCAAAAAAATAGGGGATTATAAGCTTGCAGACAAAATCAGGAATGATTTAAACAAAGAAGGTGTTGATATAAAAGATGAAAAAGGTAAAACGACTTGGAATTACAAATGACCAAAGAAAAGATATATATATTTGATACGACTTTAAGGGATGGTGCGCAGACTGAAGGAGTTGATTTTTCATTAGAAGATAAGAATAAAATTGCTAAAATTTTATCAAATATAGGAGTAGACTATATAGAAGGTGGTTGGCCAGGAGCCAATCCTGTAGACAATGAATTTTTTGATAAATCTCCCAATCTTGGAAGTACAAAATTTACAGCTTTTGGAATGACAAAGAAGAATGGAATTAGTGCAGATAATGATCCAAATTTATCCCCACTAATAAATGCTGATTGTAAAACAGTTTGTGTTGTCGGAAAAACTTGGGATTTTCATGTCAAAATTGCTCTAGGTATAGCAAACGAGGAAAATTTAAAAAATATAAAAGAAACAGCTAAACATTTTGTTAAAAATAAAAAAGAATTTCTTTTTGACGCTGAACATTTTTTTGACGGATACAAAAATAATCCTAATTATGCTCTTGACTGTTTAAAACAAGCTTATGATGAAGGAGCTAGATGGATAGTTTTATGTGACACAAATGGAGGAACTTTGCCCAGTGAAGTTGGAGAAATAGTAAACAAGATTACCAAAGTAATTCCAGGAAAAAATTTAGGTATACACGCACACAATGATACTGAAAATGCTGTAAGTAATTCATTAACTGCCGTATTAGCTGGAGCTAGGCAAATACAAGGAACAATAAACGGTTTAGGTGAAAGATGTGGTAATGCAAATTTAATGTCCATCATACCTACTCTTTTTTTAAAAAAAACCTTTAGTGACAAGTTTGATATCAATATTGATAAAAACAAACTTTCTTCTTTGACAGAGTGCTCAAGATTTTTAGATGAGATACTCAATAAAAAGCCCAATAAAAGTATGGCTTANGTNGGAGGATCNGCNTTNTCNCATAAAGGNGGANTNCANGTNTCTGCAGTTAAAAAAGATCCAAAAACATATGAGCATATAGATCCAAAAGAAGTGGGTAATCACAGAAATATTATCGTTTCAAATCAAGCCGGAAGATCAAATATAATATCTAGACTTGAAAATTATGGAATAAAAATTGACTCAAAAGATAGTAAAGTACAAAAAATTTTAGATGAAGTTAAAGAAAGAGAATTTACAGGGTATTCTTATGATGGTGCAGATGCATCATTTGAACTTTTAGCTAACAAGTTATTGGGTAAACTGCCAGAATATTTGAAAGTAAAAAGTTATAATGTGAATGTCAAAAAAGACAACCAATTGAAAACTACAGCAGAAGTAACTTTTATAATAGACGGTAAGGATATCAAATGCATTGGTGAGGGTAATGGACCTGTAAATGCTCTTGATAACGCTATTAGGTCAAATTTTAAAAAGGTAGAAAAATATTATGAATATTTTTCTGACCTTAAACTTTTAGACTATAAAGTCAGAATTCTTAATACTGGGACAGGCGCTACAACGAGAGTTTTAATTGAAAGCACTGACAAAACTGGAAAAAGTTGGTTTACTATAGGAGTTTCGCAGAATATTATTGAAGCATCCTTCAGGGCTTTAATAGATAGTCTTGAATATAAGCTTTTTAAAGAAAAGGCACCAGCAAATACTCATGAAAAATAAATATGGATGTATTTTAATAAAACCTCAACTCGGTGAAAATATCGGTGCAACTGCAAGAGTTTTAAAAAATTTTGGATTTAAAAAACTTTATATTACAAGTCCAAGAGATGGATGGCCAAACTTAAAAGCTAAAGCAACCTCTGTAGGTGCCTCTGATATTTTAGATAGTACAAAAATATACAAAACTTTAGATAGTTTAATTAAACAATTTGATCTTATTTTCTCTTTTAGCGCAAGAAAAAGAGATGTTAATAAAAAACATATTGGATTAGATAAATTAAAAAGATTATTAAAGAAAACACATAATAAAAAAATAGGACTTATGTTTGGTCCTGAGGCGTCAGGTTTGTCAAATATAGACTTATCTTATTCAAATTATGTTGTTCAGATACCCTCTGATAATAAATTTAGATCTCTAAATCTTTCTCACTCAGTTTGTTTAGTTTGTTACGAAATTTTTAAATTAAATAATGAAAATATGATAAATCAAAAAAATTTCGAAAAAAAGCTTGGAAAAAAAGGCGTGATTAATAACTTTATAAAACTTTTAAATCTTAAATTAGAGAAACGAAATTTTTATAATCAATATGAAAAAAAAAAATCAATGGTTAGAAATGTTAATAATTTATTTTATAGACTTGAGGCAGATGATAAAGAATTAAGGATTTTATCAAGTATTATCAGCGCTCTTAGCAAAAATTCTTAAAAAAAGTATAATTGACATTTTTAATACAACCCTTATAAAAGCTCAGATCTAATATGACAAAAAGACAAAATTCTAAACATAAAGTCGATAGAAGACTCAAAGCAAATTTATGGGGAAGACCAAAGAGTCCTTTTAACGCAAGAGCATATCCTCCTGGTCAACACGGTCAAAGCAAGAAAGGAAAACCATCAGATTATGGGTTACAATTACAGGCAAAACAAAAATTAAAGGCTTATTATGGAAATATTAATGAGCGACAGTTTAGAAATATTTATAGAAAAGCTTTATCCAAAAAGGGAGATACGTCAGAAAATCTTATTGGTTTACTAGAAAGAAGATTAGATACGGTAGTGTATAGAGCAAAATTTGCACCTACAGTATTCTCGTCGAGACAATTAATTAATCATGGCCATATCACAGTAAATAAAAAAAGAGTGAATATTTCTAGTTATGTTGTCAAAGATAGTGACGTCATAGAGCTAGCCGAGAAGTCTAGAAAACTTACAATGGTTGAAGGCGCTCAACAAAGTAAAGAAAGAGATATTCCTGAGTACATCAAATCAGATAGTAAGAGTAAATCTATTCAGTTAGTAAGAGTGCCAAAATTTGCAGAAGTTCCTTATCCTGTTATTATGGAACCTAATTTAGTTATTGAATATTATTCAAGATAAAATTTTATAAAATCTTTTTTTCTTCCATTAATTTCTTGAGGTCACCATTTTCAAACATTTCTTTTACAATGTCACATCCTCCGATAAATTCTTGCTCTATATAAAGTTGAGGTATAGTTGGCCAGTCACTATATTCTTTTATTCCATTTCTTAAACTTTCATCTTGTAATACATCTATTCCTTTAAAATTTACATTCAAATGTTTTAAAACATTTGCAACTGTCATAGAAAAACCACACTGGGGAGCATCAGGTGTTCCTTTCATAAATAAACATATTTTATTCTCTTTAATTAAATTCTTTATCTTCTGATCAATTTCCATTTTATTTTTCCTCTGTAGTTAATGATAACGCATGTAGCTGGTTACCCATTTTCCCCTTAAGTGATTTATAAACAATTTTATGCTGCTCAATTTTAGAAATACCCTTAAAAATTTTTGACTTTATTATCGCTGAATAATGATTATTGTCTCCCATTAAATCTTCTATCTTTATAGTAGCATCAGGTATCGATTCTAAAATTAGTTTTTCTATTTCGTTTTTTTTTAGCGGCATTTAAAAATTATTAAACCATGTATTATTGTAATTATAGAGTTTATTTACACTTTCTTCAAATTCTTTTTCTATGACAAAGTTTTTTTCATTTGTTTGACCTATAGTTTCGTAAAAAATATCACTATCTTTTAGCAATTTTTTTGTCGCACTAATTTTTTGTTTTTTTAACTCAATAATATATCTGCTTTGATCTTCTCCAAAAAAATACTCGTAAATGTTAGATAGCTTGTTTGGTCTAAAAGCACGTATACCAATACCTGAACTAATTGACATTTCAGCTAAAGCAAGAATTATTCCTCCTGAAGATACATCGTGAACAGCATTAACATAACCTTTTTCAATTAATTTTAAAATGATATTACCATTATTCTTCTCATTCTTTAAATTTACCTCTGGAGGCGCTCCCTCTAAATTATTATGAACTTCGGTAAAAAATGCACTCTGTTCTAAATGGCCAAAAGTTTTGCCAACAATTAATACCTCATTTCCAATTTCTTTAAATTTATGGTTCACAACCTTTTTTATATCTTGAATTAGCCCCACTCCACCAATAACTGGAGTAGGAAAGATATTCTTTTTATTTGTTCCATTATAAAAAGATACATTTCCAGATACGACTGGATAATTTAAAAACTCACAAGCTTCTTTTATTCCTATTAAACATTCAGCAAATTCTCCCATAA
>NZJU01000038.1 GCA_002692325.1 Candidatus Pelagibacter sp.
CCGATTGTAACGATCATTCTCATTGCACTGAAAGCAGTCTTTAAAGATCTGTTTCCGCTCTTAGCAGCAGCAATTCCTGCTTCTCCAGAGAATATTTCGAACAATATGTAGATCCATCCCGCCATTCCGATAATAAATCCTACAAATGGTTGGATATAACCAGCTTCACCTAAGTATCCGCCGATTAACATCACTAAAGAACCAATTAATAGTTTCCAGAATATTGAACTTGGCACTTTTCTTACTGCAGCCAAGATTAGATAGAATTCAATCATTTGAAGTGGAACAGTAATCAACCAGTCAATATATCTATATACTGTTGGTGTATCACCTGTTGTTACCCAAACTTCTCTCATATACACGTAGTGAATGAACGCAACACCAGTAACAAGTCCTGCTACTGTTATTGAAGTTCTCCACGATGCAGCCACTGTGCTTCTTTCTGAAAAGAAAAAAACAGTTGTTGCAATCATNCCCATTGATACAAGCCANAANGAAATTCCTACGAAATCNTTNGTTTGTAACATGGCAGTCGCAGCGTTAGCTGAACTTGTAATGCCTAGAAAGGCAAGAGCCGCTAAAGCTAGTAGACCTAATTTTCTCATGAAAACCTCCCTCGTTAGTTAGTTTTCGTTTAGTTTAATATTAAACTACTCAGGCAGGTAAATAAATTACCCCTGAATAATATGGTGGGACCTTAGTAAAATTATCAAGCACAGTGAAGCTTTTTTTTAAAAAAAAAACCGCATATTTATTGGTTTTTTTATTTTTTTTTGGGGATATTTGTGAAATAATCTCTAAATAATTGAATTATTAGANAGGTTGTTTGAAAAATACTTATCAAAATATATATGATTCTTCGATTGAAAAGAGAGAAGAATTTTGGAAAAAAGTCTCAGAAGATATTTTCTGGTATAAAAAACCGTCAAAAATACTTAATTCTTCTAACCCACCTTTCTACAAGTGGTATGAAGATGGTATTACGAACACATGTTACAATGCTATCGATTACCATATAGACAATGGCAAGGGGGAAAAATTAGCTATCATTTACGATAGTCCAATTACTGGTACAAAAAAAACTTTTACATACCATCAACTTAGAGAAAAAGTGTCATTGTTTGCCGGCGCGCTAGTCGAACAGGGTGTAAGTAAGGGTGATAGAGTAATAATTTACATGCCTATGATACCGGAGGCAGTTATAGCAATGTTAGCATGTGGAAGGATTGGAGCCATCCATTCTGTAGTTTTTGGTGGTTTTGCAGCTAATGAACTAGCTAGTAGGATTGATGACTCAAAAGCAAAAATAATTGTTTCCGCATCTTGCGGTTATGAGCCCGGCAGAGTGGTCGAGTATAAACCTCTTTTAAATAAAGCTTTACAACTCGCAAATCATAAACCGGCTAGGTGTATAATTTTTCAAAGGGAAAAAAATGTGTGCACTCTAAATCCCAATATAGATATCTCTTGGGAGGAAGCGCACAAAAATGTTAAACCACAAGAATGTGTTGAAATGAATGCTAATGATTACGCATATATTCTTTATACCTCTGGAACTACAGGATTGCCTAAAGGAATTGTGAGAGACATAGGTGGTCATATAGTAGCTTTGAAGTGGTCGATGAAAAATATTTATAATATTAATCCAGACGACGTATGGTGGTCAGCAAGTGATATCGGTTGGATAGTCGGTCATTCATATATTGTTTACGCGCCATTATTTTATGGTTGCACTACTATACTTTTTGAGGGAAAACCTGTTGGTACTCCTGATGCCGGTGTATTTTGGAGGGTAATATCCGAGCATAAAGTTAAATCTTTATTCACTGCGCCAACAGCTATTAGGGCCATAAAAAAAGAAGATCCGGATGGAAAATTCTTTAAAAAATTTGATTTAAGTAAATTTGATACATTGTTTTTGGCTGGTGAAAGAGCAGATCCAGATACAATTAAATGGTTTGAAAACCTATCCAATTCTCCAGTGGTAGACCATTGGTGGCAAACTGAAACAAGTTGGGCAATAACATCTAGTTGCACTGGTATTGAAAAATTTCCAGTTAAATATGGTTCAGCTTTTAAGCCTGTTCCAGGATATGATTTAAAAGTTTTAAACTCTGATGGTAAAGAACTTGGGCCAGGTAAAATGGGAGATATAGTTGTAAAATTACCTTTACCACCAGGAACTTTTCCAACTTTATGGGGAGCAGACAAAAGATACAAAGAGAATTATATGACTAACTATCCTGGTTATTATCAAACCTATGACGCAGGTCATATTGATGAGGACGGTTACGTTTGGATAATGTCCAGAACTGACGACATTATCAATGTAGCTGGTCACAGACTTTCGACCGGAGCTATTGAGGAAGTTCTTGCCGAGCACAAGTCTGTTGCGGAATGCGCGGTGATCGGTATTGCAGATAAACTTAAAGGACAAATACCTATCGGGCTACTTGCTTTAAAAGCAGGAGTAAAACAAAAAAATGATGAAATCGTTAAAGAATGTGTTTCGATGGTAAGAGAAAAGGTTGGTCCCGTCGCAGCCTTTAAAATAGCAATTGTTGTAAAAAGATTGCCAAAAACTAGATCAGGAAAAGTATTAAGAGGAACGGTCAGAAAAATTGCAGATAATGAACCGTATAAGATGCCCGCAACTATAGACGACCCAGCTATTTTGGATGAGATAAAAGAAGATCTGAAAAATAATAATATTTTAAAAACTTAAGGGCTTCCCTTTTGACTCTATTAATATTTTCCCTTCAGACATAACTAAATTTCCATTTATTATTGTTCCTGAAGGGAATCCTTTGACTTTATAGTTATGAAATGGTGTCCAGCCGCATTTGCTTGCCATCATCTCATTTTTAATTGTAACCTCTTTATTTATATCAACAATAGTTAGGTCAGCATCATAACCCGTTTTAATAAATCCTTTGTTCTTTATTCCAAATATTCGGCATGGATTTTCACACATTAAATGAATTAGCTGCTTTAAGGTAAGCTTTCCATTATTTACATGATTGATCATTACTGGAAAAATAGTTTGAACTCCTGGCATTCCTGAAGGGGTATTAGGATATTCTCTATCTTTTTCATCTTTTAAGTGAGGAGCATGNTCTGANCCTAATACNTCNACNACATTATTCTTAATGGCTATCCATAAACGGTCATAATGTTCTTTAGTTCTTAATGGGGGATTCATTTGAGCATAAGTTCCTAATTTGTCGTAACAATCAGGTGCGTAGAGAGTCAGATGCTGAGGAGTGGTCTCAAAAGTCACATTTTTTTTATGCATTGCTAAAAAATCAACCTCCTCTTTAGTGGTAACATGTAAAACATGAATCTTTTTATTAAATCTGTTAGCAATTTTTACTACTCTACGAGTAGATGACATGGCACATTCTACATTTCTCCATTCAGGATGTGAGTGTACATCACCTTTTTTAATAAATTTTTTTCTTAATCTTATTATGTCCTCGTCTTCCGAATGAATAGAAACAATTCTATCACTACTAGATATTACTTTTTCAATGTCAGCTTCTTTATCAACGAGCAGGTTACCTGTTGATGATCCTGCAAAAAGTTTTACTCCACAACATCCTTCAACATTTTTTAATTGCGCAAGCTGATTAGTGTTATCCGGCGTGGCTCCAAAGTAAAATGCAAAATTTGTGTGCATTCGATTTTTTGCAGCTTTAAGTTTTTTTTCAAATTCAATTAAATTGGCTGTAGGCGGATTAGTATTTGGCATTTCAAATAATGATGTAACACCGCCTAACACTGCTGCTCTACTTCCGCTCTCCAGATCCTCTGCATTAGTAGATCCTGGCTCCCTAAAGTGTACTTGAGTATCTATGATACCGGGTAAAACTAGCTTATCACTTGCATCATAAACTTTAGAATTATTAACGTCTATATTACCGATTTTTGAAATTTTGTTTCCAACTATACCAATATCTACCTTGTTTAATTTTCCATCTATGTAACAAGATCCATTTTTAATTAATAAAGAAAAATTATCTGACATATTTTTTGTTATATTATATTGTATAACCGAATTAATGGAAAAAAATCAAATAATTATTTTAGAAAATAGAGGAACAATCTCAGTAACTGGAGATGATGCGGAGGATTTCCTTCAAAACTTAATCACAAACGACATAAAGAAAGTTACAAAGAATAATTCTATTTTTTCCGCTCTTCTTACTCCTCAAGGTAAATATTTAAACGAATTTTTTATTATAAAACTTGATGATGGCTACATATTAGATTGTATTGAAAACTCTACCGATGAATTAATAGAAATTTTATCTAAATATAAGCTTAGATCAAAGATAAAAATTACAGACTTATCATCAAATTATGTTGTTGGAATTATAAGTTCAAAAAAATTTAGGGATTTACAAATAGAAGTAAAATCTAATGATAATACTATTTTATTTAGAGATACGCCTATATTTTCTGACCCAAGAAGAATTGAGCTAGGGGCAAGAATTTTCTCAAGTCTAGAAAAACTTTATCTCTCAATTAAGAAACTTAATCTTGAGATTGTTGAAAGTTCAAAATACTACTCACTTGCTTTTCGATATGGCATTCCAGAAAAAGGTCTTGAAAATTTAAAAAATCAATTATTTGGTTTAGAGGCAAATCTTGAGAATCTTCAAGCAATAGATTTCAAAAAGGGTTGTTTTATAGGTCAAGAAAATACTGCAAGAATGAAACTTAAAAACAAACTTAGAAGAAGATTGCTTGGAATTAAAACTTCGGAAAAATTAAATTTAGGTGATGATATAATTTATAACAACACAAAGATAGGAAAAATTCTAATTAATACTCCATATTCCTTTGGTTTAATTAAAATGTTTGATCCAAGCTTTGAGGAATTTGAAAATAAGGAATTACTAATAAGTAATAAAAAATGCAAAATATTAAAGAGCATTTAATAGTCTTGAAAGTGAAGCTAAAATTCCATACCCGCTCAATTCAATAAAAGCTATTACTAAAATGATAAGTACCAATCTTTTATTCTTTTTTAAATATTCAATCATATAATTAACATTTGGTGCGGTCGGAGAGACTCGAACTCTCACGGGAAACCCACACGCCCCTCAAGCGTGCCTGTCTACCAATTTCAGCACGACCGCTGTTAATGTGCGACAATAAATGAATGACAATATACAATCAAGTTGATAGATTATTGAGCGATGGAAGAAACGGATAAAATATACAGCAAAATTTCAAAAGTAATCCCTAATATTGAATGGGATTTTCACGCTCCGTATATTAAGAAAATTAATAAACTAAAAAAAGAAAAAAACGCTGTGATTTTGGCACATAATTACCAAACCCCCGAAATTTATCATGGAGTTGCTGATATTGCTGCTGACTCCTTAGCGCTGGCAGTTGAAGCGGCTAAAACGAAAGCAGATATAATTGTTCTATGCGGTGTTCATTTTATGGCTGAGACAGCTAAACTTATGAGTCCAAATAAAAAAGTTTTAATACCTGATATGGATGCGGGATGTTCTTTAGCATCATCAATAACTGGTGAAGATGTAAGGATGTTAAAAGAAAAGTATCCAGGAGTTCCTGTAGTATCTTATGTTAATACATCGGCTGAAGTTAAAGCTGAAAGTGATGTGTGCTGTACATCTGCAAATGCTGTTAAAGTAGTTGAGTCACTGGGTGTAGACAAAGTTATTTTTCTCCCTGATCATTATCTAGCAAATTATGTACAGAAGAAAACTAAGGTAAAAATTATCTCTTGGCAAGGAACGTGTATAGTTCATGAAAAATTTACAGGTAATGAAATTAAAGATATTCGTAAACAAAATCCTGGTATAGAAATTATTGCACATCCAGAGTGTCCTCCAGATGTTATTAGCGCATCTGACTTTGCTGGTTCTACATCTAGTATGGTTGACTATGTTAAAAAAAAACAACCAAAGAAAGTTTTATTAGTTACAGAATGCTCAATGAGTGACAACATTCAGATAGAAAATCCCAAAGTAAATTTTGTAAAACCATGTAATCTTTGTCCGTATATGAAAAAAATCACATTAAAGAAAATTTTTGACTGCTTAGCAAATGAGACTAATGAGATTAAGATTGGAAATAATATAGCTACCAGAGCTAGAAAATCAGTAACAAAAATGGCTGATATTGGTCGTTAGATCAGTGCAAAAAATAAATCAAAAGTATATTAATTCTGTAGTTAAAAAAGCCTTAGAGGAAGATCTCAGGCCAACGGGTGATATCACTACTAGACTAGTAAAATTTAGTAACAAAAAAATTACAGCCAAAATAATAGCTAAGCAGAATGGTGTAATAGCTGGGATAGACTTTTGCAAACAAGCATTTAAATTGATTGGAAAAGAGTCAATTTTTAAATCTAAAATAAAAGACGGTAAATTTATCAAAAAAAATAAAGTTATAGCTGAAATTTTAGCAAATACAAAAACTATACTCACAGCTGAAAGAACAGCTTTAAATTTTTTAAACCATGCATCAGGAATAGCTACAATAACTAATAATTTTGTTCAACAAGTTGGAAAGAAAACTAAAATTTGTTGTACAAGAAAAACTACGCCAAATTTAAGATTATTAGAAAAATATGCAGTCAAACAAGGTGGAGGCTTTAATCATAGGTACAATTTAAGCGATGAAGTTTTAATAAAGGATAATCATATAAAGGCTGCTAAAGATTTAAACAAACTTGTTTTAAAAGCCTCCAAATCTAAAAAATTTGTTACAGTTGAAATTGAAAACATAGGTCAATTAAAAAAAATATTAGGATTAAAATTTAACAGGATTCTTTTCGATAACATGAAAATTAATCAATTAAAAAAGTGTTTGAAAATTTGTAGAGATAAATACGAGACAGAATATTCTGGTAACGCTAATTTAGGAAATATTAAAAAGATATCTAACACAGGAATAAATAGAATTTCTGTTGGTGCAATTACTCATAGTGCTCGATCTTTTGATAGTAGTTTAATAATCATTTAAAATTTTTGAAACAAGAATTTGTTTTAAAATAATTATTTTGAGAGCTCAGCTTGTGCTGCAGCTAATCTTGCTATGGGAACGCGAAAAGGAGAGCAGGAAACATAATCTAATCCTGTTTTTGAGCAAAATTGAATACTCTTTGGATCACCGCCGTGTTCACCACATATACCCAATTTAATTTTTTTATTTGCTTTTCTCCCTCTAGAGGAAGCAATTTCCACAAGTTCTCCTACTCCATTTTGATCAATGCTTACAAATGGATCTATATCAAATATTTTGTTATCAATGTAATCATTTAAGAATTTTCCTGAATCATCTCTACTGATACCAAACGTAGTTTGAGTTAAATCGTTAGTACCAAAGCTAAAAAAATCTGCATGTCTCGAAATAGATTTTGCCTCTAGCGCTGCCCGGGGTAATTCGATCATCGTACCAACCATATAATCTAATTTAAATTTATTTTCCTGCTGAATTTTTTTTTGCAACATTATTAACTAAACTTCTTAAAATTTTTAATTCTACATCTGTAGATACTAACGGTATCATAATTTCCACAAAGGCAGATTTAATTTTTTCTTTTTTTAATTGGATGATTGCCTCAAATATAGCCTGACATTGCATTTCATAAATTTCTGGAAAAGAAATACCTAATCTACAGCCTCGATGTCCTAGCATTGGGTTTTCTTCATGTAGTTCAGCTATTCTATCTTTTACTTCTTTAGCAGACAAATTGAGAGATCTTGCGACCTCTTCTATATCTTTTTCAGCTTTTGGTAAAAATTCATGTAAGGGAGGATCCAATAATCTTACAGTGACTGGTAAACCAGACATTACTTTGAAAATTTTTTTAAAATCTTCTTTTTGATGGGGTAAAAGTTTTTCAAGTGCACTGTTTCTGTCATCTTTTGACTTAGATAAAATCATTTGTCTAACAGACAAAATTCTTTCCTCATCAAAAAACATATGTTCGGTTCGACATAGTCCAATACCTTCTGCCCCAAATTCTCTGGCAGTCTTACTGTCAATTTCGGTCTCCGCATTCGTTCTAACTTTTAATTTTCTAAATTGATCAGCCCATTTCATAATTGTGGAAAAATATCCTGAAATCTCGGGTTTAACTGTAGGAACTAAACCCTTCATAACTTTTCCACTTCCGCCGTCAATTGTAATTACATCGCCCTCTTTAATAATAATCTTACCGGCTTTAAAAAGTTTAGCTCCATAGTCTATTGTAATTTCACTCGATCCAGAAACACATGGTCTGCCCATACCTCTGGCGACTACAGCAGCATGACTTGTCATTCCACCTCGAGCGGTTAGGATACCTTTTGCTGCATGCATACCATGAATATCTTCAGGAGAAGTTTCAAGTCTCACTAGTATCGTATCTTGCATCATTGCATTAAGCTTTTCTGCATCATCTGCAGTAAATACAACTTTTCCACTTGCTGCCCCTGGTGATGCAGGTAGGCCTGAGGCAATAATGTGCTTTTGAACTCTATCATCTAAAGTTGGGTGCAACAAAGTATCAAGCGTTAAAGGATCTACTCTTAAAATTGCTTCTTTTTTTTGAAATTAGCTTTTCTTTAACCATGTCTACAGCAATTTTTATTGCAGCTTTTGCAGTCCTTTTTCCTGATCTGGTTTGAAGCATCCAAAGTTTATTTTTTTCGACTGTGAATTCTATGTCCTGCATATCTTTATAATGATTTTCTAATTTTAAAAACACTTGTGATAACTGTTTGTAGACTTTTGGCATAGTTTCTTCCATTGAAAGTTCTTTTGAGCCCGCTTTTTGTTTTGCTTTTTTGGTAATATATTGAGGTGTTCTTGTGCCAGCTACTACATCTTCACCTTGTGCATTAACTAAAAATTCTCCAAAAAACATTTTCTCTCCAGTGGAGGGATTTCTAGTAAAAGCAACTCCAGTAGAACAATCGTTTCCCATATTCCCAAATACCATCGCTTGTACGTTTACAGCGGTGCCCCAGTCTGCTGGTATTTGATTTAATTTTCTATAAGTCTTCGCTCTTTGACTGTTCCAAGATAAAAAAACTGCGCTAATTGCACCAATTAATTGCTCATCAACATTTTGAGGGAAATCTTTGCCAGTTTTTGTTTTAATTAATTGTTTAAAATTTTTGATTAAACCATCCCAATCTTTTTCGTTGAGTTCTGTATCAAGTAAAACGCCTTTCGTAAGTTTGAAATTATCTATCATTTCCTCAAATAAATGAGAGTCTATATTTAATACAACGCTGCTATACATCTGAATAAATCTTCTATAGCTGTCTTTAGCAAACCTCGAATTATTAGTTTTTTTGGATAAAGCCTCAACAGTTTTATCGTTAAGTCCCAAATTAAGTATTGTATCCATCATACCTGGCATAGAAATTCTAGCGCCTGAGCGCACTGATATTAATAAAGGGTTTTCTAGGTCTCCAAATTTTTTTTTTGTTTTTTTTTCAATTAAACTAAGTTCTTTCCTGATATCTTTTAATATTATTTTAGGTATTTTTCTTTTATTAAGAAAAAAAAGATCACATACCTCCGTAGAGATTGTGAATCCAGGAGGAACAGGCAGACCCATTCTGCCCATTTCAGCTAAGTTTGCTCCTTTTCCACCTAAAATATTTTTTTTGTTTTTTAGTTTGCTAATACTTTTGTCCTCAAAACTAAATAGATATTTTTTCAAGATATCCCTTCCAATTTAGAAAAATTAATAAAGTTATTAAAAGTATTACAAAACATTTTTAATAATTGTAATCTATTATATTTTATATCAAGATTTTTATCGTTAACAATTACCTTGTCAAAAAAGTTATCAGTCAATGATCTAGTTTCGGATAAGCTTATTAACAATTTTTCATAATCTTTGTTACTTTCTTTAACTGTTACAATTTTACGAATTTCATTTATCTTTTCAAATAATTTCTTTTCTTCATCTTGTCTAAATAATACTGAGTCTGGGCGCCCGTCTAAATCATCAGCTGACTTTCCGACTATATTATAAGCTCTTTTGTAAGAGTTTATTGCATTTTTGCCAATGTCTTTCTGAATATACTTGTTCATAATTGTACTTTTTTTATAAAGCTCAAGAAAATTACTATTTATATGAGCGCTTACAGACGCATCTATAATATCACCTTTGATATTTCTTTCTTTTAATAAATTTCTTATTCTATCTCTCAAAAATTTAATAACTTCTTTTTCTGTTTCAGGATTTTCAAGTTTTATGTTTTGTTCTTCGTACAGTTTAATATTATAGTTTATTAAATCGTTAAGTTTTAAATTAATTTTATTCTCTATTATTGTTTTGAGTAAGCCTATCGCTGATCTTCTTAAAGCAAAANGATCTTTTGAACTTGTAGGTTTTTGATTTATTAAGAAAAAACCTACCAATGTGTCTAGTTTATCTACTATAGATATGGAAAAGCTAATAGGTGTTTTACTAACTAAAGTTGAGTTTCCTATCGGAAGATAATGGTCGCTAATAGCGTTCGCAACTTCTTGTTCGAATCCCTGTGACAAAGCGAAATATTTTCCCATTATGCCTTGTAGTTCAGGATATTCACTTACAAGATCAGAACACAAGTCTGATTTTGAAATTGACGCAGCTATTTCAACTTTTTCTTTATTAATATTTAATTCATCTGACAGCCAAGAACTTAACTTTCTTAATCTTTGGGTTTTATCGTAAATTGATCCGAGTTTTTCATAAAAAGTTATTTTTTTTAAATTTGCTATTTGCTTGATCAAATTTTTGGATTTATCTTTTTCCCAAAAAAATTTTGCGTCTGACAATCTTGCATCAACAACTCTTTGGTTGCCTATTTTTATAAGATTATCTTTATCTGATTTATTTGAAACTACACAAAAACTATTTGTTAATTTGTTTTCTTTATTAAAAAGTGGAAAATATTTTTGATGACTTTCTAAAGTAGAAATAATAATCTCACTTGGTATCTCAAGGTATTTCTTATCAAAATCAACTAATAGAACATTTGGATCCTCAACTAAATTTGTAACTTCTTCTATTAACTTTTCTTTGAAATAGGCTTTGAAATTTTGAGATTTGCATATTGATTCTAATCTTTTCAATATTATCCCCTCTCTTTCTAAGTGGTTCAAAAAAATATTATTTTTTTTTAAAAATTTTATGTATTCTTTAAAATTTCTAATCTTTTTTGAAATTCTGTTAAGGTCTTTGTCTATGATCACAATATCAGTTGATCTAAGGTGCCCGAATTGAAATGACAAATGTTTATTATCAAATAAGGCTAAGATTGATCTTAAAGGTCTACCCCAAATCATCTCTTTGTTCGACCATCTCATTGATTTTTTCCATTTAAAAGTTGAAATAACATTTAAAAGTATTTTTGTAATTGCGTCTTTTGTAAATATTTCTTTTGAGACAGTCCTTATAAAGTAAAATTCACCTTTAGCGACTGTTTTTTTGAAGGCCATTTTTTTATTTACATTATGTGATCTTAAAAAATTATTAAGTATATCTTCAATTACTCCTACTTTTGGGCCTTTAATTTCTTTAGATTTAATTTTTAATTTTTCATTTAAACCAATTATGTGGATAGTTAGTCTTGTTGGAGATGAAAAAGAATATATCTTTTTAAAGTTAATATTTTCCTCTTTCATTAACTCTGAAAATCTCTCTTTAAATTCATTTCTCACACTTATTTGCAAGCTTGGTGGAATTTCTTCGCTATAAAGTTCTATAAAAAATTCACTCATTGTTAATTTTGATTTTTTAACCAGGCTGATCCTGAACCTTTTGCAAGTTCTCTTATTCTACTAATATAATTTGTCCTTTCAGCGACACCGATCACACCTCTTGCGTCTAATAAATTAAAAAAGTGGCTAGCTTTAAGACACTGATCGTATGCAGGAAGTGCCAAATTATTTTCTAATAGTGATAAACACTCTTTTTCAGCCAATTCAAAACTTTTTAACAGTGCTTCAGTATTTGCAAATTCAAAATTATAAGCAGAAAATTCTTTTTCTGAAAGAAAGAAAATATCTCTATATTTAACTCCTTCTTGATTCCAATCTATATCGAATACATTCTTTTTCTCTTGAACGAACATGCAAATTCTCTCTAATCCATAAGTAAGCTCAACCGGTATAGGCTTACAATCGACACTTGCCATTTGTTGAAAGTACGTAAATTGAGTAATCTCCATTCCATCACACCACACTTCCCAACCTAATCCTGCAGCACCTAGTGTTGGGCTTTCCCAATCGTCCTCGACAAATCTAATATCGTGTTTCTTTACGTCTATGCCAATAGCATTAAGACTTTTTAAATATAATTGTTTAATATTATCTGGTGATGGTTTTATTATTACTTGGTACTGGTAATAGTGTTGTAAACGATTTGGATTTTCAGCATATCTACCATCGGTAGGTCTTCTTGATGGTTGGACATATGCAGCTTTCCAGGGCTTTGGGCCTAGGGATCTTAATGTTGTAGCAGGATGGAATGTTCCCGCACCTACCTCAACATCATAAGGTTGGAGTAAAATACAACCATATCTTCCCCAGTATTTTTGAAGAGCCATTATTAATTCCTGGAAGGAATTATTATTTTTTTTTAAATTTTTTGTAGGCATTTACAAACCAAATTTTTGCCACAAGCTTCTCTCATTAAAATTATCAAGAAAATCATCGAGTCGATGATCTAAAGAACTTGAAAGTTTTTTTGCTAAAAAACCTTTCTGTTTTTCAAATTTTTTAATTACCAAATTTTCACCAAATCTTTCTTTAAGAACTTGGTCAGCATTACCTATTCCATCAATTAGACCAAGCTTAAGAGCAGAAGAACCTGACCAAAATTCTCCGGTAAAAATGTTATTTTTTTCTGGTTCCACAAGTTTTTTGCCTCTGCTATTTTTTACAACTGTTATGAAATCGTTATGTAATTCTAATTGAATTTTTTTTAATCTTAAAACATCTTCTTGCTTTTCATCAACAAAAGGATCTAGTGTACTTTTATTTTTTCCTGCAGTGTATATTCTTCTTTCAATACCATATTTTTTTATAAGATCTTTAAAACCAAAAGACGCAGAAATCACACCGATAGATCCAATTATTGAACTTGAATTAGCGAAGATTTCATCTCCAGCACAAGCTATGAAGTACCCTCCAGAGGCTGCCACGTCCTCTGCAAAAATTAAAACTTTTGTATCATTCTTTTTTGCTAATTGTCGAATATAACTGTAAATTAGATGTGATTGAACAGGTGATCCTCCTGGTGAATTAATTGAAATTGCAACTACTTTGGGTTTTTTAAAATTGAACGCTTTTGTTAAAAGATCGCGCTGACTAGCTAAATCTATCCCTTGTTTAAACCTCCCTGCAGAACCTATGACGCCGGTCAGTCTGACGTGTGGTATGATTATTTTTTTTTTAAATATTGAGAACATTTGATTATTAAGGTTACTTATATCAATAGATTTGAAAAATCTTAAATAATTATTACGCTACTCAGAGTTGCATTGAAGGTGCGTCAACAGGGATAAATTTAAAAAATTTTTTACAAAAAAAATGAATTATAAACACTTAAATGGGCCTAGTTGTTCCAATTAAAAAAATCAATACTTCATATCAGGACTTAAAAGGTCTCGTAAAACCTAAGCTTTTAAAAGTAGAAAAATTAATACATGAAAGACTTCAAAGTGATGTGGGTTTAATTAAAAAAATGACTGATCATCACTTGAATTCGGGGGGGAAAAGATTGAGAGCCATGCTTACTTTAGGTTCTTCTAAATTAGCAGGTTATGAATTAGGAGATAGAGACGTAAATTTAGCTGCATGTGTAGAACTGATTCACTCTGCAACACTATTACATGATGATGTAATTGATGAAAGTAAAGTCAGACGAGGTAACGAAACTTCTAACTCTATTTGGGGTAATCAATCTTCGATACTTGTTGGGGATTATCTATTAAGCAGATGCTTTGAAATAATGGTAGAAGATGGTGACTTAGATATTCTGAAGTTATTATCCTCAACATCAGCTAAAATATCTCAAGGAGAAGTTTTGCAACTCCAGCATAAAGGTGAAGCAGATTTAACTGAAAAAATTTACCTAAAAATTATTAGCCTTAAAACCGCTGCATTATTTTCTGCATCAACAAGAGTTGGTGCATGTCTAGCTGGTTCGAATGATAAAGAAAAAGATATTTTAGAATTTTACGGTAAAAACTTGGGGTTAGCTTTTCAAATTGCTGATGATGCGCTAGACTACAACGCAGAAGAAAAAATGTTTGGAAAAAAAATAGGAAAAGATTTTTACGAAGGCAAGGCTACATTACCAATAATAATTTTGTATCAAAGAGCAAATTCAAATGAGAGAAAAAAACTGTTTGATATTTTTAAAAGAGACAAAAGATCCAAAGAAGACTTTGATACAACTTTAGAGCTAATTAAAAAATATAACGTTATCAAGGAGACAATTAAAAGAGCTGAATATTTTGTAAATGTCTCGAGAGATGCAATTGCTGTTTTCAATGACACTGAGGAAAAAAAAGTTTTACAAAATTTAACGAATTTTAGTCTAAACAGGAAGTTTTAAGGATACAGCAAGGATCTCTCCCATAAAATATTATTTTTTTTGTAAATTAATCTTTCATGAATTCTTCCTTCTCCATCAAGCCAAAATTCTATTTCTTTTGGAATTAGTCTCCAGCCAGACCAGTAAGGAGGTCTAGGAACACTTTTGTTCTCAGGATATTTCTTTTCAAAATTTTCTATCTCTTTAAGAAATTTTTCTCTATTTTCTAATTTTTCTGATTGGGTAGAGGCCCAAGCACCAATTTTGTTTTTGTAGGGTCTTGAGTTGTAGTACTTGTCAGCTTCATTGTCGGAAACTTTTTCCAGTTCACCTAAAATTCTCACTTGTCTTCTGATGCTCTTCCAATGAAAGCACATTGAAGCTTTTTTATTTTTTTTTATTTCTTCACCTTTTCTACTTGACAAATTAGTATAAAATACAAATCCCTTTTCATTAATACCCTTTAACAAAACCATGCGAACATTAGGCTGATTATCGATATTTGAAGTCGCAAGGGCTAAAGCATTCGGATCATTGATTTCATTGTTTCGTGCGACTTTAAACCAATTATTGAATAAATCTATGGGATTTTCCAAGTCTTCAAAGCACTTATCAATACCTAAAGAATTTTTGCCATTTTTTTGATTCATATATTATATAAAATAAATTATACATTAAAAAATTATGTCTTTTAATACTTTTGGAAAAATATTTCGATTTACCACGTGGGGTGAGTCCCATGGTCCAGCAATAGGCTGTGTAATTGATGGAGTGCCTCCAAATGTGCCTTTAAATGAAAAAGAAATCCAGAGAGATATGGACAGACGGAGACCAGGTCAGTCAAAATTCACAACTCAAAGAAAAGAGACGGACAAAGTAAATATTTTATCGGGTGTTTTCGAAGGTAAAACAACGGGAACTCCCATTTCGATACTTATTCACAATGAAGATAAAAAATCACGAGATTATGAGTCTATAAAAAATAAGTTTAGACCTGGTCATGCTGATTTTACTTATTTTAAGAAATATGGAATTAGAGATTACCGTGGTGGCGGGAGACAGTCGGCAAGAGAAACTGCATCTAGAGTTGCTGCTGGTGCGGTGGCTAAAATTATACTTAAAAATATTTTGGGCAAAAAGTTTAAAATAATTGGTGCAGTTACCCAACTAGGCGTTATGTCTTGTAAAATCTCTAATTGGAATGATAAAGAAATTAGGAACAATCCTTTTTTCTGCCCAGATAAAAGATCAGTGAAACTTTGGGAAAAATATTTAATGGCAGTTAGGAAATCTGGTTCTTCCTGTGGTGCAGTTATTGAACTTAGAGCCAGCGGAGTACCAGTGGGACTTGGAGCGCCTATTTATTCCAAACTTGATACAGATATAGCTGCAGCGTTAATGAGTATAAATGCTGTTAAAGGCGTAAATATTGGGGCGGGCATGTCTGCAGCATATTTAAGCGGAGAAGAAAATTCAGATGAGATGAGAAAAAGGTCAGGTAAGACAAATTTTAAATCTAATAATGCCGGAGGAATTTTAGGTGGTATTTCATCTGGTCAAGACATAAATGTGTCTTTCGCTGTCAAACCTACATCCTCTATTTTAAACAAAAGAGAAACGATTGATAAAAAAGGTAAAAATACTATTATTTCTGTAAAAGGTAGACATGACCCTTGTGTTGGGATCAGGGCTGTTCCAATTGGAGAAGCAATGCTTTCTTGCGTCTTATTGGATCATTATCTCATGCAAAGAGCTCAGTGCGGAGATTAGTTATTATTATTTTTTACAAAAATAACTTTCGAGCTTAAAGTTTGCTCAATTTTATCTACGATTGAATTGCAGTTTAGTCCAGCTTTATCGTACATTTTTTCTGGAGTGTCTTGATCTATAAACTCATCTGGAAGTATCATTGATCTAAATTTTAAACCACGATCAAATATTCCTCTCTCGGACAAAAGATGCATTACATGAGACC
>NZJU01000039.1 GCA_002692325.1 Candidatus Pelagibacter sp.
TTAAACCTGAACTGTATGGTCCAAGCATGTAATGAACGCCATCTTGCTTAATTAGTCTTTCAGCTAACTGAGCGGCTCTTTTTGGGTTTGATTCATCATCATAGTAAATGATTTCAAACTTATATTTCTTACCTTGTACTTCTACTCCACCCATGCTGTTAATTCTTTCAACGGCCATGTTATAACCGTTTTGAGTATGTACACCATTGGATGAATATTTTCCTGTAAGAGATATCGCAGAACCTAAAACAATGTAGTCTCCCTCCACTTTTGCAAATGAAGATGAGAACGATACAAGAGTTACAGTTATCGCTGAAATAAATGTAATAAATAGTTTTGTAAATTTATTCATTATTTCCTCTCTGTTAATTAATTAATTAATAAATTATTAAAACAAGAAATTGGGAAAATGACAACAGTAAGAATTGGTTAAAAATTCTGTGTCGCAGCAATGTAGACTGCTAAAATTAGAAGTACACACGCAGAGATTGTATTTAAGACCTTTGGTTTGCCTCTTAACCAAATAGATATTTTTTCAGCAGCTAAACCATAAATCATAAGAGTAATGAAATCTAAAACGACGTATGTAATTAATAATATTAAAAATTGAGATATAATATTTGTACCAAAATTAATAAAAGTTGGAAAAATTGTTCCAAAAAATAAAATAGCTTTTGGACTAAGACCGGCTACTAATAATCCATCTTTATAAAAGGAAAATGAGGATTTTAAATTTTTACTTTTTTGACTAAAATTTTTTATCTTTGAATTAAACGTGTCGTAAGCTAAATAAATAACATAAAATATTCCTGCCCATTTTAAATAATATAGGACTTGAGGATTATCACTTAAAAAAGATCCAATTAAAAACACTACTAAGACAGCCTGAATAATGTTTGCAGAAATATCTCCAAAAGCAGTCCAAACAGATCTGCTCAATCCATAATTTAATGTATGTGAAACTATTACAACTCTGGGCGGACCAGGAGAAATGAATAAAAATAAAATGATTTGTAAAAATATTATATAGTCTGTTGGAAACATTTGATTAGTAATTATATATAAAATTATGAAGAAAAAAAGTTTTATCCCTCAAACTAAAGTCAAAAATCCTGAGCCCAAGGAAAAAGATGATAATTGGATAATTTGGGCTGCTTGGGCAGATAGAATTACTTTTGAGGAGATCAAAGAGAAAACTGGAAAAAATGAGTCTCAAGTAATTAAGATAATGAGAAAAAATTTAAAACCAGGCTCTTTTAGGCTTTGGAGAAAAAGAGTGCATAATACTAGCATTAAACATAGAAAAAAGTTTCAATTAGGAAGAAAAAAACTTAGAGAAAAAATTAAATTTACTGATATATATTGATTATGAAAAAAGTCACAATGTATACTGGAAATCCTTGCTCATTTTGCGCAGCAGCTAAAGCATTATTAAAAACCAAAAATGTTGAAATAGAAGAAATTGATATTTGGGCTGATCCAGCAAACGCTAAAGAAATGTTACAAAGAACAAATGGCGCAAGAACTATTCCTCAAATTTTTATCGGAAATCATTATATTGGTGGTAACGACAAACTTCAGGAAGCGAATAGAAGCGGCGAATTAGATAAAATAATAGATAGAAAATGAGGAGAAATTTTTTAAAATTTATAGGTTTAACATTTTTTTCTTTTTTCATACTTCCTTTTAGCTCAATATTTGCAAATACAAAAAAAATTATAAATAAAAATCTCTCGGAGAAGCAGAAAGAAATTATGTTTAATGAGGGAACAGAAAGACCTTTTTCAAGTAATTTACTGAGGGAAAGCAGAAAGGGTTTTTACCACTGCGCTAATTGTGGAAATAAACTTTTTGCTTCCACGAGTAAATTCGACAGTGGCACAGGTTGGCCATCATTTTCCGAGGCTCTGCCTGGAGCATTTAAAACTAAAATTGATTATAAATTTGGAATGAGAAGAACAGAATATCATTGTGCTAAATGCGGTGCGCATCATGGACATGTTTTTAATGATGGCCCTAGTAAAAGTGGTAAAAGATTTTGTAATAATGGTCTTTGTTTGATTTTTAAACCTGAATAAAATTATTTTACATCTTGGATAAAGGGCATTGCATCTCCTGCTCCAAGTTTAGTTGTAGATATTCCAGCTACTTTATTTGCTAATTCTAAACACTCTTTAATAGATTTTTCTTTAATTAAACTAAAAGCTAAAGCTCCATTAAACGCATCTCCTGCTCCAGTAGTATCAATGGCTTTTACAGAGCTAGCTTTTAAGTAAATTTCTTCTTTTCCATCAGAATAAAATAAACCTTTTTCCCCAAGAGTAATTATTACTTTTTTTATTCCTAAATTTATCAGTTTATCTGCTGCTCGTTTTGCCTCTTGGTCATTAGTAATCTTTATTCCAGTATAAAATTCGGCTTCGGTTTCATTAGGTGTAAAAAAATCGATATTATTATAAAATTCTTTTGAAATTTCCGATGCTGGCGCAGGGTTTAAAATAGTAATACATCCATTTTCTCTAGCAGTTTTTAAACAATGTAAGGTTACATCTTTTGGAACCTCTAATTGAGTTAAAAAAATTTTTGATCTTTTTATTAAATTAATTTGTTTTTCAATTTCACTAAGTTTTAAAGAAGTTGGGGCACCTACAATTACATTTATTGAGTTTTTTCCAGTATTTTGATCAACTAAAATTCCAGCTACGCCAGTTTGTTGGCTACTATCTTGAATTATATTCTCTGTAGAAATTTTATTTTTTTCAAGTGTTTTTAGAGCTAACTCTCCATATGCATCTTTACCAATTTTACTTATAAAATTTGTTTTTCCACCAAGTCTTGAGATCGCTATGGCTTGATTACATCCTTTTCCACCTGGACCGATATTATATTTATTTCCTAAAATAGTTTCACCTATTGATGGGATTTTAGGTCCAGAAAAACTTATATCGGCAACAAATATACCTAAAACTGAAACTTCTGTCATCATCCAAGCTTAGTAAGAAAAGGAAAAGTTGTCAAAATATAATAGCTTATTACTTGAATTTGATTTGTAAGTATTAATATGCCGGTTATTAGTAAAATTATTCCGCCACCTTTTTTTACTTTTGAATAGTGTTTACCAAAACCTTTTTTAGAATTTAAAAAAATTGTCATGTAATATCCTGATAGTATAAAAGGAATTGCCAATCCTAGAGAATATAATGAGAGTAAAATTACGCCACTTACTAAAGTGGTTTCAATTGCCGACAAAGCTAAGATTGAACCTAAAATAGGACCTATACAGGGTGTCCAACCAAAAGCAAACGCAGATCCTACAACAAAAGGAAAAATAAAATTATCTTTATAATTTCCCGTATCTATTTTTTTATCTTGATTAAGAAAATTGAAATTTAATAAACCAATAAAATTTAAAGAAAATATTATGATTATAATCCCGGCAGCTATTCTTAACTCTTTGCCAAAAAAAATTAATACATTTCCAAGAAAAGATGCAGCTACTCCTAAACTAATAAAAACAAATGAGAATCCTAATGTGAAAATAATTGTTTTAAAAAGAACAATCTTTTTATCTTTTTCAATTTCATCAAGTTTTTTTCCTGTGATATAAGATATGTATCCCGGTATGATAGGTAAAACACAAGGGGTTAAGAAACTTATAAAACCTGCTCCAAATGCTAAGAATGATTTAATTAACATAATTTAATGATACAATTAACATAATGATTATTAAATATTTAAGTTTTTTACTAGGGCTAATTTGGTCCTATTCATTTATAAAGACTCAATCAATTTTTAGTAATAAAACTGCCTTATTATTCAAGTTATTTATATCAAAAGTATCCTGGTTTACTTTCATTGCGGCATGCTACTTTGGGTACAAAAATTTTTCATTTAAAGCAACACTTATTGGCATTGCTATTGCTATAATAATTGTTCATTCATTTTTTTTCTTTTTATCTAATTATCTTCATAAAAAAATAGGTTATGAATATCTTTTAAGAATAAAAACTGTTTTTGAATACTTATTAGTTGGTTTTATTGTATATTTTTTAATTTTTTAATCAGTAACAATAGTATTCAATACATTAAATTTTTTATCAGTAATAACTATTTCACCTGAACTTGGCACTGCATTTGTTATTGCGGTTATTATACTGTAATGGGTTACGAAAACTAAATTACCTCCTTCTCCACTCCAATTATTTACAAATTTTTTTAATTGTTTGAGTTGTTTCGTTTGATTTTTTGCAAAGGCTGCCTGAAATGTCGAATTTAAAGCAGGAAATTCTTTATAATCTTTAAATGCATATTTAGCAGTATCTTTACATCTGCACCATTGACTACTTAAGACTTGATCAATGGGAATGTTGTTTTTTTTAAACAATCTACCTATAGCTCTTGATTGATTGATACCAGCTTCATTTAAATTCCTCTGAGTTTTGCAATCTTTTAATTTAAAACCAGGAGGGTCTCCTCCTCCAGGAGCTAGTGAATGTCTAATAAAAATAATTTTGTTTCCCTCTGCTGCAACTTTCCAAGCTTTTTCTGATGAGTGAAGAGGTTGAAATATTAATATTGAAAAAATTCCTATTAAAAAATTTATAAGGGAAGTATGTTTATCTTTCATGGCGGTCTAAAAGACAACTTAACAAATTTATGGTGTCTTGGTCTATTTACCATAATGGATTAATTTAAGAACTTATTAGGTTGTATTCAAAAACTTAATACGTGTGTGCACAACTCTAGTTACTTTTTTGGTTTAAAAACAAGACAAGTACCATTATTACAATATCTCTTTCCAGTTGGTCTTGGGCCGTCATCGAATAAATGACCATGGTGTCCTCCACATTGTTTGCAATGATATTCCTTTCGAGGATATCCAATATGCATGTCTGTTTTAATTTCAAAAACATTTTGTAATGACTCATAAAAAGATGGCCAGCCAGTTCCACTTTCATATTTTTTGCTTGAGTCAAACAACTTAGCTCCACAATCTACACAATGATATGAGCCCTCTCTTTTTTCGTTATTAAGTGGACTTGAGTTAGGTGGCTCTGTACCTTCTTGTCTTAGAATGTAATTTTGTTCTGGAGATAAATTAGGATTCCACTCTTTACTCATCTTTAACCTTGTCGTCTACTCCGTAAGGTCTGAAGTTTCCTTTGTTCTCTAGTCTGACCGCTTTAGCTGGAATTCCAACCATTGTTGCATTTTCAGGAACATCTTTTACAACGACAGCGTTTGCTGCAATTCTTGAGTTGTTTCCTATTTTGATAGGTCCAATTATTTGCGCACCCGACCCAATAACTACATCATCACCAATTGTTGGGTGTCTTTTTTCATACCGTTGACTTTCACTATCTATACTTGGTGAGCTACCTCCTAAAGTTACAGCATGGTAAATAGTTACGTTATCTCCGATTTCAGATGTTTCACCTATCACCACGCCCATTCCATGATCAATAAATAAATTTTTTCCAATTTTTGCTCCGGGATGTATCTCAATACCTGTAAAGAATCTTACGCTCTGGGAGATTATTCTAGCTAATAGGTCAAAACCTGCTTTATAAAAAAAATTTGAAATTATATGGAAAAACACTGCCTTAACACCTGGATAGGTAAGCACAATACTGGCTAAAGATTTAGCTGCAGGGTCTCTTTTTTTAATGGAATCTAAATAATTAATCATACTATGTATATAATGACTACTTGATAAATTTAAAGAAGAATATATATAGGTTTCCATGAGTAATTCGTTTCATTTGGCTATTCCTGCAGGAGATTTAAAAAAGGCTGAGGCTTTTTATACTGATATACTAGAATGCAAAACTGGTAACCGTGAAGAGGGTAAATGGGTTGATATCGATTTCTGGGGCAATGAACTTACTTTACATCAAACATCTATGAAACTCCCAAGAGAAAGGCATGATGTTGATATGGGTAAAGTGCCGGTGCCACATTTTGGTGTACATTTAAGAAAAGACATCTTTAACAAAATTAAAAAAAATATTGAAACGAATAAGATAGATTATATAGATAAACCTTATACAAGGTTTGAAGGTACAAAGTTTGAGCAGAGTACATTTTTTATTGAGGATCCTAATGGAAATGTATTAGAGTTAAAAACATTTGACTAAAAAAAAATCCTCAATCATTGAAAATAAAAATCAGCTAATTCAATATTTTAACAAAGGCATTAAAAGAAAAAATAATTTAAGAATCGGTGTTGAGCATGAAAAATTTCTTTTTGATAAAAGCAATCTAAAAAGAGTTGATTACAACCAAATCAGACAAGTATTTGAAGTCTTTAAAAGCAAAGGTTGGGAGCTTCAATATGAAAAAGATAAAGTAATTGGTTTAAAAAAAGAAAAACAAAAAATTACAACTGAACCGGGATTTCAGTATGAATTATCCGGCTCTCCTTTAAAAAATATTCATTTAGTCTGTTCAGAAAATTTCAGTCATTTCAATGAATTAAAAGAAGTTTTATTTTCTCTCTCTATAGCAACTTCTTCAATTGCCTATGATCCTTTCAATAGGTTAGAAGATATTCCTAAAAATCCAAAAGAGCGTTATAAAATAATGACTGTTGAAATGCCAAAGGGGGGGAAACTTAGCTTAGATATGATGTATAAGACTGCAGGTATTCAAATTAATTATGATTACATATCTGAAAATGATTTTGAAAAAAAATTTAAAGTCGGGAATTATTTAACACCATTAACAATTGCTTTGTTTGCCAATTCTCCTTTTAATGAAAATAAGCTCTCAGGTTTTTTATCTTACCGTGGGAAAGTTTGGCAAGAAACCAATAGAGGTGGAATAATGCCAATTGCTTTTGAAAAAGTCAATTTTGAAAAGTATATTGATCATGTAATAAATTACCCGATATTATTTTTGAAAAAAGACAAAAAATACGAAATTCCAAACGGTCAAACATTTAAAGATTATTTAAATGGAAATTTGAATATTCTTAAAGGTGATAAACCAACTTTAGAGGACTTTGAAAATCATTTAGGTACCATTTTTACTGAGGTAAGATTAAAACAAGTAATAGAATTGAGATCTCTAGATACTTGTGATTTCGGGTGTATTTGTAATGGGCCTTCGTTTTTTACTGGATTGATTTACGGATGTTTAGATGAAACATATGAAATAATAAAAAAATGGAATAAAGATGAGATTATGGAAGCTTACTTTAATGCACCTAAAAAAGGACTAAACACAATACTTCAAGATAAAAGATTAATTGATTGGGCAAAAATATTTTTTGCTCTTTCCAAAAAAGGCTTAGAAAAAAGAAATGAACTTAATAGATCTGGAAAAAATGAAACAATTTTTTTAAAACATATTGAGGATATAATAAATAATAAAAAAACTAGAGCAGAGATATTGATTGAACATTATAAAAAAACAAATAATCTAAACTTTTTAGCAAATCATGAAGAAAATTTTAGCTATTCAGGGCTCTAATCTAAATAAAGTAAATATCAAAACCGATACGACTCTACTCTTAGCAAATGAGGCACAAAAGCTGNGTTATAAGATTTTTTATTATGAACCTGAAAATATAAGTTTTTTGAATGGAAAAGTTTTGGTTTTTTGTAAACATATAAAGGTTAATATTGAGGATAAACAATTTGTTACAATATTAAAAACTATGAATTTTAATTTAGTTAAATCTAATGTTATTTTAATTAGAAATGATCCTCCATTTGATTATAGATATCTTTATACAACTTTCTTACTTGATCATATTGCTAATAAAACTAAGATAATTAATAATCCATCAGCTGTTAGAAATGTCTCTGAAAAGTTATTTTCAACTAATTTGATGAAATACATGCCTCCAACTTTAATTAGTGAGAATATTAAAGAAATAAAAAAATTTTTTAAAAAATATAAATCAATCGTGGTTAAACCAATAAATGGTTTTAGTGGAAATAACGTAACTTTATTTAAGACTTTCGATGCCAGCAAAATCAAAAAATTGCTTAAAACTCATAATCATTTATTCTTTCAAAAATTTCTTCCTGGGGTATCTAAGGGGGATAAAAGAGTTTTCATTATCAAAGGAAAAGTTGTGGGAGCAATATCAAGGATACCTAGAAGGGGTAGTATTTTGTCAAATATGAGCAAGGGTGCTCATGCAAAACTAACTAAACTAACGACAAAAGAAATAAAAGCTAGTAATTCAATCGCTAAATTATTACTTAAGAATAAAATTTATTTTGCCGGAATAGATTTCGTACAGGGAAAATTAATTGGAGACATTAATGTAACGAGTCCAACTGGATTGGTTACCTATAGAGATTTATCTGGAATAAACCTTGCGAAACAGTTCTGGGATAATATTTAATTAGTAGTTGACAGGTAAATAATTAGTTTGCTATAATTACATAAAGGCGCTGATTTTAGTCAAATTGCTGAGCGCTTAATAAATCCAGCTAAAGCGATTAAGTCAAATGACCACCGCTTTAGTCGGTGGTTTTTTTTTGGAATATTCTAAAATTAACCGGGTATTTGAACCGTATTGTACACCTGGCATAAGCCGAAGTACTAAAAAGGAGAAGATGAATTGAGTTATAATTCGTTCATACTTCTCCAATAAAAAAGGAGAAAACATGAGCGAGACAATGAGAGAAACAATAAGGGAGAAAATCAATGGCTGATTTTAAACATCCGGAAACTATTGGCTTACATGGTGGCGATTATAGAAGTGACCCAACAACAACGTCAGTAGCTGTTCCAATATATCAAACGACTTCTTACCAATTTAAAAATGCAGAAACTGCTGCAAACTTATTTGGACTTAAAGAATTTGGCAACATTTATACACGTATTATGAATCCAACTGTCGACGTGCTAGAGAAAAGAGTAGCAGCGTTAGAAGGTGGTGTGGCTGCATGTGCCGTAGGTTCTGGTCAAGCGGCATCAGCAATGTGTATACAAAATTTAGCACAGGCTGGAGACAATGTTGTTGCATCTACAGACTTGTATGGAGGTACAGTTAACTTATTCAAAAATACTTTAAGACAACAAGGTATTGAAGTTAGATTTGCGGATCCTGCTGATCCTAAAAATTTTGAAAAAGTTACTGATGATAAAACTAGGGCTTACTATGGTGAGTCTTGTCCAAATCCATATCTTCGGGTTTTTCCAATTCAAGAAGTAGCAGACATTGGTAGAAAAAAAGGTATACCTTTGATCATCGATAACACTGCTTCACCAGTAATTTGTAAACCTTTAGCCCACGGAGCAGCAATCGTTATGCACTCCTTGACTAAATATATTGGTGGTCACGGTACCTCAATTGGCGGAATAATTGTTGATGGAGGGAATTTCGACTGGATTAAAGATAGAAAAAGACAACCATTATTGAATGAGCCGGATCAAAGTTATGGTGGTGCAATTTGGTCAGATGCTGTTCCTCAATTAACTGGAGCAAACATTCCTTTTGTAGTCAGAGCAAGAGTAGTTTTATTAAGAGACTTGGGTGCTCCGTTAGCTCCATTCAACGCATTTCAAATCATACAAGGTTTAGAAACAGTTGCTCTTAGAATGAAACAACATTGTAGTAATGCGGAAAAGGTAGTGTCCTTCTTAGAAACACAAAAGAAAGTTAAAAATGTAATCTATCCAACAAATCATCAAGGTGAGATAAAAGAAAGAGCTAAAAAATATATGAAGGGTGGTTATGGTTCTTTAGTTGGAATGGATCTTGGTACAAAAGAGGCAGGTGCTAAATTTATTGATAAACTAAAAATGCTTTACCATGTTGCTAATATTGGTGATGCTAGAAGTTTAGCTATACACCCAGCTACAACAACTCACAGTCAATTAGACGATAAAGCGTTGGTTGCAGCAGGGGTAACACCAGGCTACGTAAGACTTTCAATTGGTATTGAACATCCAGATGATATCATTGGGGATATTAAACAAGCTTTAGCTGCTTAAACATTTGCCCCACTAATATAGTGGGGCAAATAAATTTCTTTTAAAAAGGTAAATTAACAGATTGAAATTATTCGTCTAATTTTTTTATTTGGTACTTATCTTCAATTATATTTTGAATTTTTACAAATTTGTTTTCTAACTTTGCACAAAGCTCTTTTGATGTATTTTCTAAGAAACTAACGCATTTTTTTTGAGCTTTTCTCGTTTTTAAATTATTTTGATCAGCAAAACCAATCGCATGTTCCATTGGAGATTTTCCTGTTTGTCGTTTTATACTAAAACTTATTGCGGAATTCACAGTTGTTTGTGCAACTTTACCGTTTGCTGCTCCAGACATAGGTGCTATCAATGAAGCGGTTTCTATGCACCCACTCAAAAGAAATACAGATGATAATAATATTAAAATTTTTTTCATACTTCCCACAGTCTTTTGACACATTTTTTTTAAAAAAAAACAAATCAATCCCTCATAATGAGCTTATCAACAACAACTAGGGATTGAAAGCGTTTATATCAAAACTCTAATGGGCTTGTTTTCTAAGCACGATTGAAGATTTTCCATCATTTGACCATAAAACTTTGAGTAATTTTCAATTGTTACAAAGCCGATGTGCGGAAAAAGAAGAGCATTATTTAAAAACCTTAGTTTATGGTCTTGAGGTAATGGTTCTTTTTCATAAACATCAAGACCAACTCCGGCGATAGTATCATTTTTAAGTGCCTCGATAAGATCTTTCTCGTTTATTATTGAGCCTCTTGAAGTGTTTATTAAAATTGAATTCTTTTTCATCATCGCAAACTCATTTTTTGTAATGAGATTTTTATATCTCTCACTTAAAATAACGTGAATTGAAACTATGTCTGAAGTTTTTAATAAGTCGTCTTTACTCATGGGTAAAACACCAAGAGAATTTGCGTCAGTTAAATTTAAATTTTCACTCCAAGCGCAAACTTCCATATCAAAAGCTTTAGCAACCTTTGCCACTTGCTTCCCAATTTTTCCTAATCCTATCAATCCAATTCTTTTACCTTTTAATTCAATCCCAATTGTATTTTGCCAATAACCTTGAAACATATTATCAATTTCTTGTTTAACGTTTCTTAAAAGGCCCAAGATTAAGGTCCAAGTAATCTCAGCAGCAGGATTTGAATTAATTTCAGTTCCAGATACCACAATACCTTTTTTTTTTGCAATTTCTAAGTTAATAGAATTATTACGCATGCCTGATGTCATAATGTACTTTAGCTTTGGTAAATTATCTAATAAAGTTTTTGTTATAGGAGTTCTTTCCCTCATAATAAACAATGCTTCAAATTCTTCCAAAGCTACTATAGCTTCACTCTCGTCAATAAATGCTTCATTAAAAATTTTAAAATTATATTTTTTTTTAAATTTTTCAATATCAACAATTTCTTTAAAGACATTTTGATAGTCATCTAATACTGCAACATTAATCATTGGACTTTCCTATTTGATAAATAAATACCAGAAATTATAAAGGTTGCACCAGTAAAATGAAATAATTGAAATCTTTCTTTGAAAATTATTATCGCCATAAATGCGCTGAAAAGCGGCATAAGCTGAATAAACATTGAAGATCTATTTGGTCCTATAAGTTNAATAGATTTCTGCCAACAATAATAAGCAGCGATTGCAGGGAAGATAACTACATATAATAAGATAAAGATAGATGCTTTATTAATTTTTATATCTAATCCAATTGATTGTTCATATAGAAATTGTGGGACTAAAAATATTAATCCTACGGAAACCATAATTTGTATTAAAGAAAATTGAGATAATTCAAATTTGTTTTTTTTAAGTAATGTTGAATATAATGACCAACTTAAAACACAAACTAGCATCCATATATCACCTTTATTAAAACTTAAAGAAATTATTTTTTGAATATCCGCATTTGAAATAATTGTCCCAACTCCAATTATTGATAAGAATAACCCGGAGAGTTGAAATATATTTGTTTTTTCAATTTGCATAACTGATGAAAAAATAATTATCATTGGAGGAATAGCGGCTAACATTAAGACTGCATTAATAACTTGAGTAAAGTTTAAAGCAAAATAAACTACAGAGTTGAAGGTGCTAATTGATAATATTCCCATTAGCCCAATTGTAAAAAAGTTTTTTTTAATATAATTTTTTTTTTCTAAAATTTCTTTAATTGTAAAAGGTATCAATATAAACCATACCATGACCCATCTTAAAAAATTTAAAGTTAGTGGTGGGACTTCAAATAAAGTTGCGAACTTTCCAACAATAAAATTTCCCGACCAAAATAAAGCTGCAAATGTAAGAAAAATATAAGCTAAATAATTTTTAGACAAAAAAATCCTAAATAAATCTTTTAGAGCTGTATGGAGTTAAATCTAAATTAGTATTCTCCTCTGCAATGATACCCGAAATAATTTTTCCCGAAATAGCGCCTAGAGTCCACCCCAAATGTTGATGTCCAAAGGAATAGATAATATTTTTGAATTTATTAGATGGCCCTATTACAGGTAAAAAATCAGGTAAAGTTGGTCTAAATCCAAGCCATTCATCTTTATGTTCTTTTAATTGAGGGAGTAATTCTTTTGCGCAATTTATAACATATTGAATTCTTTTTTTCGAAGGTGGATTTTTTAAGCCTCCAAGTTCAACTGTACCTACCGCTCTCAATCCTTGATTCATTGGTGTAAGCCCGAAACCTCTGTCTAAAAAAATAACTGGTCTTGAAATTAAGTGCTCCATATACTCAAAGTGTACGTGATACCCTCTCTCCGTATCTAAAGGTATATTTTCCCCTAACCTATCTGTCAAATTTTTTGAAAAAGCTCCACAAGCTAAGACTATCTTTTCAAAACTGTAATTTTTATTACTAGTAATTATTTCTGAAGAATTGATAGTTGTTTGTTTGATATCGATCACTTCACTTTTTTTAAATTTTCCACCTTTCTTAATAAATAATTCAAAAAATTTTTTTAAAATTCCATGAGGGTCTCTTGCATGGTAAGCATAATCATAGAAAGCGCCTGCATCAAAAACTGGGTTTAAATTAGGTTCAAGATCTAAAATCTCTTTTCTATTAATTATTTTTTGTTTCACACCAAGCTCATCTCTTATCTTTATTTCTAAATCTCTGCTTTTTTTATTCTTATTTGTCCACACATAAATTATTCCCTTTCTCTCAACTAAGTTTGATACATCAATTTCCTTGAACATGTCGTCATAAGCGTCGAGAGATAAATTTAAAATTTGATGCATATACTTTGCCGTATGCATCATATTTTTTTTAGAGGATGATTTAAAATATTTAAAAATCCAAGGTAACATTTTTGGAATGTAGTTCCACCTTAAAGCTAAGGGTCCCGATGAACTCAAAAGCATTTTTGGGACATCATTAATAACATCTGGTCTATTTAATTGAAGCACAGCATATGGCGAGAAATGGCCGGCATTGCCGTAAGAAGCCATCATACCTGGTTCTTGCTTATCAAATATTGTAACTGGTATTCCTTTTTTTAAGATATGAAGACCAGCACACACTCCCTGGATACCAGCTCCAACTATTCCAACAGACTTACATTTATATCCATCCATGTGGTTTAGTATATGCTAATGAAAGTAAAATTTATAGTGCGGTAGATTAGATGATCGCTTCTGACTTTTCTTTATTTACAACTTGCTCTGGTTTTCCGTTTTTCTTCTTTTTTTCATCTTTTGTCTTGGAAAACAAGAAATCACCTGCTGATTTAGATTTTGATGGCATTTTTTTAATGTATCCCTCGATATCAGCTCCGTTCTCGGTTCTTAAGTTATTTGCAAACTCAACGTCACCTTTCACAACACCAGTTGAACCAATAACAACATTGTCGGCAGAAATCTTTCCATCTAAATGACCGTAGATTTCAACTTGTTCAGCTTCTATAGAGCCTGAAACTGAACCAGTCTCTTTTATAACAAGTTCCTTTGAGAAAACTGGTCCTTTGATTAAACCTGCTATATCAATTGCACCTGAACTATTAACAGTACCATCAATACTTACTGTTTCACTTATTAGTGATCTTTCAGTATCATTTAATTTTTTTTCTTTATTACCAAACATTTATCTTCAGATTAGATCATCAAGTTACTGAGTTAGCAAGCATTAATTTAAGATATCTTTGACCATTTTGGTCTTAAATAAATGTATTAATTAACTGGAGTATCTTTGTATATTTTGCAAGACATTACTATTCCAAGACCTATCATCATGGCCATCATTGAGGACCCGCCATAAGACATAATTGGAAGAGGTGCGCCCACAATTGGCAATAATCCTAAAACCATGCCCATATTTACTGCTACATATACAAAAAAAGCTGTTGCAAAACTGTAACAATAAAGCTTCCCGAAGCTGCTTCTGGTAATATTTCCAATTTGCACTATTCTATAAATAATTAAAGTATACAAGACTAAAACTGATATTGAACCAAAGAATCCAAATTCTTCAGAAAACAAAGTAAAGATAAAATCTGTGTGTTTTTCTGGCAAATAATCTAAGTAACTTTGTGAACCATTTAAAAAACCTTTTCCGAATAGCCCGCCAGAGCCTATCGCAATTTTTGATTGAATTATTTGATAGCCAGCACCTAAAGGATCTCGATCTGGGTTTAAAAAGGTCAAAATTCTAGACTTTTGATAAGGTTTGAGAAAAGAAATAGCTATAGGCATCAGTGAAACAAATAATATAGTTGCGTAAGTAAAAAATTTGACTCGTACTCCTGCTAACCAAGCAACAACTATTCCACCTATTGCAATTAAAATAGATGTACCTAGATCAGGTTGCGTTACAACGAGTAAAACAGGAGCTACAAGTACTACTATTGGTAAAAATAAATGTTTGACTTTGTTGACATCTGTCGTTGAAATTCGATGATAATATTTTGACAAGAATAAAATCAAAGCTACTTTCATAAGCTCTGATGGTTGTAAATTCATAAAGTAAAGATTTAACCATCTTTGAGATCCCGAGGAAGTAAGTCCGAAATATTTTACCCCTAATAAAAGAAAAAAAATAATTAGGTAAAATAGTGTTGTTGTCTTATACCAAACTCTAATTTGAAAAAAAGATAGAACTAAAAACATTGAAAAAAACGTAATAAATCTTATTATATGACTTTTTGTATGATACTTAAATTCCCCTCCGTCAGTCGAGTACATCGCGAACATACTCATAATACCTAAGACTAGAATTGATAAAACTAATATAAAATCTAAAGATAAAATTTTTTCTCTAAAACTAAGTGAAGATTGAATAGACCTTGGTTGAAACATTATATTTCTTCTCCCGTATTTTCTTCAAATGTTTTTCTTAATTCGTGTCTCTCTAAAACTTTTTTAATTACTTTTTTAGCGATAGGCGCAGCTGAGCTGCTGCCTGATCCACCATGTTCAACTACAACACTTATTGCGTATTGAGGTTTACTTACCGGTGCAAAAGCAACAAATAGTGCATGGTCTCTGTCTTTATAAACTATATCTTTTTGTTTTACTTCTAGCTCTCTTTGTTCTTCTGTAAATCTTTTTACTTGTGAAGAGCCAGTCTTACCAGCAAACATAAATTTTTTATCGCTAATTCTTGAACGATAGGATGTCCCGCCGACTTCATTTGTAGCAGCATACATTGCATCCTTTACAAAATTAATATTTTCTTGATTTCTAAAAAGAGGCTTAATCTTAAAATTTTCAATTAACATATCTAAAGGAAGAGGGTCATTAGGATTCTCATTTCGAAAGGTAATAAATTCTTTTATATTACTTTTTTTTCCGTCAGCGATTATTTTAGGTTTTATTTCAAAGCCACCATTAGCTATTTGAGCTGTCATCAAACAAATTTGTAAGGGAGTTGATTGAAAGTAGCCTTGTCCAATACCTGAGTGTAATGTCTCTCCTAAGTACCAATTTTTACCGATAAACTTTTTCTTCCATTTAGTGCTCGGAACTACACCCGATCTTTCCTCAATGAATCCATCAAGAACTTTTTTTCCTAAACCAAATTTTTTTGCAGTTTCTGATAATCTATCAACGCCTAATAATCTTGCGACTTCATAAAAATATACATCGCAGGATCTTTGGATTGCGGTCCTCATGTTAACACTTCCATGACCTTTTTTCTTCCAGCAGTGAAATTTTTCACCATAAAGTTCTGTTACTCCTGTGCATGACAAATATTTTTTTGGATTCCACACATCATTTTCTAAGGCGCTTAAAGCTACAATAGTTTTGATAGTTGAACCTGGTGGGTATAATCCTGATATCGCTTTATTATTTAGAGGCTTAAAATCATTTTCAATTAGTTCCTTCCAATAACTCTTTTCAATACCATGTACGAAAGCATTAGGATCGTAATTTGGTGATGACACCATAGTAACAATATCTCCGTTGTAAATGTCCATTACACAAATGGAAGCTGCCTTATCAGATATTAATTCAGAGGAAAATTTCTGAATTTCTTTATCTACTGTTAATCTATAGTCTTGACCAGCTTGACCAGTATCTAATTTTATCTGTTTTATTCTTTTTCCGAAGGCATTTACCTCGTATCTTTGAAAGCCAACTTTACCAATGATATCTTTATCGAGCTTATGTTCCAAGCCAGTTTTACCAACTGAAATTCCTGTTACTGCCATGTCTCTGAGATACTCTTTCCTCTCTAAATCTTTAGCACTAACCTCTGAAACGTAACCTACTATATGAGCTGCAGAGTTATCTGGGTAAACTCTCGCAACAGAGACAATAGGCTCAACACCTTGCAATTCGTGTAAAAATAAATTTATTCTAGAAAATTCTGACCATGTAAGATTATCTGAAACTATAATCGGCTCCCATGGCTTTTGTTTACTCATTTTTCTTTTTAAGAAGGCAATTCTGTTATCACTTAAATTTAAAATAGTTTTCAGTCTAAAAAACAATCTATCTAAATTTGGTGAATTTTCTGGAGTTATATGTAATTGATAAACTTTTTCATTTGATGCAATTTCTTGATTAAAATAGTCTTTGATAATGCCTCTTTGTGGGGCTATCTTCCACTCTCTAAATCTGTTTTTGTCGGAAAGAGTTTTGTATTTGGTTGCTTCGTTTATTTGCAAAGAGACTAATCGGCCGAAAATTCCAAAAAAAACAATTGCCTTAGCAGTAGAAAGAACAAACATTCTTCTAGTAATAAGTTTTGATTTAATGACAGTATTCCCAGATCCAAAGTTACTAATCATCCTGTCCAACTATCATTATTTTCTTGTAAAAATTGAAAAATCCCCAAAATGCTGGATAAAATAAAAATGTAAAAAATGAATTATAAAAAATGTCGGAATATTCTAATTTCAGTGAAGTAAAATTATATATTAAAGTCATTAAAATTATATTCGAAAAGAAGATAGCTAAAATAAAAGTGAACCAATCAGTAAAAAGAGAAATATTGACAGTCACGTTTCTTATATAGGAGGCTACGAAAGAGACTGCTAAATAACTCATAGAGCTCAAACCCAAAGGGAAACCCATTACTACATCGTTAATAATTCCAGCCAAGAAGATGTGGCCATTTCCTAAAATTGATGGACTTTTCAGCATCCAATAATAAATAATAATAATTTGTAAATTAAAAGACAAAATTTCAAACAAATTACTAAACTGAGAGTCAATTTCACTAATTGAAATATAATAAAGTAATATCAAGGGCCCTGCATTGACTAAGTTTTTTGAAAAATTTTTATATACGATGGCCATTAAAAGTTTTCCTCGCTCGCATCAGACAACTGAACTGTTACAAAAGATAATTGGTTAGGATCAGAAAACATTTTTACAAAAACTTTTTCTTTTTCAAAAATTGTTTTACCTACAGGTAATCCCGCATTTAAAACACCATCTTTACCCGATGTATAAACAGTGGAATTTCCTTCGGGAGTAAAAAACTCAGGTAAATATTCTAGCTGAGGATTATTCCCTCCTTTTCCAGTTAAAATTGCTTGTATGGAATTTTTACCAAACGTTATAGGAATTCTACTATTAAGGTCATTTAATAGTAAAACTCTCGATGATAAATAGTTTACCTCTACAACTCTACCAACTAAATAATTTCCATCTAGAACTGGCATTCCTTTAGAAACTCCAGCTCTTGATCCTCTATTTATAATTATTGATTTTAAATAGGGACTTTTTTTATCTAATAAAACTTTTGCAAGAGTGCTTTCACCTAATATTTTTGAGTCAGCTTCTAAAATTTTCCTCAAATTTTCATTTTGATTTTTAAGATATTCAACCTGAAATTCTTTTCGTTTTAGGTCTTCTAATTCATCTCTCAGAACTTTATTTTCTTTAAACGTAATAAATAATTCTATCGCATTATTTTTAATACTAGAGAATGCTTTTATGGGAGCTGTTGCAATATTTGAAGTTTTATAAATACCATCACTGATTACAGCTCTTGTAATATTTATAGGCTTTAATTTATAAAAATCTAAAAAAAAGATTATTGTTGCAAAAATTATCAAAAAAAATAAAGAAAATTTTTGTCTTGCGCCTTTTTTTAAAAGAGCCGAACGTAACGCTATTCCAAAATCATCTCTGCTTGTAGACATTGAGCTTTAAATTATCTTTATTAATATTCAGATAACATTGTAGAGAACAGCTCCTCATTTTCTAAAGCTTTACCTGTTCCTACAGCAACACAAGACAATGGATCATCAGCAATTGTAACTGGAAGCCCAGTATCTTTAGATATTAATTTGTCAATATTTCTTAATAAAGCTCCACCACCTGTTAAAACTAATCCCATATCTACTAGGTCAGCTGATAGTTCTGGAGGTGTGTTTTCAAGAGCTTCTTTAATACCTGCAAGTATCTGATTTAATACCGGCATTAATGCCTCGCAAGCATCCTCTTCGGTTAAAGAAATTTCCTTCGGTGTTCCAGATCTTATATCTCTTCCTTTCATTAAAAAGGTAGTTGAACCAGAAGGTACAGCAGTACCGATTTCTTTTTTGATTTTTTCTGCAGTCGAGTCTCCAATCAATAAATTAAATTTTTTTCTCATAAAATTAATTATCTGTTGGTCCATTGCATCACCGGCAACTCTTAGCGATTTAGAGTAAACAACTCCACCAAGCGACATTACTGCTATTTCTGTAGTTCCACCCCCGATATCCACAACCATTGAACCAGTTGCTTCTGAAATTGGCAAACCTGCGCCTATAGCTGCAGCTATAGGTTCTTCGATTAATTGAACCTTTCTTGCTCCAGCTGCAAGTGCGGAGTCCTGAATTGCTTTTCTTTCAACCGGTGTAGAACCAGTCGGTACACAAATTAAAATTCTGGGATTTGCAAAAGCTGTTTTTTTGTGAACTTTTTTGATAAAGTGTTTTATCATTTCCTCGGTTACTACAAAGTCAGCAATTACACCGTCTTTTAAAGGTCGAATTGCTTGGATATTTCCAGGTGTCCTTCCAAGCATTGTCTTTGCCTCATCTCCTACAGCTAATACTGATTTTTTAGCTCCGTCAGAAATTACCGCTACGACTGAGGGCTCGTTAAGTACCACTCCTTGTTTTTTAAGTACCACCAATGTATTGGCAGTTCCAAGGTCAATTGCCATGTCTTGAGACCACATTGAAGATATGCCTGATAATGATTTAAATAGTGCCATCTTTTTCCCTTATATAGTTAGCTCCGTCCATGTCCATTGGTTCGGGAGCAGTTTTTTTTCTTTTTATTATTAGTTTATTGAGTGCATTCAAGTATGCATCAGCTGAGGCTACTAAAGTATCTGTATTAGCGGCCTGACCAACTGTAGTTTTTCCATTTTCCTCAATTTTTACACTGACTGTTGCTTGCGCGTCGGTCCCCTCCGTTACAGCGTGAACATTATAAAGCTGTAAGCTTACCTCATGAGGGTATAATTTTTTAATACACTTAAATATTGCATCCACGGGTCCATCGCCAGACTCTGTTGCTTCTTTAACTTCACCCATGACCTCAAGTTTCATTATTGCTTTTTGAGGTTCACCGGTTCCGGCAAATACCTTTAACGATTTTAATCTGATAACATTATCTTCTTTAATTAAACTGTCATCGACTAAAGCTGCTATATCCTCGTCATAAACATGTTTCTTTTTGTCTGCTAGAATTTTAAATTTACCAAAAGCAACGTCTATAATATCATCTGTCACATCTACGTAACCCATGTCAGTTAATTTGTCTCTAAAGGCATGCCTGCCGGAATGTTTACCCATAACTAGAGAGGTTTTTTTAACACCAACACTTTCTGGTGTCATTATTTCATAAGTATTTCTATTTTTTAACATTCCGTCTTGGTGAATTCCTGACTCGTGTGCAAATGCGTTTTTACCTACAATTGCCTTATTAAATTGCACAGGAAATCCAGTTGCATTAGAAACTATTTTTGACGCTTTGCTCAAAAGTTTTGTATTTATTCCTGTTGTATATGGCATTAAATCATTTCTTGTTCTCATTGCCATCACTACCTCTTCTAAAGCCGCATTACCTGCTCTCTCACCTATCCCATTTATGGTACATTCTATTTGTCTAGCGCCTGCCATTACTCCTGCTAAAGAATTAGCTACTGCCAAACCTAAATCATTATGGCAATGCGTTGACAGTATTGCTTTATCTATATTAGGAACTTTGTTTATTAAAGTTTCAATAATTTTTTTGAATTCTGAAGGAACAGAGTATCCAACTGTATCGGGAATATTTATAGTTTTAGCTCCACATTTTATTGCAAGTTCTACTGACTTGCACATAAAATCAAGATCTGTTCTAGTTCCGTCTTCACAGGACCATTCGACATCGTCAGTAAACTTACTAGCATATGTAACACTTTCTTTAATTAACCCCAAAACCTCTTCTGGTGATTTATTAAGTTTATGCTTCATATGAAGTGGGCTAGTTGAAATAAAAGTATGAATTCTAAATCTTTTAGCGTGCTTTAAAGAGTCTTTACAAGCATCAATATCTTTTTTTGTAGCTCGTGAAAGTCCTGCTGGAATAGATCTTTTCAAAACTTTACTAATCTCAGTAACTGCTTCAAAATCACCTGGAGAAGCAATAGGAAAACCAGCTTCAATAACATCTATTCCAAGTTCATCGAAAGCACGGGCTATTTGAATTTTTTCCTCTAAGCTCATTGTTGCGCCTGGCGACTGCTCACCATCACGCATTGTTGTGTCAAAAATTATTATTCTGTTTTTGTCGTTCATAAGCTGAAAAACATATTACAAGCAAAACGGGAATATGCAAATACTTAAAATAAAATTAACATGAATTTTTGGTCAGATTGGGTTAATTTTTGTCCTTGTCTACCAATTTATTTTTTCCAATCCACGGCATCATAGCCCTAAGGTCTTTCCCAACTTTTTCAATAGGATGATTTGCTAAATCTTTTCTCATTTTTAAAAAATTTTTTTGACCTGATTTGTGTTCATCCATCCACTGTTTTGTAAATTTGCCTGATTGGATATCTTTAAGAACTTCTTTCATTTTTTCTTTAGTTTTTTCATCTACTATTCTTTTACCTGAAATGTACTCACCATATTCTGCAGTGTTAGAAATTGAATAATTCATGTTAGCAATGCCGCCTTCGTAAATTAAATCTACAATCAATTTCACCTCATGAAGAGTCTCAAAGTACGCCATCTCAGGCGGGTAACCTGCTTCTGTTAAAGTCTCGAAACCATTTTTTATTAATTCAACCAATCCGCCACATAATACAGTTTGCTCTCCAAATAGATCTGTTTCACATTCATCCTTAAAAGTTGTTTCAATTATTCCTGCCTTACCGCCACCTACTGCTGAAGCATAAGAAAGTGCTAGATCTTTTGCTTTTCCAGAACTATCTTTGTGAACAGCCATTAAACATGGTACGCCTCCACCTTTTTGATATTCGCTTCTTACAGTATGACCAGGTCCCTTCGGAGCAACCATAAAAACATCTAAGTCTTTTCTAGCATTGATTAAATCAAAGTGAATATTTAAACCATGAGCGAAAGCTAGACTTGTTCCCTCTTTCATTCTTTGTTCAATATGATTTTTGTAAATTTCAGATTGTAATTCATCTGGAGTTAACATCATTACAACATCGGCCCAAGCTGCAGCATCAGAAAGACTCATTACTTTTAGTCCAGCGCTCTCAGCTTTTTGTTTGCTAGAAGATCCGTCCCGTAAAGCAACAACTATATCTTTTACTCCACTATCTTTAAGATTTAAAGCATGAGCGTGACCTTGGCTACCATAACCAAAGATTGCAACTTTTTTTTCCTTTATCAGATTTATGTTTGTATCTTTATCGTAATAAGTTTTCATATTTTTCTTAATTAAAAATTTTTGCTCCCCTTGTCATTGCAACAGCCCCAGTTCTAGAAGTACTTATCAGACCAAGCGGCTTTAGATCAAGCGCTAATTTGTCAATTTCTCTTCTCAAAGCGGTTACCTGNATTACACATGACTTATTAGATTTATCTAAAACAACGGGATGAAACTTTTTACAAATATTCTTCACTTTTGTCTGTTTCTTTAAATTTCCTAAAATCTTGAATAATGCCATCTCCCTAAACAATATTTCTTTATCAGTTCGCATAAAACCAGCAACTTTATGAACTGGTATAAGTTTTTTTAATTGAAGTTTTATTTGTTCAATAACTTCTGGTGTTCCCTCTGTAACAATTGTAATTCTGGAAATATGTTTACTTTTATCTACTTCAGCAACTGCCAGGGACTCTATGTTATAACCTCTTCCTGAAAATAAACCTGCGACCCTAGCTAACACACCTGCCTCATTATCAACCCAAACAACAATGATATGTCTCTCCAATTTTCCAAGTTTACCAGGAGAACTATAAGCTGACTTAGATTTAGCCATTAGACTAAAATTTTTCCTTCATCAGAGATCCCATCATCATCCTCAGGGCCTAAAATCATTTGGTTATGAGGTTTTCCTGATGGAATCATTGGAAAACAATTTTCGGCTTTATCCACCAGACAATCAAAGATCACTGGTTTATCGATATTAATCATTTCATTTATTTTTGAATCTAATTCACTAGGTGTTTTTGCTCTAATACCAACGCAACCGTATGACTCTGCTAATTTAACAAAATCAGGTAATGCTGCAGTATAACTTTCAGAATAGTTTTTTTCATGTAATAATTCTTGCCATTGCCTTACCATTCCCATGTATTCGTTATTTAATATAAAAATTTTTATTGGTAATCGATATTGAACAGCTGTAGACATTTCTTGCATAGTCATTAGAACTGAGGCTTCTCCAGCTATATCTATAACTAATTTATCGGGGTGAGCAATTTGAACTCCAATTGCAGCTGGTAGACCATATCCCATTGTTCCTAAACCTCCAGAGGTCATCCATCTATTAGGTTTATTAAATTTATAATGTTGAGCTGCCCACATTTGATGTTGTCCTACCTCAGTTGTAATAAATGTGTCTTTATTTTTGGTGAGTTCGTAAAGTCTTTGAACAGCGTGTTGAGGCTTAATTAGTTTTTCACTATTGATAAAATTTAAGGATTTTTTTTCTCTCCACTTTGAAATTTGGCTCCACCATTGAGATGTTTTTTCTTTATTTGAACTTAAAAAATTTTTGTTTTTTTCTTTAAACCTTTTTAATAAAGCTTTTAATAAATGACTGACATCACTTACTATAGCTAAATCAACCTTAATATTTTTACCGATTGAAGAAGGGTCGATATCAATATGAATTTTTTTTGAATTTGGGGAAAATTCATCTACTTTTCCTGTAATTCTGTCATCAAATCTTGCTCCAATATTAATCATTAAATCACAATCATGCATTGCGTTATTAGCCTCAAAGGTTCCATGCATCCCTAACATACCTAAAAACTGAGGATCGTCTCCTGGATAAGCACCTAAACCTTGCAACGTTGATGTAATCGGAAAACCAGTTAAACTTACTAATTCACGAAGTAACTTACTGGCCTCGGGACCTGAGTTGATAATTCCTCCTCCGGTATAAAATATAGGTCTTTTAGATTTTTTAATCATTTCTATAAACTTGTCTAATTCAATATTAGAAATTTTATAAGTCGCCTTACCATTTAATTTCTTTTTTAATTTATTTTTTACAAATTTATATTTTCCTTTTTTAAATTGAATATCTTTTGGAATATCAACTAATACAGGTCCGGGCCTTCCTGTAGTTGCGACCTCAAAAGCTAAATGAATTGTTTCTGCTAATTTATTAACATCTTTGACTAACCAATTATGTTTTGTACAAGGTCTTGTTATTCCAGTTGTATCACATTCTTGAAACGCATCTGTTCCAATTAAGTGAGTTGGAACTTGACCAGAAATACAAACTAAAGGAACAGAGTCCATATAGGCATCTGTTAAAGCTGTAACTGCATTAGTAGCTCCTGGTCCAGAGGTCACCAACATAACACCTGGTTTACCACTTGATCTTGCGTAACCTTCTGCAGCATGACCAGCTCCTTGCTCATGTCTTGCTAAAATATGTTTTATTGATTTATGGTTTTTTAATTCATCATAGATGGGCAAAACTGCTCCACCGGGATAACCAAAAATATGTTCAACCTTTTGATCGATTAAAGCTTGAAAAACAATTTGTGCACCTGACAATAATTTTGGCATATTCACAATCTACAGGAGAATGCAATTGAATCAAGTTTTAGCTTGAAAGTTTTAGAATTTTATTAAAAAGGATTGAAAAATCATCGTTATAAAGCTTATTCCAATTCTTCATATGGCCTCTAGCCCAGGTGCTTTGCCTTTTGGCATACTGTCTAGTCCTAATATTAATTTGTTCTATCAAAATAGGCTTGGAGGAAATACCTGATAAATAGTCATTAATTTCTCTAATTCCAATTATTTTGTTGGCTGAGAGGGATTTTTTTAAATTTAATTTTAGCAATTTTTTAACTTCACTGAAACACTTCTTGTTAATGATCTTTGAGGTTCTTAAATATATTCTCTTTAGAAGTTTTTCTCTAGGAATATCAATATAGATTTTTACTAAGTTATCGTTTTCAAATTCTGACTTTGTATTTTTCGCCCAATCGTAAATAGATTTGGTGGTAAATTTTTTAACCTCATAAGCTCGAATTGCTCTTTGTGTATCAGTTAGTAAAATTTTATTTTTTGATTTTGGATCTAGTAATAATAGTTTTTTATAAAAGGCTTTTTTTCCAAGTTTTAAATACAAATCTCTTATTTTCATTCTTTTTTTTTCTTCTATTATTGGAATTTTACTAAGACCTTTAGTAACAGCATTGAAATATAGCCCCGTACCCCCCACTAGAATTGGGACTTTGCCCCTTTTTTTAATGATCTTAATTTTTTTTTTTACTTGTTTATACCAATCCCCTACAGAATAACTTTTTTTTACAGATGTGATACCATATAAGTGATGCTTAATCTTTTTGAGATCTTTTTTACTAGGCCTTGCAGTTAAAATTGAGATTTCTTTATAGACTTGCATGCTGTCTGAATTAATAATTTCGCCTTTTAACTTCTCTGCTAAAGATAAAGCTATTTTAGATTTTCCTGAGGCAGTTGGACCAGCTATTAAAATAATCTTATTTTTATATCTATTTAATTTTGACACCTAGGTATCTTCTCTGATTTGAATTATTTATTATTGTAAGAAGTAGTGTCTGTTCTTTTTTATTAATTATGTTTTTTACAATATCGTCTAATTCAGAAGAAGATTTTATAGATTTTTTTTGAACTTCTATAATTATATCGTTTTTTCTTAAGAGACCATTTAACGGGCTATTTTGATATATTTCGTTTATTACGACTCCAGTCTGCTCTTTTTTTATTTTTCTATCTGTTCTGTCAGTTTCTGTAATATCTCTAACGTTTATTTTCAAACTATCTACATCAACTGTATCTTTTTTATTTTGTGGTAGGGTTTTTTTTTCTTTAAATTCAGCTGTGCTTTCTAATCTACCCAACACAAGTCTTTTTGAGATTAGTTTTTTGTTTCTCCATAATTTAAGTTGAACTCTTTTGCCAACCTCTGTATTGCCAACAATTTTTGGTAAAGTTCTCATAGTATCAATTTTTTTGCCATCAAATTCTAGAATAATATCTCCAGGCTTAATACCTGCTTTGTCTGCAGGGCTATTTTCTCCTACACTAGCTACCAATGCTCCCTTGACTTCTTTTAAATTTTCTACTTCAGCAATTTCTTTGGTTACTTGCTGAATCCTCACTCCTAGCCAACCTCTTCTAGTTTCTCCGAACTTTACTAGTTGATCGATAACATTTACAGCTGCATTTGCAGGAATAGCAAATCCAATTCCGATTGATCCAGCTTGACCAGGCGCTATGATAGCTGTGTTAATCCCTACGACGTCACCATCAAGATTAAATAATGGTCCACCAGAATTACCTTGGTTTATTGAAGCGTCTGTTTGTATAAAATCATCATAACGAGTTAAATTTATATCTCTATTTCGAGCTGAAATTATTCCAGAAGTAACAGTTCCTCCTAATCCAAATGGATTTCCAATTGCAACTACCCAGTCTCCAACTCTTGCTTTATCTGAGTCTCCAAACTTTACGGGTTTAAAAGTATCTTTTGACGAAATCTTTAAAACCGCTATATCTGCAAAAGGATCAGATCCTACTACTTTTGCTTTATATTCTTTTTCATTCACTCTTACTATAATATCTTCAGCATTAGCAATGACGTGATTATTTGTAATTACTGTTCCATTTTCATCTATTATAAAGCCTGATCCAAGTGAGGAAGCTTTACGTTCAGTCGGTCTCTGAAATTCTTTGAACATGTCTTCAAACGGTGAGCCAGGCGGAAATTGAAAAGGGAAATTATTAGTAGTAGTTTGCACTGTTTGAGTTGTTGAAATGTTTACAACTGAGGGCATTAATTTTTCTGCTAAATCAGCAAAGGACGTTGGTACCGGTCTTGCATTTAAATCATTAACAAACAATAAGAGGGAAATGACTATAAAAAATTTCTTCAAAACATTCATATTAATTTTTAATATACCAAACAATAAAAAAACCAATACCTAAAAAAAGTAAACCTGATTTTCTTAGCTTTGTCTCAGGTATTTTGTTTATTATTAGGAGCATATTTTTTATTCTTGACGGAAACATGGCGACTAATAGACCTTCTATAAAAAAAAGCAGTCCAATTGCCGTTATCAGATCTTTCATTAGATGCTAATTTTTTTTTGTTACGCCAGCTTTTCCAAAAAATTTAAAGAAATCGCTATCTGGGGACAGAATGAGTGATGTATCGCCACCTATTAAAGCTTTCTCGTATGACTGCATAGCTCTATAAAAACTAAAAAATCCAGGATCTCTTCCAAAGGCATTGGCAAATATTTTGTTTCTTTGGCCGTCTCCCTCTCCTTTCATTATTTCAGACTTTTTATTAGCATTTGCAAGAATTACAGTTACCTCTTTATCTGCTGTAGATTTAATCTTTGTTGCTGCTTCAGCACCCTGTGCTCTAAATTCTTTTGCCTCTCTTTGTCTCTCAGTTTGCATTCGTGCGTAAATCGCTTCACTATTGGCTTGAGGTAAATCTGCTCTTTTAATTCTCACATCAACTATTTCAATTCCAAAGTTTTTCGCCTCTATATTTACATCATTTTGAATAATTGACATTTGTTTAGCTCTATCTTTTGATAATAGAGTTGCTAACTCTTGTGTTCCTAAAACACCTCTTATTCTCGAATTTATAATCGTAGCTAGTCTTTGTCTGGCAACTCTTTCATTGCCAACTGAAATATAAAACTTTAATGGATCAATAATTTTAAAACGCGCGAATGCATCAACAATTAATCTTTTTTGATCTGCTGCAATAACTTCTTCAGGAGGGTTGTCAAGATTTAAAACTCTTTTATCGAGATAGGCAACATTCTGAATAAATGGAAGTTTAAAATTCAAACCCGATTTTTTTATAATTTTTTTCGGATCACCAAATTGCAACACAATAGCTTGATTAATTTCTTGTACAATAAATATGGATTGGAAAGCTGTAACGCCTAAAACAACTATTAAAGGAAGTATTAGTTTAGAGATTTTCATTAATTTCCTCCTGTAGTTTTTTTTAATTCAGGTAACGGTAAGTAAGGCACAACACCTTGACCAGAATTTTTATCAATAATTACTTTATCTATGTCAGCTAAAACTTTTTCCATTGTCTCAAGATACATTCTCTCCTGGGTAACTTGTTTAGCATTTTTGTATTCATTATAAATTGCTAAAAATCTTGAAGCTTCACCCTCTGCAGCAGCAACAACTTCTTTTTTATATGCTTCAGCTTTTTGAAGTATCTGTTCTGCATCACCCCTAGCTCTTGGTATAACATCATTCGCGTAAGCCTCAGCCTCATTTTTAGATCTTTCTCTATCGGCTCTTGCTGCTTGAACATCTCTAAAGGCATCTATAACTTGACTTGGCGGATCGGCTTTTTGTGTTTGGACTTGAGTAATCTGAATTCCCGAACCATACTCATCTAATATATTTTGAGTAATATCCTGTACCTCAACTTCGATCTTGGATCTTCCTTCAGTAAGAATTGACTGTATTTCGCTTTTGGCTATAACCTCTCTCATAGCTGTTTCTGATGCAGCCTTAACAGTTTCAACTGGTTCTTGTATGTTAAATAAAAATTTACCAGCGTCTTTTATTACCCAAAACACAGAATAATTAATATCAACTATATTTTCGTCCCCGGTCAACATTAAGCTCTCTTCTGGAACTTCTCCAATGCCAGATGATCTACCACTATCACTTGCTCCTCTAAATCCAACATCAATTCTGTTAACTTTTGTAACTTTTGGTTTTAAAACTCTCTCGACTGGAAAAGGTATGTGATAGTTCAATCCAGGTTGTGTTGTTGTTACAAATTTACCAAATCGCAAAACAACTCCTTGCTCGTCTGGTAACACTCTATATAAACCACTTAATGCCCAAATTACTAATAATATTACTAAACCTAGAATTATAGGTTTACTTCCTCCGGACTTACCGCCAGGTAAAAATTTGCCGATTAATCTTTGTAAATTTCCAATTAATTCATCTAGATTTGGAGGTTCTCTTCTTGACCCTGAACCATTGTTGTCTCCTCTGCTTGGTCCTCCTGAACCCCAGGGTGATTGGCTTAAAAAATTTTTTGTTAAAGACATGAGACTTTATATAGTGACTTTTATAGCAAAAACAAGTTAAGAAGGAGCGCTAAAATGTCTAAAATAATGTGATAAAGTTTAAACTATGAGCCAAAAACCACCCCCAAAGCAGTTTATTAAAAAACCAATAACAGGCACCAAGTACACTATACTTGTTTCAAGTGCCAAAGGTGGGGTTGGAAAGTCTACTGTTGCGGTCAACCTAGCGTTTGCTCTTCAAAGTCTTGGATTAAAAATTGGAATTTTAGATGCGGATGTTTATGGGCCATCTTTACCTAAACTCTTAAACTTAAAAGAAAAACCAAAAAGTGAGGACAATAAATCTATATTACCAGTTGAAAAATTTGATGTTCAATGCATGTCCATGGGTTTATTGATTGATGAACAAACTCCAATGATGTGGAGGGGTCCAATGGTTATTAGCGCAATCAAAACTATGACACAAAAAGTTTTATGGAGTGAAAGAGATGTTATAATTGTTGATATGCCACCTGGTACTGGTGACACACAGTTGACATTTGTTCAAGAAATTAAAATTGACGGAGCAATAATAGTTTCTACTCCTCAAGATTTAGCTTTATTAGATGTTAAGCGGGGGATACAGATGTTTGAAAAAACAGGGATTAAAATTTTAGGACTAATAGATAACATGAGTTTTTTTAAAGCAAAAAATGGAAAAGAATATAAAATTTTTGGTGAGGGAGGAGTTGAAAAAACTGCAAATGAATTCGGTAAAGATTTTCTAGGTAATTTGCAACTAAGTGAAGATTTAAGAATATCCTCTGACCTAGGCGAACCTCTTACTTATTCTAGGCCGGATCATGAGGTATCAAAAGCTTTCAAAGTTATAGCTGAAAAAATTAAACAATCTTTTCGTTAAATCCGAACGAAATCATTAATTCATTCCACTCTCTTTTAGAAAGATTTGATTTTTCGTGAGTTACATTTTCACCTTTAGCCATTTGTTGAATTACTTTTTTTCCTTTAGCTGAAACATGTACTGCTCCGACCCTATAATCCAAAAAAGCAGCATGTGTTATTGGAACCCACTTTTTAACAGTTTCGAGCATTGTTTCAGCATAAACTCTAATTTCATATTGGGCATGAGTATCTGCTCTTAAAAATAAAAAATTAAGTAAATTTAATAAATCTGTTTTCCAATACCATTGGGTATAAGAGTTTAAAGTTAAATTCATTCTAGCGAGTTCTCGAGCTACACCCATTTTACCCTCATCGATGATTGACCCATCATATCTTTCATTAAGCATTTTTTCATAGTTATCGTAAGTCCTAGTCGCATCGTCTTTTAAAATTTTTAATACCTCATCAGCTTGATCTCCAGTTATTAAGTCACCTCTGCCCTGTCTGTTGGATTTTGATTGAGCAGATAATTGATCTTTGTTTGGGATATAAAACTCTTTATCAAGAATTGAGTACCTTGCGGAATACTCATTAACATTTGCTGTTCTGTGCCTAATCCATTGACGAGCAATAAAGATCGGAAGTTTAACATGGTATTTAATTTCACACATTTCAAAAGGGGTAGAATGCCAGTGTCTCATCAGATATTTAATTAATCCTTCGTCAGAAGATACTTTTTTTGTTCCTTTTCCATACGAAACTCTTGCTGATTGAACTATGGAGCTATCGTCACCCATGTAGTCAACTACTCTTACAAAACCATGGTCTAAGACTGGAAGAGCTTCATATAGAATTTTTTCTAATTCTTCAGAAGTTACCCTTTTTGTTTGAAAATTATTTGTTTGTTGATCTTTAATTTCTTTTTTTTGGTCTTCTGTTAATTTCATAAATTTAAGTGCTTATTATTAGCTTAAAGTAAATTTTAGTCATAGTTTAAATTATTTTTATCAACATATAATAACAAAAATATTCGCAAAAATTTGTTGATAAATGATTGTTAAATAAACAGGGTTTTCTAAATGTTATAAAGATATCTACCTTCAGCTAAAAAATATTTTTTCGCTACTATCACTAAAATACTGCTTTCTAAACTCTTTAAATTTCAAATTTTTTGATTTTTGTTTATCAATTTTCAAAAAAAAATTCGATAGATCATTTTTTCTTCTAAAAGTCTTGTAAAAAGATTGCGGTATTTGAAGTCTTTTGAAATACATATCGTCATACGGATAAATTATTGGGACTAATATTTTGCACTCATATGCCATTGCTTCCATTGCAGATGTTGAAATTCCTATACCAGATGTAATAACAAATTCTGTTTTTTTTAATAAATCCGGCAAATAATCATCAGTGAAAAGGATGTTGCTTTCTTCGTTGAGACGTATCACCTCATTCATATCTGTTATTTTAGGTTTTTTTATTAAAAATTTTAAGTTTTTTTTCTTCTTATTAATAAAATAAATCCATTTTAAAATTTGTTCGTTAATTTTTTTAAATTCACTAAGAATTACAAGATATTTTATTCTTTTACTTTTTTTGAATTTTTCAAATATCCTTCTGTATACAAGTGCTGGACCTAATTTTATATCAATATTTTTATTAAACTCTTGTAGAGTTTTAAAATATTTTTTCGAAATAACAATAAATGTATTTGGAACAACATTTGATTTTTTTTCTTGTAGTGTGGGAAATGAATTCATAAGTGGAATTAAGGGAGTGCTCCCTTGATATCCTAAGGATACTATATGTTTAAAATATCTATTAAAACCAAGGTTCCAACCTTTAAGTTCATGATTTTCATACCATGATATTATTTTTTTGATATCTAAATTTTTATTTTTTAAACGAATAGCGAATCGATAATTAAGGATACCAATTATGGTAGTATTAAAATTTTTAAAATCTGATATCTCATCAAAAATTAAGTTTGAATAATCAATTTTTCGAAATTTTTTATAGTTAATCTTGAATTTTTTCTTTCTAAAGATGATGCTAAAAGCGTAGATTAAATCGTTAAATTTTAGATAATGTTCTTTAAAGTAATAATTTTTGTTTTTTAAACTAAGAATTAATTTAATGAGAGATATAATATTTTTAGTGATTATAAAAGTTGGAATAAACGCATAATTTTTAGAATACTTTTTTTGATAATTTTTACTAAATTGAAATAAACGTTCTGGAATTTCAATTTTGTTACTTGGATAGGTGTTGATTAAAATATTTTTGTTAATATTTTTATGCTTTGTAAATACTTTTACAAAAGTGAATACAAAAAATTGAAAAATAAAACTTTTAAGAAAATGGGAAAAATTATTAAAATTGAAGTATCGTTTATTCAATAAATTTAAAGTAATGTTTTTGTTTTTATGAAAGTTATTTTTAAAGAAAAAATTGGATGCTTTTTGAGAATTTGTAATAAGATTGATAACACATTTACTTTTTCTTACACTCTTTAATGTTTCCGCTATACAAATAAAGTGATAAATACTCGAATATGTGGGGTTTCGACTTGAGGGGAATAAAGACCACCAATCAATGTTGTCTTGAAATTTATTGTTAGCTAAGTCTATCCATTGAGAATATTCTTTTCTTAATTTTATAAAATTATTTTGATAAAATATTTTAACTTCATCAGGAAATTCATCAAAAGATTTGTCTATTTCCCATTTAATTATTTTTGTCATTTATTCATTAAAGTTTTTTTGATTGTTATATCGATAAGTTGATTTTTGATCAAATAATCTCTAATCAAAATGTTGAATTATTAATAGTTTAGCAATATAAATAATTGTTGGCTTGCCAACTATAACGATAAACGAAATTCGTAATAAACATTGCGGACGTGGGGGCAGTACCCACCACCTCCACCATTAATATTCGGGGGTGAATTAGGCTCGACGGATGTCTAAAAGCTTTTCTTTCGTTCGAGATAGTTCCGACGTAACGGGCTAATTATAAATGCAAATAATAAATTTGCACTTGCTGCTTAATTAACTTGTTAAT
>NZJU01000040.1 GCA_002692325.1 Candidatus Pelagibacter sp.
TTTCCCAAAAAATTTATTTTTATCCTTGTCCCTAAGTTCATAAGCCTCATGAGCACCTGTAGAGGCACCTGATGGTGCAATAGCAGTTGCGGAAATTTCATTTTCTAAAATAATTTCTGCTTCGACTGTTGGATTTCCTCTGCTATCAAAGACTTGTCTGCCTTTTAAACTTTTTATTTTTGTCATTATTATTTTACTAACTTATCAATCTCAATTAATTTTTTTAATAAATTTTTTACTTCGTTTAATGGGACCATGTTTGGTCCATCTGATGGGGCATTGTCTGGATTATCATGTGTCTCTATAAAAATTGCACCAACGCCAACAGCTATTGCAGCTCGCGCTAAATGAGGCACAAATTCTCTTTGGCCTCCACTTTTTTCTCCCATTCCTCCTGGTTGCTGAACAGAGTGAGTTGCATCAAAAACTATTGGGAATCCGAATTTAGACATTATAGGTAAAGCTCTCATATCTGAAACTAGAGTATTATAACCAAAACTTGCTCCTCTCTCTGTAATTAATATGTTTTTATTTCCAGACTCCTCAATTTTTTTTATAACGTTTTCCATATCCCAGGGTGCTAAAAATTGTCCTTTTTTTACATTTATGACTTTACCTGTTTTAGCAGCAGCAATTAATAAATCTGTCTGTCTGCACAAAAATGCCGGAATTTGTAAAACATCTACGTGATTCGAGACAACTGAACATTGTTCAGCGGTATGAATATCTGTCAAAACTGGAACTCCAACTTCTTTTCTTATTTTATCAAATATAGGAAGAGATTTGTCTAAGCCTAAACCTCTTTTTCCTTTTAAACTTGTTCTATTAGCCTTATCAAATGAGGTCTTATAAATTAAATTTATTCCTAACTCACCAGTTATCTTCTTTAATTCTGTTGAAATCTTTATCGCATGTGTTTCACTTTCAAGCTGACAGGGTCCTGCGATTAAAGTGAATGGGTTATTGTTTGCTATTTCAAAACCAGAACATTTTACTTTATGATTAATCATTTTTTCGATTTGGTTTTTGCAGCTTTAATAAATGATGAGAATAAAGGATGTGGAGATAAAGGTCTAGATTTAAATTCTGGATGAAATTGAACACCTATAAACCACGGGTGATTATTTAATTCAATAATTTCTGGTAATTTATTATCTGGTGATAAACCTGAAAAAATCATTCCTTTTTTTTCAAATTCCTTTCTAAAATTGATATTTACTTCGTATCTATGCCTATGTCGCTCATTAATTTTTTGAGTATTGTATATTTTACAAATTAATGTGTCCTTTTTTAGTCTAGCCTCATAACTCCCTAATCTCATCGTGCCTCCTAAGTTTTTATCTGTTCCTCGCATTAATTTACCATCTTTTGTCCATTCGCTCATTAAACCAACTACAGAGACTTTTGAACTTCCAAATTCACTTGATGTTGCTTTCTTGATATTAAGTTTATTTCTTGCAAATTCAATTATGGCCATCTGCATTCCAAAACATATTCCTAAAAAGGGTACTTTATTATTTCTTGCAAAATTAATTGCAGCGATCTTTCCTTCTGTGCCACGCTTACCAAATCCACCAGGTATTAATATTCCAGAAACACCTTTTAATTTTTCTTTAATTTGATTTGGTTTAAGTTTATCTGATTCAATTCTTAATAAATTCACTTTCAAATTATTAGCTATTCCTCCATGTGTTAAGGCTTCATCTAATGATTTGTATGCATCCTTTAATTCAACATATTTTCCAATAATCCCAATATTTACTATATTCTTTGTTTTTAAAACAAGTTTTGTAATTTTTTTCCAAGGTTTCAAATTTACTTTTTTTCTAGATTTAATCTTAAAATATTTTAGAACTCTGTCATCTAATTTTTGCTTATTGAAACTTATTGGAGCTTCATAAATCGTCTTTACATCTACTGTTTCAATAACGTCCTCAATAGAAACATTGCAAAATAAAGAAATTTTTTTTCTCTGATCTAAAGGTATTGTTCTTTCAGACCTACAAATTATGATATCTGGTTGAATACCAATGCTTCTAAGCTCTTTGACGGAGTGTTGAGTAGGTTTAGTTTTTATCTCGTCCGATGCTTTCATATAAGGCACGAGTGTTAAATGAATAAATAAAGTATTTTTTCTTTTAACTTCGTTAGAGAATTGTCTTATGGCCTCTAAAAAAGGGAGACTTTCTATATCACCTACAGTCCCACCTATTTCACAAATTACAAAGTCTTCTTTAGCTACATCTTTTTTTATAAAATCCTTTATTCTATTTGTAATATGGGGAATTACTTGAACTGTTTTGCCTAAATATTTTCCTTCTCTCTCATTTTTAAGTACATCACTGTAAATTTTTCCCGTAGTAATATTATCTGATTTTTTTGCTGAAATTCCTGAGAACCTCTCATAATGACCTAAATCAAGATCTGTTTCAGCTCCGTCATCTGTAACAAAAACTTCTCCATGTTGAAAAGGGCTCATTGTTCCTGGATCGACATTTAAATAAGGATCTAATTTTCTCAGCCTAACCTTATAGCCTCGTGACTGTAATAGATAAGCAAGAGAAGCCGAAGAAAGTCCTTTTCCTAAAGATGAAACCACGCCGCCTGTAACAAATATGTATCGCGCCATGGAAGATTATTATACTTAATAAAGTCTTAAAAGATAGTTTTATTTATTATTTTCTGGAATTTGTGGAAGATTTGAATTCTCATCAAGCTCTTTCTCAAGAACTGATTGAGTTTCACGTAACTCGTCTCTCGAAATCGAAACTAAGATTATACTATTAACAATAAAAAGAGTTGCAACAATAGCTGTAAATTTTGTCAGAAATGTACTAACTGACCTTGAAGACGTGAAATTATCTTGTGAAACCCCTAATCCAAGCGCTCCACCCTCTGACCTCTGAAGCAAAACTGAGATGACTAAAGCGATAGCTAAAATAATGTTTATTGTAATTATTAAATTTTCCATGAGTACTATCTATAATAATTTTTTATTATATCAATGAATTTTTTAGAGGATTTAGACGCTCCTCCAATCAAAAAACCATCGATTTCACTAATTTCTTTATACATCTTTACACTATGTTTATCGACAGAACCACCATAAAGTACAGGAAGAGTTTTTTTCTTATAGATACCCTCTAATACCTTTCTAATATGTAAAGATGTTTTTTTTAATTCTTTTGAAGTAGGTAATATCCCAGTTCCTATCGACCATATTGGCTCATAGGCTATAATGAATTTTTTATAGTCGAATTTTTTTTCTAAAACATTTAATAATTGTTTTTTTAAAACTGAGGAAGTCTTTTTTGTTTTTTTCTCTTTTTTATTTTCTCCGATGCAAAAAATAATCTTTAGATTATTATTTAATGCAGATTGAACTTTTGCTTTTAAAATTTGATCAGTGTCACCTTCACTTCTATTATCTGAGTGACCTATTATGATATGAGAGGCGCCAACACTTTTAAGCATATACGCACTAATCGCAGCTGTATCTGGGGAGAAAAAATCTTTGTGATAACAGTTTTGTGAACCTATTGTAATACTCTTATTTTTAAAATATTTGCTAAAATCACTTATAAGTGTATAGGGTGGGGTCATAATTATGCGATATTTATTTCTATTATTGTCTCTTGCGTAAAAAGAACTAATTTTTTTTAAGATATTTAAAGATTTTGGAACTCCAAACATTTTCCAATTTCCGATAAAATATCTCATGATAATTGCTATAAATTAGATTTTGCTCTATAGGTGTTAATTTTAAGTTTAATAATATAATACAATGATAAGATCAATAGGTAAATCAACAAAATCGATTCTACTAAAATTATTAGTAGGAATATTAATTCTTCCTTTTATATTTTGGGGTATGGGCGACATTTTCAGAGGTGGAAATCAAAACATAGTCGCAACTATTGACTCGGAGAAGATCCATTCTCAAGAATTTGTTAATTTTGTAAACAAACTTGATTTAAATGAGAAACAAATAAGTCAATTAAAAAGTAGTGGTATGTTAGAACAAATTCTTTCTGAATATATTGGAAAAAAGATTATTGATTTAGAAATTAGTTATTACAATATTGTAGTATCGGACAAATCTTTAAAAGAAATGATCATTAATGATGAAACTTTTCATAAGAATGGAAAATTTTCTAGAACTGAATATGAGAAATTTTTAATTACAAATAATCTTACTGCTCCAATGTTGGAGAAAAATATAATGGAACAAGAAAAGAAAAGACAGCTATTAAGTTATTTATCTGATGGTGCTGTAATTCCAAATTTTCTAATTCAATATGAGTATAATAAAAAAAATCAAGAAAAGCAGTTACAATATATTGACCTAAGCGAATTATATAACAAAAAAAAATATTCTGATAAAGAAATAAATGAAACATTTGAAAAAAATAAAAAATTTTATACTGAAAAACTTAAAAGTTATTCTTATGCTATACTAACTCCAAAAAATTTAAATTTTGAAAACAACGATACCCAGTTTTTTAAGAAACTAGATGAAATTGAAAATGATATATTGGATGGAAAAAGCTTTGAAAAAATTTCTTCTGAGAATAAATTACCAGTTCTAAGAATCGATAATCTCAAATTGAATGATCTAAATAAAGAAGAAGATAAAAATAATTCTGCTTTATTAAGTAAAATATTCCCATACGAAGATGAAAATAAAATTGAATTTTTAAAGGTTGGTGAGAATTTTTATATTGTTAAATTAGAGAAAATTGATTTAAAACAAAATGACCTGAGTAATAAAGAGGTTAAAGACTCAATTATTTCTCAACTTAGTTTAGTATACAAGCTTCAATCTAATACAAATATTGTTAAAGAAATTAATAAAAACAAAAAAGACTTTTTAAAAGATTTTTCCACCAAAAATAATTTGCTTATAAAAAGTGCTAAGATAAAAGGTGTGAATGATAAAAGTAATTTTGATGAAACTATAATAAAAAAGATATTTGAAATTAAAGACGGTGAAATTGGATTAATAACTGACAATTCTTTTAGTAAAAACTATTTAATTTTATCAGAAAAAACAAAATTTAGCAGTATTGATAAAAATTTTTCTAAATTTGATACATTGGAAAAAACTACTAAGCTAGGGAACGCACAAGAAATATACAGTTTGTATGATCGAAATTTAAATAATAAATATGAGGTTAAGGTAAATCAAAAAGTTTTAGATAGAATTAAAAATTCATTTTAATGAAAATTAATACAAGTTTCAGCAAATTCAAAAAAATTCATTTAAAAAGAAAAAATCAAATTCTATTTAAATCAAAAACTTGCAGAGAATACTCCAGAATAGAGAATTTATATAAATTTCTGTTAGCCGAAAAAAATAGTTTTATTTTTGAATCTGTTGAAAAGGGTTCTATAAGGGGGAGATACACAATTATTGGTTTTAATCCTGATAAAATTTGGGATATCAATAATAACATAGTTACGTTACATGAAAATGGTATCAAAACGAGAATTAAAATAAATCCACTAAGGTACTTAAATAAATTAATTAGTAACTTCAAAATTGATATTCCGAGACAATTACCGTCGATGGCGTCTATGTTGGTTGGATATTTTTCATATGATATTATTCGATATATAGAAAAAATTCCGAATAAATGTAAAGATAATTTAAAAATACCTGATGTTAGGCTCTCACGTCCTAAAAACTTAGTGATATATGATAATTTAAAAAAAAAAATTTACTATATTGAAAATATCTATTCAGATACCAAAATAAAAGATTATAAAGATACATATGAGACAATCCTAAACAAATTTTATTCATTTGAGAATTTTGAAAGAATTAAACTGCCAGATCAATTTACATTTAAACCTAACAAAAATTTAATTAAATCAAATACAACTAAAGAGAAATTTAAATATTTGGTAAATAAGGCAAAAAAATTAATAAAAAGTGGTGATATTTTTCAGGTTGTACTAAGTCAAAGATTTGAAAGAAGAATAAATAAAAAACCTATAGAAATTTATAATCATTTAAGAAAATCCAATCCCTCTCCATTTATGTTTTATTTTAATTATGACGATTTTAAAATTCTTGGAAGTAGTCCGGAAATACTGGTTAGACTTAGAAAAAATGAAATTACAATTAGACCGATAGCAGGAACAAGACCTAGGGGTAAAAATAAAAAAGATGACAAAAAATATGAGACTAGTTTGCTAAAAGACAAAAAAGAGATAGCGGAACATCTTATGTTGTTAGATCTTGGCAGAAATGATGTTGGTAAAGTTGCTAAAGTAAACACTGTTAAGGTCACCGAAAAATTTAAAGTAGAGAAATATTCTCATGTTATGCATATCGTATCAAACGTAGTTGGAAAGTTTAATAACAGATTTTCCATATTTGAAACTCTTTTATCAGGATTTCCTGCTGGGACAGTCAGCGGTGCCCCAAAAATAAGAGCAATGGAAATAATCGATGAACTTGAAAAAAATAAAAGAAAATTATACGCTGGTGGTATTGGTTATTTTACCCCAAATAACGAATTTGATACTTGCATTGCATTAAGAACAGCAGTGATTAAAAAAAATAAATTCTATGTTCAGGCTGGAGCAGGAATAGTGGCAGATAGTAAACCATCAAGCGAATATACTGAAACAGTAAATAAAGCAAAGGCTTTAATGAAAGCAGTTGATTAAATGAAAATTTTGTTAATAGATAATTATGATAGTTTTACTTATAATTTATTTCATTATATCTCTAAGTTTAATAACAACGTAGAGGTTTTAAGAAATGATAAGGTTAACGGGAGAACTATTTTAAAGAAGAAATATGACAAAATAGTAATTTCACCAGGACCTGGTAATCCCAATCAAGCAGGAAATTGTCTCAAAATTGTAGAAGAGGTTTATAAAAAAATCCCAATTTTAGGTGTCTGTTTAGGGCACCAAATAATTGGACAAGTATTTGGAGGCAAAATCGTAAACGCTAAAACTATAATGCACGGTAAAACTAGTAGAATTAAACATAAAAAAATTGGTTTATTTAGAAATATTCAGAATGATTTTGATGCTACAAGATATCATAGTTTAATTGTTGACCGAGATACTTTCCCAAAAAAACTGATAATTACAGCTGAAACTAAGAATAGAACAGTAATGGGATTAATGCACAAAGATTACAATATTCATGGCTTTCAATTTCATCCTGAGAGTATTAGTACTAAAGTTGGTATAAAACTTATTAGAAACTTTATTATTAATTAATATGTCAAATTTCGTAAATAAATTAAAAGAGGGTCAAAATCTATCATTTGATGAAAGTAAGTCTCTTTTCAATCAGCTCATGGAAGGTAAATATAACGATAGTATTATAATTGAAATATTAGAGTCTCTTCTTAAAAAAGGCGAAACAAAAGATGAGATAGCAGGTGGTATTTATGTGCTGAGAGAAAAAGCACTCAAAGTAAAGGTAGATCAAAACGCTATTGATACTTGTGGAACAGGTGGCGACGGGCAGAACTCGTTAAATATTTCAACTGCTGCAGCTATAGTTTTAGCTAGTATGGGTGTAAAGGTGGCTAAGCACGGCAACAAAGCTGTCTCTTCAAATTGTGGTTCTGCGGATGTACTGGAAGCTCTTAAGATAAATATAAATTTAAAACCAAATGAAGTAGAAGAAAATATTAAAAAATATAATTTTGCTTTCATGTTCGCTCCAAATTATCACTCTGCTATGAAGTATGTCGGCCCTGCAAGGAAAAAATTGGGTAAAAAAACAATATTTAATTTAATTGGACCACTTAGTAGCCCCGCTCAAGTAAAAAGACAAGTTGTTGGAGTATTTGATAAAAAGTGGATGAAACCATTTGCCGAAGCATTAAAAGAAAACGGTGTTATTCATGCTTATATTGTGCACAGTGAAGATGGAATGGATGAGATTTCTCCTTTTGAAAAAACAAATATTATAGAACTTAAAGATGATATTATTAACGAATTTGTAATTGATCCAAAAAAACTTGGATTAAACTCAAGTAACAAAGAAAATTTAAAAGGAAAAAATGCAAGTTATAATTCAGAAAAAATTTTAGAAATTTATGAAGGTCAATCTAATGAATTTTCACAATCTGTGGCTCTTAATGTGGCTGCAGGATTAGTTATCTCTGGTATGGAAAATGATTACAATTTGGCTTTCGAAAAAGCCTCTTATCATTTAAGTTCAGGAAATGTTTTAAGACATCTTACAAAAATGCAATCATTATGATGAAAAATATATTAGAAGAAATAATTAAAAATAAAAAAAAAACTTTAGATTTTATAAAAAAAGAAAAATCTTTAGATATATTAGAAAAAAATATTAATGAGTGTAAATTTTATAATTTCAAAAATACTATTCGAAAAAATAGAGGTGTTTCTTTAATTTCAGAAATAAAAAAAGCTAGCCCATCTGCTGGTATTATAAAAGATAATTTTAATCATTTAGATATTGCAAAGATGTACATTGATAATGGTGCAACTTGTCTTTCTGTTCTAACTGAAGAAAAGTTTTTCTTAGGAAACTTAAATCATATAAAAGATATAAAAAAAATATTTGAAATACCAATTTTAGCAAAGGATTTTTTTATAGATCCTTATCAAGTTATTTTGTCGAAAAGTTATGGATGTGACTGTATATTAATTATTTTATCAGCTTTAAGTGAAAAACAAGCTGATGAGATATATTCTGAAGCTTTAAAATATAATTTATCTGTAATAGTTGAAGTTCATAATCAAAGGGAGGCTGAAGCTGCCTTAAAATATAATGAAGCTCTAATTGGCATCAATAATAGAAATTTAAAAACTTTACAAGTATCGATAGATAATACAATTTCAATTTTTAATGTTTTAAAATCTCATAATGAACCTTTAATATCTGAAAGTGGTATTAAAAATGATATTGACGCAAAGTATATTTTTGACAAAACAGGTATTAAAAATTTCCTGATTGGAGAATCACTTTTAAAATCTGACAATCCAGGTGAATTAATGAGAAAAATAACACAAATTACCCAATAAATTTGCCCTTTATAAAGAGTTGTAATTTTAAAAGAACTTTTNTAGAACATAGATGTACGAGGTTTGTTCTATGCTTACAAAAAAACAAAAAAACTTATTAATNTTTATTAATAAAAAAATAAGATCNTCTGGAATNTCTCCNTCTTANGANGANATGAAAAATTCNCTCAACCTTAAGTCGAAATCAGGAATACATAGATTGATTTCAGCTCTAGAAGAAAGAGGTTTTGTAAAAAGACTTGCTCATAAAGCAAGAGCATTAGAAGTAATTAAACTTCCAGAAAACGCAAGTGCTAATGATATTTTTAATTCCTTCACTCCTAGTATAATAAAAGGAGGGTTAGACAAAAGTAAATCTAATTCTAGCAAAATATCCGTGCTTGGTAGTATTGCTGCAGGAACGCCAATTGAAGCAATACAACAAGAAGTTGATAAAATTTCTTTACCTGAAGATTTAGAAAAAAACGGAGAGCACTTTGGTCTCAAAATTAAAGGTGACTCAATGATTGAGGCTGGAATTAACGATGGAGATACTGTAATAGTTAAAAAAGCTTCCAATGCTGATAACGGTGAAATAGCTGTTGTTTTAATAGATGAACAAGAAGCTACTTTAAAAAGAATACGAAAAAAAGGAAATACAATAGCCCTAGAAGCAGCAAATAAAAATTACGATACAAAAATTTATGCTGCTAATAGAATAAAAATTCAAGGAAAACTTGTTTCTTTATATAGAAACTTTCACTAAAATAGTCTAAATAAATTAAATGTCTTTTATTTGTAGGTTCGCTCCCTCTCCTACCGGCCCTCTTCATATTGGTGGTGTAAGAACAGCTTTGTTTAATTGGTTGTTATCAAAAAAAAATAAAGGGAAATATTTTTTAAGAATTGAAGACACAGATAAAGAGAGATCTAAAGAAGAATTTAAGAAACAAATTATATCATCTTTAAAATGGCTCGGAATAGAACATGATGGAGAAGAATATATTCAATCGAAAAATATTTCAAAGCACATTTTTGTTGCAGAAGAACTTCTTAAAAAAGGTTTTGCTTATAGATGTTATTGCTCTGAAGAAGAAATCAATGAACAAAAAGAAAAATGTAAAAAACAAGGTATTCCTTACATCTATAATAGAAAATGGAGAGATGCCAAAGATTTAAAAATTCCGCAAGAGTCAAAACCTGTCATAAGATTTAAAAGTAAAATTTCAGGGAATACAATAATTAAAGATTTAGTTCAAGGAGATAGAAATATTTCAAATTCCACAATTGAAGATTTTATAATTCTAAGACAAGATAAATCTCCTACTTATCAATTATCTGCAACCGTAGACGATCATGAAATGAAAATTACTCATGTAATAAGAGGCGATGATCATATGATCAACTCATTTAAACAAAAGCAAATTTACGAAGCAATGGAGTGGGACGTTCCTAAGTTTGCGCACATACCATTAATTCATAGCGAGCAAGGAAAAAAATTATCTAAGAGAGACAATGCCTCTACACTTGAAGACTATATTAAGATTGGGATTATTTCTGATGCCTTAAGAAATTATTTATTAAGATTAGGCTGGTCTTATAAAGACAAAGAAATATTTACTAAACAAGAAAGTATTGATTTATTTGATTTAAAAGGTGTAGGAAAGTCTCCTTCTAAACTCGATATGTCTAGAATTTATTCTATTAATGAAACATATATTAAAACATTGGATGAGAAAGATTTGTTTAATATCTTTAAAAAATATGTTTCTAAATATAAAAAAAAATTGGAAGATTTAAAAGAGCCAGCTCTTTTAAGATCAATGAATTTTTTAAAAAATAAAGCAAAAACTCTTGAAGATATATGGAATAATGCCCAATATATAATTAAAGATAAAATAGAAATTGGAAATGAAGATAAAAAGCTTATCGACGATTTATCCTTAAAAATCATTAAAGATTTTATCAAAGAGTATGAAAAACTAGACTCTCTATCGAGGGAAACACTTGAGCCAATTATTAAATTATTGATTACTAAGTATAAAACTAATTTCAAAGGGGTTGGTCAGCCACTAAGAATAGCTTTGGTTGGTTCAAGATATGGCCCAGGATTATATGATGTGATTTTGTCACTTGAAAAATCTGAAATTATAAAAAGATTAAGTAATATTTAATGAGAGATGCAAAGTCTTTTAGAGTAAGAAAAAATTCAATTTATGATAAAAAATCTAATGTACCTTTCAAGATAAGTAGATCAAAATTTTTTAACTTTTTAAGTTGTAAAAGATGTTTTTTTCTAGATCGTGTCAAAGGTTTAAAGGAACCTTCTATGCCAGGATGGGCACTCAATGTTGCTGTCGATGAATTATTAAAAAAAGAATTTGATCAATATAGAGAAAAACAAAGACCACACCCGATTATGATTAAGCATAATTTAAATTTTGTTCCATATAAACATAAAGATCTGAATACTTGGAGAAATTCTTTAAAAGGTGGAATTTCATATCTTGATAAAAAAACAAATTTAATTATTCATGGCGGTATAGACGACATTTGGTTTGATTTAAATGAAAAGAAGATAGTTGTTGTAGACTACAAAGCTC
>NZJU01000041.1 GCA_002692325.1 Candidatus Pelagibacter sp.
AAAAAAAATTGCAGTTTATGATTTAGGTGGAGGAACCTTTGATGTTTCAATATTAGAAATAGGTGATGGTGTATTTGAGGTCAAATCTACTAATGGTGACACATTTTTAGGTGGTGAAGATTTTGACGACGCAATTGTTGATTATCTTTCAGAGGAATTTAAGAAAGATAATGGTATTGATTTAAAAACTGATAAGTTAGCTTTACAAAGACTAAAAGAAGCAGCTGAAAAAGCAAAGATAGAGTTGTCTTCTGCGGCTCAAACAGAGATTAATTTACCATTTATTACTGCAGATAAAAGTGGTCCCAAACACTTGAATCTAAAATTTTCAAGAGCAAAGTTAGAAGCTTTAGTTCAAGATTTAATTGAAAGAACTCTCACTCCATGTAAAACCGCCTTGAAAGACTCTGGTTTCTCTGCTGCTGAGATAAATGAAGTAGTTCTGGTTGGAGGTATGACTAGGATGCCTAAAATTATTGAAACTGTTAAAAACTTTTTTGGTAAAGAACCTAACAAAAGTGTTAATCCAGATGAAGTAGTGGCGATGGGTGCTGCTATACAGGCTGGTGTCCTTCAAGGGGATGTTAAAGATGTTTTATTATTGGATGTAACGCCACTTTCACTAGGAATCGAAACATTGGGTGGTGTTTCAACAAAATTAATTGAAAAAAATACAACAATACCAACCAAAAAAAGCCAGGTTTTTTCAACTGCAGAAGATAATCAGCCGGCAGTATCTATAAGAGTTTTACAAGGTGAAAGAGAGATGGCAGCTGACAACAAATTACTTGGAAATTTCGAGCTAGTCGGTATACCGCCTGCACCTAGAGGAACTCCACAAATAGAGGTAACTTTTGATATAGATGCAAATGGTATTGTAAGTGTTTCCGCAAAAGATAAAGGAACTGGTAAAGAGCAAAATATTCAAATTCAGGCATCTGGTGGTTTATCTGATGAAGAAATTAATAAAATGGTAAAAGACGCTGAAGCTAATAAAGAGGCTGATAAAAAGAAAAGAGAAGCCGTAGATATTAGAAATCAAGCTGATAGTTTAATTTTTTCTACCGAAAAAAGTCTTAAGGAACATGGAGATAAAGTTTCGGCTGAGGAAAAAAAATCAATTGAAAACGCTGTGTCAGATCTTAAAAGCTCTCTTAAAGGAACTGATAATGAAGATCTTAAAAAGAAAACACAAGCGCTTATACAGGTTTCTATGAAATTGGGTGAAGCTGTTTATAAACAACAACAGGAAAAACAAAAGAAAAAAGATGACAATGATAAAGATGATAAACCAAAAGATGAAACCAAAGAAAATGTTGTTGACGCAGATTTTGAGGACGTAAAAGAAGACAAAGAAAAAAGCGCCTAAGATTTGAAAAGGAGTAAGTCCAATTGGCCAAAAGAGACTATTACGACATCTTAGGGGTAAGCAAATCAACATCAAAAGATGAAATTAAAAAAGCTTATAGAAAATTAGCTTTAAAATATCATCCGGACAAAAACAAAGGCGACAAAGCCTCTGAAGAAAAATTCAAAGAGGCTAGTGAAGCTTATCACATTTTGTCTGATGAAAAGAGAAAGGCTAATTACGATCAATTTGGCCATGCAGCTTTTGAGGGCGGTAATAACCAAGGGTTTGGAAATTTTGATTTTGGCTCGTCATTTTCTGACATTTTTGAGGATTTTTTTGGAGATGATGTTTTTGGCTCTTCTCGAGGTCAAAGAAGAAGATCGGCCAACAGAGGAAATGACTTAAGATACGATATTACAATTGGCCTAGAAGAAGCTTACAGAGGATTAAATAAAAAAGTTAATTACACGACTTATAAAAAATGTGGAAGATGTTCAGGTCAAGGTTCTGAGCCTGGGTCGAAACCTATAACGTGTAACTATTGTAATGGTCATGGAAAAGTAAGGTCAAATCAAGGATTTTTTACAATTCAACAAACATGCCCTGAGTGTAGCGGATACGGAGAAAAAATAAGTAATCCTTGTAGCAAATGCAGGGGAAATGGAAAGATTCAATCTCAAGAAAATATTTCTGTGAAAATTCCAAAAGGTGTCGATGATGGAACCAGAATCAGACTTAGTGGTAAAGGAGAAGCTGGAAGTAAAGGGGGTACTAGCGGAGACTTATATCTTTTCATTTCGGTGGATAATCACAATATATTTAAGAGATCTGAAGAAAACTTATTTTATGAATTGCCAATTACTTTTTCTGATGCCGCGCTTGGATCCTCCGTTGAAGTTCCATCCATTGATGGAGGAAGATCAAAAATTAAAATCCCTGCAGGGACACAACAAGGTAAACAATTCAGACTTAAAGGGAAAGGTATGCCAGTCTTGAGAGGTAGTAGTTATGGGGACCTGTATATTAAGATTATTACAGAAGTTCCAACCTCATTAACATCAAAACAAAAGCAATTACTTGAGGAATTTAAAAAAATTGAGGCTGAAAAACCAAACCCACTTATAAAAAGTTTTTTTGAGAGAGCAAAAAAATTTTGGAAAAATTCATAATTTAAATGAATACAGATCAAATTTTATCTGCGATTATTTTAATCGCGGTATTATCTTTAGTTATGCCCACATTTTTAAACACTAATAGTCGATTAAAACAATTTTTAAGAAATTTGTCTATTTGGGCTGTAATTGTAGTTATTATTGTTATAATTATTCAATTAAACAGATGAAAAAAATCAACTTAGCAATAACTGGATGTATGGGAAGAATGGGCCAACAAATTATTAGTTCAGCTAAAAAGAATAAGATGATTAAAGTAGTAGCCTTAACCGAAAATAAAAAAACAAATAAAACAATAGCTGGTTTGAAAGTTACATCTAACTCAATGAATTCATTTAAAAAAGCGAATGTAATAATTGATTTTACCGTTCCAAAGTGCACGCTGGAAGTATTAAATTATGCTAGTAAATTAAAGAAAAAAGTTGTGATAGGAACGACAGGTTTCACAAAATCAGAAGAAAATTTAATAAAGAAATTTTCAAAAAAAATTCCTATTTTAAAAGCTGGAAATATGAGCTTAGGCGTAAATTTGTTAATGTATCTTACTGAGATTGCATCTAGATCCCTTGGAAAAAAATTTTTAAGTAAAGTTTATGAAGTTCATCATAAGGACAAAAAGGATTACCCCTCAGGTACAGCATTAATGTTAGCAAAGGGTATAGCGAATGGAAAAAATAGAGATTTTTACAGCACACTTGGAAAAAAATATTTTAATAAAAAATTTTTTCCATACGGAAAAAAAATAAATTTTAATTCAATCAGAAAAGGTAAGGTTATTGGAGAGCATGAAGTAACTTTTTCTTCTGGAAAAGAAATTGTATCTTTAAATCATGAATCTTTTGATCGAGCGTTATACTCAGAGGGCGCAATAGCAGCTGCGAGTTGGTTATCCAAAAAAAGAAACGGGCTTTATTCGATGAGAGATCTTTTAAATTTCAAGTGAATAACAAAAAAAAATCCGCAATTATAATTAAAATATTAAATAGAACGTACCCAAAAGTTCCTATTCCCTTAAACTATAAAAATACATTTACTTTGCTTATCTCTGTTTTGTTATCAGCTCAATGTACGGATGTTAATGTTAACAATGTGACCAAAGATATTTACCCGAAGTATAATCGCCCTGAACATTTTGTTAAGCTAGGAAGAAGAAAAATTGAGAAGCTAATTAAAAGAATAGGAATTTTTAGGGTCAAAGCAAAAAGCATTTTTTATCTATCAAAAAAATTAATAGAAAAACATCACGGAACTGTACCAAAAACCTATGAGGAGCTTGAACAGCTGCCAGGAGTAGGTCATAAAACTGCAAGCGTGGTAATGTCTCAAGGATTTGGTTATCCTGCATTTCCAGTTGACACTCACATTCACCGTTTAGCACAAAGATGGGGTTTGACTAATGGCAAAAGTGTTATTCAAACTGAAAGTGATCTAAAAAAATATTCCCTAAAAAACTCTGGAACAGGCTTCATCTGCAAATTATTTGGTATGGGCGCGAATATTGCAAGGCTAGAGACTGCCATGGAATAACTTGTAAAATTTGCAAAAGCTGTTATCCAAATAGAAAGAAACTAGTTAAAACGAAAAAAGCTTAATCTTTATAATGCAAATATTAGGAATAGGAAACGCTATTGTCGATGTAATATGCAAAGTGCAGGATGACTTTCTTTTAAAGAATTCTCTAAAAAAAAGCACAATGAAATTAGTTGACCAAACAGAGTTCAAAAATTTACTTAAGGGTCTAAAGATAGAAGAAACTGTTTCAGGAGGATCTATTGCAAATTCAATAGTAGGTTTATCGCAATTAGGCAATAAAGTTGGTTTTATAGGAAAAATAAATGATGATCCTTTGGGAAATAAATACGAAATTGGCTTAGAAAAAGAAAAAGTAAAATATTTTTACTCAAAAAGAAGAGGGTCCGTTCCAACTGGCACATGTCTAATTTTAATCACTCCAGACTCAGAGAGAACAATGGTGACTTTTTTGGGTGTAGCTGGTCAAATTAATGAGGACGATATAAATAAAGAAGCTGTTAAAAATAGTGAAATTGTCTTTCTTGAGGGATATTTGTGGGATAAGGGAGAGCCGAAAAAAGCTTTTGATAAAGCTATAAGAAATTCTAACAAAGTAGCAATGTCGCTGTCAGATTTATTTTGTGTTGAGAGGCATAAATCTGACTTTTTAGAATTAGTGAAAAATAAATTACATATAACCTTTGCTAATGAACAAGAAATAATGTCATTGTTAAATACAAAAAAATTCAATGATGTGATTGAATTTTCAAAAAAAAATGGAAAACTTATTGTTGTTACTAGAGGCGAAAATGGAGCTTTAGCAATCCAAGGCAGTGAAATTGTAGAATGTACAGCTAAACAAAATATAAAAATAAAAGATTTAACTGGTGCAGGAGATTTATTTGCTGGCGGGTTTCTTCACGGCTATATTAATAATAAATCAATCAAAGAGTGCCTAGAGAAAGGAACAGAAATGTCCTCAAAAGTTATTCAAATAATAGGAGCTAGACTCAGTTGATCAAATATGTCCTAATTTTTTTTTATTTAAGTTTTCTAAATATTTCGGCTGCCGAATATCTAAAATTCGATAGCGCAGATCAAAAATTTCCGAACCACTCAGAAGTTTTAGTAGAAATTTCTTTTCCTAAAAGATTTTCTGGAAAATTACCTGTAATTATAACTCAACATGGTAGTACTAGGGACGGTAAAAAAATTCAAGACGGGGCAACTGATGAATATTCAAAAAGAATTATAAAAGAGGGTACCAAACAAGGTTTTGCTGTTGCTGCATTAGATGCATTTTATAAAAAACCCTTGACTGCAAATGAAAAAACACGTTTTCCAGATGCCCTGAACTACGCAAATGAGTTAAGAAAAATTTTACTAAAAGATGAGAGGTTCGATAAAGAAAGATTTTTTTACACTGGTTTTAGTTATGGAGCCCAGCAAGTACTAAAAACTATTAGTGCACATTACAACAATAAAAATCCAAAAGCCTGGAGAGCTATAGCTTCAGCGGAGCCAGGATGTAATATATTTCAAGAACCAGTTAAATTTGATTTTTCTATTTTAATAATAAAAGGAGAGGAAAGCCATTACTACATTGAACCATGTAAAATTCTTGAAAAAGAGTTATTAAAAAAAGGTAATCAAGTAAAACTTATTAATATTCCTAAGGCTAACCATTTTTTTAGTACAAATGGTGAGATTGGTAAAGGTGTAGCAGTTAATGGTTGCCGATATGATCCAATAATTAAAATGCCAGATGGTAAACTTCGTTTATATAGCGGAGCTGAAATATCTAGAAAAGAAGCTAAAAGAAAATGCATTACTTCAGAAAGTGGTAAAGGGAAAAACAGAAAAAAATTGGATGAAGCAGTGAATTTAACAATCGCTTTTTTTAGGGAGAATCTAAACTAGTTTTTTTTTCTTTTGAAACTTCCTTTGCCCTTCTTGGGTTTAACAACTCTTTTTTTATATTTTGACGAGAAAAGGTCAAAAGCTACTGGATTTCGTTTTTTATATCTCATAACCATTTTTCTTATTCTTAATAAAGTTTTGATCGGAGAAAATTTCATTTATTTTTTTCCTTAAACGATAAATATGCGTCTCGACTGTGTGAGTGTCTGCTTGCTCTGAATATACCCATACTCGTTTTTGAATTTGCTCTTTAGAAACTGGAGCTTTACTGTAAGCTAATATTTCTATTAACTGTACCTCTTTTTCAGTTAATGAAATTGATTTTTTTTCAAATTTTAACCTTTTTTCATTTTTGTCAAGAATATATTTACCAGTTTTAACAAATGAATTAATTTGAAATTTTAATCTTGACTTTATTTCATCAATATCTTTTTTATAATTATCGACTTTAGCCGGAACTTGTAAAAGATAATTAAAATTAATTTTTTTCTTTTTATCTTTATAGTTTCTTATAAGTAAAATATTATTTTTAAATTTTTCAAAAAAATCATCATTTGAATTGTTTAAAAAACTTTCTTGGATGATAAATAGTGGGTTTGGGCCAAAATCAAAATTTTTTTTTTCTTTTATATCAATTTTAATAAATTCAGACTTAAAATATTCTTTAAGTTCATTGAGAGAGTTGATAAAATAATTTTCGGCAAAAATGTATATTTTTTGATAGGTACTCATGTTATTGACTTTAAAAAATAAATATATTCGATTCAAGAACTATAAGATAAAATGTGCTTTAGGCAAAAAAGGTACTAAAAAAAACAAAAAAGAGGGAGATAAAACCACACCAAAAGGTAGATTTAGACTGAACTATGTACTTTACCGATCTGATAGAGTCAAAAATCTTACCTCAGTTTTAAAAAAAAAAGTTATAAAAAAGAACATGGGATGGTGTGATGATCCGAGTTCAGACCAATATAATAAACTCATTAAACTTCCATTTAAATTTAGTGCGGAAAAAATTTATAGAAAAAGTAATATTTACGATATAATAATTGTGATCAATTATAATTTAAAACCAATAATTAAAAGTAAAGGAAGTGCAGTTTTCATACATATTTCAAAAAAAAACTTTAAGTCGACTGAAGGATGTATAGCAATCTCAAAAAAAAACATGAGACTTCTTCTTAATGAAATAAAAATAAAAAGTTACTTGAATATAATTTAATCTCTACTTCCAAATATACTAGTCCCTAACCTTATAAATGTAGCACCATTTTTAATTGCTTCTTGATAGTCAGAGCTCATGCCCATACTAAGCTCCTTCAAATTTAGTGAATCGTTTAGTTCTTTCATCCTCTCGAAGTAAAAAGTATTTTTACCAAGAGGGGGTATAGCCATTAAACCAATTACATTTAATTTATTTTCTTTTGTGCAGTATCTAAAAAAAGAACTTAAATTTTTCGAATTAATGCCAGATTTTTGGTCCTCATCACCAATATTAACTTGGATAAAATAGTTTAGCTTTTTATTTTTTTCTTTTTCAGCTTTACTTAAAACATCAGAAAGTTTTTCATTATCCAATGAGTGAATATAATTAAATAAATCTACAGCTTTTTTTGCTTTGTTAGATTGTAATTTTCCGATCATATGAAGATTGAGTTGTTTGTTATTTCGGATAACTTCTGCCCATTTTGATGAGGCTTCCTGAAATTTATTTTCTCCAAAATGTAGGTGACCATGGTCAATTAATGGTCGAATTTCATTAAGGTCAAAAGTTTTACTTACGGCAATCAATTTGACATTAGGTTTTAAATTATCTTGAATAGACAAATAATTACTTATAATTTTATTTACCATGATTAAAAAAGAAATATATTTTTACGTAAATTCGCAACAAAAAATTAATTACGAGTATATCAAAAAAATTGGTGCAAATGTAATAATAAAAACAGACACAAAACCAAATTTGGGAAATTTCATAATTATTAAAAAGAATTGCAAAAGTAGAAATATACCTCTTTTTGTTTCAAATAATGTGCAACTAATGTTTAAATTAGGTCTTAGAAATTTATACTTGTCAGCATTTAACAAGAGAACATACAAAAATTTGCCAAATAATATAAAAATAATTGGATCAGCACATAATAAAAAAGAAATATTGGAAAAAGTGAGCCAAGGGTGTCAAAGAGTGATTTTATCAAGATTATTCAAGTCGAAAAAAAGAGGATTTCTCGGGATAGCTAAATTCAATTTAATTAAAGGCAATTTTTCAAATCTAATAGCACTCGGTGGTATTAATTTAAACAATTACAATAAATTAAAAATGCTTAACATTAAAGGTTTTGCATCTGAGAGCGGCCTTAAGAGAGAATTTTTTAGGTAAAAAAAAAGCCGGTAAAAATTACCGGCTTTTTTTAAATTCTTAAGTAAATTTATTGCTTAGTAAGCAACTCCTAAACTTATAATTGTTTTTGTGCTTTTAGCGTCTGTAACATATACATCGTTATCTGTGCTTGAGTCAGCATATTTAATTGATAATCCACCAATTGTATAAGCAACTGAAAGTGTATCAGCTTTTAATGTCACTGAGTTTGTACCTGAACCACCAATTGAATTAACACCTTCTATTCCACCAATTGATTTTCTTAGAGACTCAGTTTCTGTATAACCAACACTTAAATTGTCATTTACAAGAAACGTCGCACCATAGTTTGTATTTCTTGCGTAAATAACATCACTAGTTGTTCTTGATGTTCCGTCTTCACCGTAAAGAACACCAGACTTCTCAACACCAACTTTAAGTGGACCGTAAGTATAGTTTAGAGCTACTAAAGCTGATTCTGGGTCAGATCGTGTTGACTCTAATGAATCTACTTTACCGTAACCTACTGCTAATGCTGCACCTTCTATTCCAAATGGAGCTAGTGGGTCAGCTTTTAATACGATTTCTTCTACAGAACCGTACTCAGAACTTACTGTTGAAGATGGCGATTCGTCATCTGAACCGTCACCTGAACCGTATTTCGGAGTATACATTGCATCTACACCAACGCCAAAAAATGTGTTTCCGTATCTAATACCCATTGCACTATTTCCTGAGAATTTTGATGTATCCACGTAACCTGTTGAAGCAGAAATTTCAGCTTCTTCAAAAGCTACTGGAGTGATGTTGTCGTTAGCATCTAAAGGTGAACCTGTAGATGTAACTGATATTTTTCCGTATGGAGTTGTAAATACAAGTTCTTCATCGTCGAACGTTGTCGCGTCGATCGTCATCTTGTATGCAACACCAATTCCATTGTCTAATTCAGTAGAACCTGTAATGCTCATTTCGTTTTCTAAGCCGATTGGGTTACCTGTAACACCATCAACTTTCGTTATTGCAGCTTCCATGTCACCACTTAGTGTCATTTCACCTGCATTAACGTTTGCGAAAACTAAAGAACTTGCTACTAAAGCAAACAACATGTTTTTTAATGTTTTCATGTTTTATCCTTTTCTTGTTATGTTAATTTATAAGTTAACGAGCTTTTTTAGTATTTTTTTAGATAAATAAGCTAAAAATTCATATTTTAAGGGCTTTTTTTTTGAAGGTGTGGTAAAAATACCACATAAATATACTAAAAAAGTGTGAAAAACCAATGATTTTGATCTATTAATTATTAGATTTATCAAATTATGAAAATTTTAAATATTTTACTTATTTCGTTATTTTTACTTACTTCTTGTAAAGCTTTGAAACCTAAATGGTCAGATGCAAGGAAAATCCCAGTTGAGGGTAAAGAAAGAGCAAAACTTAACGTTAAAGAAGGTAGAGGCGTGAGTATTGCTGGAATGGCAAAGAATCGTGGTGGTGGAAGATATGAGTTTAGTACTTCTAATCCTATGTGGAGAGCTTCGCTAGAAATTTTAGATTTCTTACCATTAGCAACAGTTGACTATTCAGGAGGAGTGATAATTACTGACTGGTATAATGATAATACAGGTAATGACTCTATTAAAATTACATTAAGGTTCCTTTCTAATGAAATCAGAGCTGATAGTTTAAAAGTTATAGTTCACAAAAAAAAATGTTCTGCAAATCAGAATTGTCGAGTTGACAAAATAAAATCGCAAATCGAGGAAGAACTTTTAGGTTCTATACTCAAAAGTGCGGCTTTGATCGAAAAATCAGATAAAAAACAATAAACATATGGAAAGAGTTAAATTTTCATTACTTGAAAAAAAGTGGACTCCTGTTTTAGAGAAACGAAAATTATATAGTAACAAGTATAAAAAAAACTTTTATTGCCTTGAGATGTTTCCTTATCCATCAGGCAAAATACATATGGGTCATGTAAGAAATTACACGATAGGTGATGTTTTAGCTAGATACAAATTTATGAATGGTTATAACGTTCTTCACCCAATGGGTTGGGACTCTTTTGGACTACCTGCGGAGAACGCAGCTAGACAAAACAAGCTTAGTCCAAAAGTTTGGACTAATAAAAATATAGGAGAAATGAAAAGGCAATTAAAAATGCTTGGTCTATCAATAGACTGGGATAAAGAAATTTCAACCTGCGATGTTAATTATTACAAACAACAGCAATCCTTGTTCATCGATTTTTATAATTCTGGTCTTGTTTCAAGGAAAGAAAACTACGTAAATTGGGATCCTGTTGAAAAAACCGTCTTAGCAAACGAGCAAGTAATTGACGGCAAAGGCTGGAGATCCAATGCAATAGTTGAGCGTAAAAAATTATCTCAATGGTTTTTTAATATATCAAAATTTTCGGAAGATTTACTATCAGGATTATCTACTTTGGATGGTTGGCCAACTAAAGTTAAATTGATGCAAAAAAATTGGATAGGAAAATCCATTGGGTGCGAGATAAATTTCAAAATAAGTGATTCGGAAGAAATTATTAAGATATTCACTACAAGACCAGATACGATTTTTGGGGCAACTTTTATAGCAGTATCTGCAGACCATCCTATTTGTGAAAAATTTGCTCAAGATGAAAAATTCATTAAATTTAAGAAAGATTGCTCAAAAATGGGGACCACAGAAGAGTCTCTTGCTAGCGCAGAAAAAATTGGTTTTAAAACTCAGTATAGCGTTGATCATCCTTTTATTGAAAATAAGAAAATTCCGGTTTACGCAGCCAATTTCATTCTAATGGATTACGGCACTGGAGCTATATTTGGCTGTCCAGCTCATGATCAAAGAGATTTTGAGTTTGCTACAAAATATAACATAGAAATTATTCAAGTTGTTTCTCCCGATAAGAAGGTAGCGACAAATTTGAAAGAGGCTTACACAGGTGAGGGATTGATGATCAATTCAAAATTTTTGAATAATCTTCAAATTAGTGAAGCAAAAAAAAAGATAACTGAGGAAGTAAAAAAGCTCAGTATAGGAAATCAAAAAGTAACTTTCAGGTTAAAAGATTGGGGAATATCTAGGCAGAGATACTGGGGCTGCCCCATACCTATAATTTACAAGAAAGATGGATCAATTAAAACTGTGCCAAAAGACGAGCTCCCTGTAGAATTACCTGAGAGCGTAAATTTAAATCACACTGGTAACCCACTAGATATTCATCCAACTTGGAAAAAAACAATAGACAAAACAACAGGAGAAGAATGCGTAAGGGAAACAGATACTCTAGACACATTTGTTGACTCGTCTTGGTATTTTTTAAGATTCTGTTCTCCGGAGTCAAAGGATAAGCCTTTTGACATTAAAAAAGTTAATGAGTGGATGCCGGTAGATCAATACATTGGAGGGATTGAACATGCTATTTTGCATTTGCTATATTCTCGATTTTTTACCTTTGGCATAAATAAATTTACCAAAGACTTAAATTTTAAAGAGCCTTTTAAAAAACTTTATACTCAAGGCATGGTATGCCATGAGACTTACAAAGATGAAAGTGGATCTTGGTTAAGCCCAGATGAAATAGAGAAGTTAAACGATAAGGAGGCAATAAACATTAAATCAAAAAAACCTGTTAAGATTGGTGCCGCAGAAGCAATGTCTAAATCTAAAAGAAACACAATTGATCCAGAAAAAATGATAGATAAATTTGGTGCGGACTCAGTGCGATTATTCATATTATCTGATAGTCCTCCAGACAGAGATATCCTATGGTCTGAGCAAGGTATCGAAGGTGCCTATAAATTTTTACAAAGAATTTGGAATCTTAATATTTTAATTTTGAACAGAAGTGAGACTAAACGAGATAAAGAAATAGAGAAAGAATTCAACAGAAAAATTAATAACTATGTAAATAAAGTTTCAGTCTTAATTCAAACTTTTTCTCTTAATGTAGCTGTGGCTAATATTTATGAGGTATATAACTTATTTAATTCTACTTTGAGTAAAAGAATTAGTAACGATTGTTTTAAAAAGAACCTTGTAAAATATATGAAAATATTACTACCCATTACCCCTTTTTTAGCCCATGAGTGCTTAGAGAAATTAAAGGAGAAAAATATAGACAAATGGCCAGAGATTGATAAAAAACTTTTAACAGACAGCTATATCAAACTGATTGTTCAAATAAATGGAAAAACCAGAAAAATATTAGAAATCAAGAAGGACACGGATGAGAAAGAAATAAAAAAAATAGTAAACACTCATAATAGTCTTCTAAAAACACTAAAGCAAAATCAGGTAAAAAGAACTATATATGTAAAAAATAAATTAATTAATTATGTTTTAAAATAATTCATGTTCAAAATTTTCTTCACTTTAATAATTTTTCTATTGATTAGTAATTGTGGTTTTCAAAAAATCTCGGAAGACAGAATTAACAATTTCCAAATTGAAAATTTTATTACCACCGGCGATAGAAAGATGGCCGCTAAAATAAAAAATAATATTTTAATAAATTCAAGAAATGAGTCAAAAAACTTAATCTCGCTAACATTAGATTTGAACAGAAAAAAAAGTATTTCTGAAAAGAATTCTGCTAATCAAATAACTAAGTATTTAATAGAAATGGACGTCCAACTGGTACTTGTAAACGAAATAAATAATAAGATTGAAAAATTTAAAATTAATAAATCAATGAGCTACAATGTAGAAGATACTTATACACAAACTTTGAAAAATGAAAAACAAATTTTATCTGATCTCAGTGGAAAAATAACTGAAGAAATTTTAAGATACATTTACATGAAAAATTTAAATGGAAATTAAAAGTTACATAATTGAAAACAATATTGAGGAAATAAAAGATTACCCTTTTATTTTGTTATACGGTGAAAATAGAGGTTTAACAAATTTCCTAAAACAATCTTTTAAGAAAATTTGTGATAAGGAGGTAATTAATTTTTTTCAAGATGAATTGATAAAAAATGAAGGTTTATTAATTGAAGAAATGGATAATTCATCTTTATTTGGAAAGGATAAATTAATTATCATTCACGAGGCATCTGATAAAATATTTGAGCAAATTAAAAATAATTTCAAGACTAACACAGATAATACTGTTTTAATAATTTCAGATGTATTAGATCGAAAATCAAAATTAAGAGATTTTTTTAGTAAAGGTGAAAATTGTGCTTTAATTGCTTGCTACAATGATAGTGAAAGAACCTTGGTAAGTTTTATTAAAAGTGAATTGGCAGATTTTCGTAACTTGGATCAACAAACAATTAATACAATTATCGTTAACTCTAATTCTAATAGGCTAATAGCAAAAAATGAATTAGAAAAAATTAAAACATGCTTCCCTGACAAAATATTAGATTTAAACAAGGTGAACAATCTTTTAAACTATAAAGAGGCTGAAAGTTTTGAAAAAGCAAGAGACGCAGCTTTAAGTGGAGAAAAAGAAAAACTAAATATTGAAATATCAAGTGCTAATTTTATGAATGATAATATTTTGCTTTATTTTAACTTACTATCTTCACGAATGCTAAGACTGCTTGAAGCTAAAAAGATTAATGAGAAGAACAAAAATATAGAATTTGTTCTACAACAACTAAAACCAAAATTATTTTGGAAAGAAAAAAATGCTTTCTTAGACCAATTAAATAAATGGTCATTAAAGAAGCTTAACATTGCTTTACAAAAATTGAATGAATTTGATAAAGAAATAAAAAAAAACTTTAATCAGAATAATGATATTATGCTTAAACAACTACTTATCAATTTATGCAACATCGTGGTTAACCCTTTAAAAGTTTAGATATTAGCTCAAATTGATCTAAGTTCTTATATTCCAAAGTAATCTTACCACTATTATTTTTTTTATTTTGAATGTTAACCCGAAGACCCAATGATCTCTCAATTTCTCTTTGAGCGTTAAATATATTGGGATCAATGGTAAATGATTTAGTCTTCTTTTTTTTGATATTTTCTATAGATCTGGCTGATAATTTCTTAGCTACAATTTCTTCGGCTATACTAGAAGCATTAGGCATTCCTATTAAGGGTCTTGCTTGACCTGCAGTTAATTCACCCTGCTTCAACATTGCAATGATATCTTTTGGTAAATTTAATAATCGCAATGTGTTACTAATGTGACTTCTGCTTCTAGACATCATTGAAGCAATTTTATCTTGATCGTAACCAAATTCTTCATTAAGTCTTTTATAGCCTTTAGCCTCCTCAATAATATTTAAATCTTCTCTTTGAATATTTTCAACAATAGCTACTTCAAGAGTCTCGCTGTCATTTAGATCTAAAATTGTTATAGGCACTTCGTGTAAACCAGCTTTTTGAGCGGCTAACCATCTTCTTTCACCTGCAACAATTTCATATGGCTCAGATGATGTCTTGCTTTTACGTACAGCGATTGGTTGGATAATTCCGTTTTTTTTTATCGAGTTAGAAAGTTCGTCTAACTTACTTTCATCAAAAATTGATCTAGGCTGATATTTGTTTCTAACTAGATCGCCTATAAGAGCTTTTTGTAAGTTTCCCTCAATTTTAAAGGCTTTTTCTCGATTAGTTTGCTCCCCAAAAAGAGCTGATAAACCTTTTCCTAAACCTTTTTTTTTTGTATTCANGCTGCACTNCCTATTTTANTTGTTTGANTCTTAAANTCTTCNGCTANTTNNAAGTATGCTTTACTACCNCTACAAGCNTTGTCATANGTNACNCANGGTNGNCCATGAGANGGAGCTTCNGANAANCTNACNTTTCTNGGNATNACGGATTGATANACTTTTTCTTTAAAATAATTTCTTGCTTCTTTATCAACTTGAGANGATANNTTNTTTCTTTTNTCAAACATAGTTANTAANATTCCTCTTACNNTTAAAGTNGGNTTTAAATTNACTTTAATTCTNTCNATNGTTTTAANTAGTTGAGTTATTCCCTCNAAAGCAAANAATTCNGTTTGNANNGGNACNANTATTTCATNNGCAGAAACTAAAGCCATNATNGTNANTAANCTTANNGANGGNGGNCAATCTATAAAAATATTATCGTANTNATTNATNATTTCAGANTTATTNTTTAAAATTTCNTTTAANATNAAAGCTCTNTTNTCATCGTTNGCAGTTTCAACNTCNAANCCNGAAAGATTTACATTGGACCCGAAGATATCTAAATTGTTCACGTTAGTTTTTTGCAAGCCCTCTCTTAAATTAATTTTTTTTATAAGAAGATTATAAATATTTCTGTCATCGTCATTATTTGATTTGCCAAGACCTGTAGTTGCATTGCCTTGGGGATCTAAGTCTATAACTAAATTCTTTTGACCCATAATGGACAGCGAAGCGGCTAAATTAATAACTGTAGTAGTTTTCCCTACTCCACCTTTTTGATTTATAACAGCTATGATGTTTGGTTTCACAAAATTTTTCGCTTTTCCATAATAATTATCTTTGAACTATTTTCAGTAATACTATTCTCTAATCTATACTCATAATTTTTCATCTGGGAAGTATTATTTATCTCTTCTTGTGCATTTTTTCCTTTCATAACGATAATTTTATGTTTTCTTACACAGTTTTCACGTGAAATATCCAATATCTGGGGTAATTTTCTAAAAGCTCTGCTAACAACATGGTTTGAGTCAATTTTTTGATAATTCACGTCGCCACATATAATTTTACAATTTAAACCTAATTGTTTGGATATATTAAGTAAAAAAGTAGATTTAAGTGGAGATTTTTCATATAGTTTCACGTGAAAATTGTAATTTTGGTAGAACAAAGCTAAAATAATACCTGGCAAACCTCCTCCTGAACCTAAATCTGCTATTCCAGTACAATTTTTAAGATCTATAAATTTAATTAATTGAGCACTATCTAAAATATGTCTATCCCACACAAGTTTTTCTGTACTTTTAGCAATTAAGTTATGTTTTTTATTAAAATTAAGGAGATTTTTTACATAATTATCTAATTTTTTTATCTGTAAGGCATCAAATTTAAATTTTTGTAGGAGGATTCTTTTAACATCTGCCTCAGATATCAAGCTGAAGCCCTTTTAATTTTTGATTTAATGTAACCCAACAATATTATAGCTGCAGCTGGAGTGACACCGTCAATTCTTAGAGCTTGACCTAAAGTTTTCGGTCTAATGATCTTTAACTTGGATTTAATCTCATTGGATAGACCGCTGAAAATATCGTAATCAATCTTATCAGGTATCTTAATACTTTCATCCTTTTTAAAAGCAGCTATATCATGTGACTGTCTTTTAAGGTAACCAGAGTAATGAGCATCAATTTCAACTTGATCGTCTAAATCAGCCCCATAAGAGGGTAACGTAGGCCATATCTGCCTTATTTTTGCCATATTTAAATTTCGTTGGCCCATAAGCTCTAAACCAGATCTTTTAACACCATCTTGTGCAATTTTTATATCATGCTTACTAGCTTCATTAGGAGATATTAAATTTGATTTGAGATGATCTAATATTTGTATTAATTTTTTTTGTTTATCTAAAAATATTTTCGATCTGTCTTTTCCAACACAATCAATTTTTATACCCAACGGGGTAAGCCTCTGATCTGCATTGTCAGCTCTTAAGGATAGTCTATATTCAGCTCTTGAAGTAAACATACGATATGGCTCAGAGACCCCCTTTGTAATCAAATCATCAATCA
>NZJU01000042.1 GCA_002692325.1 Candidatus Pelagibacter sp.
AATTTTTTGTTTTTTATTATTTTTTGCTGACTTGTGAATAGCCTCGATTATATTTAGCACGTGAAGAGACAAATCTCCATTACATCTATGTATTCTATTATTTTGTATCGAATATATCATTTCTGATAAACCAACACCTCTGTAATTTGCGTTAGTAGGAGATTCATTTGCCCTAGAACTTTGTGTTTTAATATTTATTTTACCCAATGACATTTTATTAGTTTTAAAGTTTTGCCACGAACTTCCCAATTTTTTACTTATTAAAACTGATCCACCAAACATATTTGGATCTGGAACTATCATAGAGCCTTTATCTCCATAAAGCTCAATATGATTTCTTAGGTGAGAAATAACATCGAAGGATAAGGTTAACCTAATTATTGTACCATTATAAAATTTTATAGTTGAAAAATAAGTTGTTGGACATTCAACTTTAAATTTTTTTCCTTTTTTTTTACCAATACCAATCGTACGTTTGTTGACGCCTTTCGAGCTCATACTTGATACCTCTTTGGCTGGACCTAGTAAGTTAACTAAAGCAGTTAAATAATAAGGGCCCATATCTATAACAGGTCCACCTCCTTTTTTTGCAAACCAAGGTTCAGGATTCGGGTGGTAGGACTGTATTCCTGGAAAGGCAAATATTCCTGTTCCAAATTTTACATTACCTATTATTTTTTTGTCTAAAAGTTGTCTTGCTTTTTGATTTCCGCCGCCCAAAAAGGTGTCTGGAGCATTTCCTATAAAAAGTTTTTTTATTTTAGCTATCTTTATAAGTTCCTTACCGTCTTTTAATGAAACTGCTAAAGGTTTTTCAGAATAAATATGTTTTCCATTTAATAACGATTTTTTGGCAATTAAATAGTGTGCAGTAGGTATTGTTAAGTTTAAAATTACTTGGATTTTTTTATCTTTAAATAATTCATTTACAGAGACTGGAATTATCTTAAATTTGTCTGCGCATTTTTTGGCTGCAAATTGATTTATATCAGCACATTTAATTATCTTGAAATTATTAAAGTATTTATGAGCCCTAAAATAGGTCTCTGCAATATGACCGCAACCAATTAGACCAACTTTAAAAATTTTGCTCATCTCAAAAGGTTATACACCTTTTCTTTGTTTTTTCTTACCTTCTAAATGCTCTTTTAGTGCTCTTTTATTTTCATCTGTAGTAGGCATTGAAAGAGTAGGGCTTTCCCAGTATGCAGAACCCTCTAACCATTGATAACCATCTGTGTGAATACTTATGACATATGTTTTTTTTGATTTTTTTGCTCTTTTAAAAGCTTCTTCTAGTTCAGATATAGAATTGACCTGTTCCCCATTAGCGCCCATACTTTTTGCGTGTGAAGAAAAATCAACTGGGACAAGATTGGGAGTTTTTGAACTTTTTAACAAGCAATTAAATTCTTTTCCACCTTTATATAGTTGAAGTCTATTAATGACTGCATGTCCTCCGTTATCACAAACAATTATAATCAATTTATTATTAGTAATTACAGAGCTATAAATATCTGAGTTATAAAGTAGATATGATCCATCTCCCACAAAAGCTATAACTTCTTTTTTTGGGTTTGCCATTTTAATTCCCAATGCTCCTGAAATTTCGTAACTCATACAACTAAAACCCCACTCTGTTTCATGCGTATTTAATTCTCTTGGTCTCCAAACTTGCAAAACTTCACCTACTAATCCTCCCGCTGCAGTGACTGCAATGTCTGAAGGATCGGAATTTCTGTAAATTGCACCAACAGCATGTGCATAACTAGGCAGTTTTTGATTAGTAGAACCACTTTCTTTATCTACATACTCATTCCAACTTTTTAATTCAAGCTGAGCTTTTTTATTCCAGCTGTCTTCAGCTTTCCATTTTCCAAGTGCTAAAGAAAGCTCTGATAATGAAACTTTTGCATCACCAATTACAGCCTGAGCCATATGTTTATTTGCATCAAATCTTGCTGCATTTATTGATACCAATTTAAAGTTTGGATTTTCAAAATTTGCCCATGATCCAGTTGTAAAATCTGATAGCTTCGTTCCAACAGCAATAGCTAGATCTGTTTTTTTGGCCATATTATTTGCAGCTTTTCCACCAAGACCTCCAATAGGTCCTATGAAATGGGAGTGATCTCTTTTCATTGTAGAGTATCCCATTACTGTTTGTGCTACTGGTATATTATGTTTTTTTGCAAAGTCAGATAATTCATTCATCGCATCTGAATAAAACACTCCGCCTCCTGAAATAATTATTGGGCTTTTAGAGGATTTGATACATTCTGCTGCTTTTTTTATTTGATAATCATCTGGGCGAGGACGTCTAATTGTATGGACTCTTTCTTTAAAAAATTCCTCAGGATAATCAAATACTTCACCTTGAACATCTTGGCTTAAAGATACACAAGCAGGACCACAATCCGCAGGATCGAGCATAACTTCGATAGCTTGAGGTAAAGTCGATATAATTTGCTCAGGACGCGTAATTCTATCAAAATATCTCACTACAGGTTTAAAGCCATCGTTTTGTGTGATTCCAGGATTATTAAAGTGTTCAACTTGTTGCAAAACTGGATCAGGCATTCTACTTGCAAAAGTATCTCCAGGTAAAAATAATATTGGTAAACGATTGCTCATTGCTACTGCAGCAGCAGTAATCATATTTGTTGAGCCTGGTCCTACAGAGCTAGTTGCAATAAATATCTGTTTTCTTCTTTTAGCTCTAGAGTATGCAATACCTGTCAAAGCCATATTTTGTTCGTGATGTCCTCGCCAAGTAGGTAGTTCTTTTTGATTTTCTTGAAGGGCTTGTCCTAGACACGCTACATTACCATGGCCAAAGATTCCAAACACACCTGGAAACAATGGTTCTTTCTTTCCATCAATCAGAATTTTTTGTTTTGTAAGGAATTTGACAAGGGCGTGAGCACAAGTAAGTTGAATGTTTTTCATAAATTCTTTATAAGATAGATAATNAACTTATTATATTCAATAATTATATATAATTTATGTACGAAAAATTTGGTCAATTTATCGATGGAAAATGGCAGCATTCCTCTAGTGGAGATACGTATGATGTGATCAATCCAGCTACTGAAGAATTGATAGGTAAAGCCTCCAAAGCTAATAGCAAAGATGTTCAAAGAGCTTTGAGGTCTGCTGAAAAAGGTTTAGAAGTTTGGAAAAACACTTCACCTTGGGAAAGATCAAAAATAATAAGAAAAATTTCTGAGTTAATGAGGCAAAGAATTGATATACTATCAAAGTGGCTTACACTAGAAGTAGGTAAACCGCTTACCGAAGGATCAGGTGAAGTTGGAGGAGCTGCTGATATTTTTGAGTGGAACTCTGAAGAAACTAAAAGAATTTTTGGTGAAATAAATCAAAGTCGTTTTCCAAACACCAAAATTCATGTAATATACCAACCTGTAGGTGTTGTAGCGGCACTAGTTCCTTGGAATTTCCCAGTCATATTAGCCTCAAGAAAAATTTCTACCGCTTTAGCAGCCGGTTGTTCAGTTATAGTAAAACCCGACATAATTACTCCTGGTAGTGTAATGGAAATAGTTGATATTTGTAANGAAGCTGGCGTACCTGCAGGTGTCGTTAATTTATTGTCGGGAGATCCTGCAGCAATTTCTTCAGAGTTAATACAATCAGATATAATTAAAAAAATTTCCATCACTGGATCAACTAGAGTAGGAAAACTTATACTTAAACAAGCGGCTGATAAAGTCCAAAGAGTTACGATGGAATTAAGTGGTCACTCACCCTTCATTGTATTCGATGATGTGGATTTGAACAAGGTAACAGATATGGCAATTACCGCAAAATTCAGAAACAATGGTCAGGTTTGTATTTCTCCAAACAGATTTTACATACATGAAAATAAAAAAGATGAATTTGCAGATTTGATGGTGAAAAAAACAAAAAAATTAAAAATGGGTAATGGTATGGATAAAGATACTTTGCTCGGACCTTTATGTACCAGAGAGCGTTTAGAAGGTGTAGANAAATTAGTTGAAACCACAAAAAAAGAAGGTGGTAAAGTTCTACTAGGGGGTAAAAGAGCAGCAAATTTTAATAAGGGGTATTATTATGAACCTACAATATTTGACAATATTAAAGATAATTTTACTGTAATGAAAGAAGAGCCTTTCGGTCCAATTGTACCTATTTTAAGTTTTAATAATTTTGAAGAAGTAATGAAAAGAGCTAACGATAATGACCTAGGTTTAGCAAGTTATGTTTATACTACTGATTTAAAGAAAGCTAATCAAGCATCTGAGCTACTTGAAACTGGCTGTGTGGCTGTTAATACACCAGTTGTAGCTGTTGCTGAGGCACCTTTTGGTGGAATAAAACAAACTGGCTATGGCAGAGAGGGTGGATCGATGGCAATAAAAGATTATTTAAATATCAAATATACTCATTTTGGTATTTCATACGAATGAGAAAAAATAGATTAAAGCAAATGCTCAAGGAAGGTAAACCAATAATAAATGGTTGGTTACAAATTCCTAGTTCCTTTTCTNCTGAAGTTATGGCTCATCAAGGTTGGGATTCTTGCACTATAGACATGCAGCATGGCGTAGTAGACTATCCCAATGCATTAAATATGCTTCAATCTATTTCAACTACAAATACTACTCCATTAATAAGAGTCAATTGGAACGAACCAGGTCAAATTATGAAAATATTAGATGCTGGTGCTTATGGTATCATCTGTCCAATGGTAAGTAATAGAAAAGAAGCAGAAAATTTTGTACAAGCCTGTATGTATCCACCAAAAGGATATAGAAGTTTTGGACCCATCAGAGGATTATTATATGGTGGAGATGATTATGGTTCTCACGCAGATAATGAAATTTTGAAGTTAGCCATGATAGAAACAAGTGAGGCATTAAAAAATTTAGATGAAATAATGTCAACTCCTAATCTTGATGGTATTTATATTGGTCCAGCAGATTTAAGTTTAGCAATTGGGCAAAAACCTGCTTTTGATAACCCTAAAGGATCTAAAACTTATGACGAAATTATAAATATTTTAAAACATGCAAAAAAACACAAAATATTTGCTGGCATACATAATGCAACACCAGAATATGCAAAAGAAATGATTGATATAGGCTTTAATTTAGTAACTGTAGGAGCAGATCAAAGATTTATGAGCTCTGGAGCTAAAAAAGCCCTATCTTTGTTGAAGGATCAAGCACAAAAAGTTGACACAAAAGCCTATTAAACATTTTCAATGGTTAATAAAAAAATAGCTGTTTTGTTACCTTACAAAGATCAATTTATATCCTCCGCTGCTGGATCGGCTTCAATTTGGGTAAAAGATTTTTCAAAAAAAAGCAAATACTTAAAAAATACAATAGTTTTCGGTAGCACTAAAAATACAAAAGATTTAATCAAAGGTATTAAGTATAAAAATTTAAAATTTAATAGATATGGATTCGGTAAAAATCTAAATTATGTAAACAAATTTGTTAATTCTATAGCTGATCAAAAAATAGATTTAATTGAAATTCATAATAGGCCCTCTTATTTAATTAACATTAAATCTTATTATCCGGAAAAAGATTATATTTTAGTTTTTCATAACAACCCACAAGCACTTGATGGATCACGATCACCTAAGGAAAGAGAAAAATTAATTAATAATTGCTCTAAAATAATATTTGTTAGTAACTGGGTAAAAGAAAAGTTTTTCCAAGGACTTAAAATAAAAAATAGCGAAAATTCTGAAATTGTTTATCCATCAATTGAACCAATCAATAAAATGCCGAAAAAAGAAAAGATAATCACTTTTGTAGGTAAATTAAACCACTCAAAAGGATATGACCTTTTCGGAAAATCTATTATAAAGATACTTAATCAGCACAAAGATTGGAAAGCCTTAGTAATTGGTGATGAACCTAGGGAAAAATATAATTTCTCACATCCAAGATTAAAACTCATTGGTTGGGTACCTCATAATAAAACTTTAAAATTTTTTGAAAAATCATCTATTACTGTTGTACCTTCTACTTGGGAAGAACCTTTTGGTCGAACAGCACTTGAAGCTGGTTCAAGAGGTTCATCTGTAATTCTCTCAAAAACAGGTGGTCTAATAGAAACTGTTTCTGACGGATTTTATTTAAAGAAAATTAACAGTCTCGAGCTTTATAAGAATTTAAAAAAGCTAATTAATTTTAAGAAACTAAGAGTCAAAAATCAATATAAACTTTTTTCAAATGTGCTACACAAAATTAAACCAAATACTGAAAAAATTGATCGAATGCGTCAGGAATTATTTATCGCTAAAAATATTACAATAAATCTAAACAAAAAAAATTTTAAAATTATGAATATATCAAATTTCGGATCGCGACTTAATTATCGATTATATTATATATCTATAGCAAAAAAATTAGCCAATGGGCTAATTAGACAAAATAATGATGTATTAAACATAAGCGATAGAGATATAACAAGATATAATAAAACTGTTAATGATTATAAGGGAACAAAGTATTTGAACCAATTAATTTTAAATACTACTATGAATTATAAACCTGACTTACTTTTACTAGGTCACGCATATGATATTGATCTAAATACACTTGATAAAATAAAAAAAACTAATAAGAAAATTAAAATCGCTCAATGGTTTGAAGATCATTTGCACGAAGAGGGTCCAGATTACAAAAGCAATAGGTCAAAATTACTTAAATACGACAGTTTAATAGACCATAATTTTATAACTACTCATCCATCCTCGTTGAATTTTTTAAGAAACAGAGAGAATTTTAATTATCTTCCTATACCGGTTGATAAAAATATTGAAAATCTAAATATCTCAAAACAAAACAGTCAAATATCAGATGTTTTTTTCTCAATGAGTCATGGTGTTAATAGAGGTTCACTAAAAAAAAATAAAATTGATGAAAGAAATGATTTTATAAAAAAACTTTTAGATAAATGTCCAAATATTAATTTTGATATATATGGTTTTAACAATAAAGAACCAGTTTGGGCCAATGATTTTTATAAAGCAATTTGCAATTCAAAAATGGCTTTAAATTTAAGTCGTGGCAAACCAATAAGATACTTAACTAGCAACAGAATAGCTTCGTTGGTAGGTAACGGTCTTCTAACATTTGTTGATAAGAAAACTAAATTAGATAATTTTTTTAATAAGAATGAAATGGTTTTTTATAATTCTGTTGAAGATTTATCAGATAAAATAAAATTTTATAAATTCAACGATAAATCAAGAAGAAAAATAGGTGATAATGGAAAAAAGAAATATTTTAAATTGTTTGACTGTGAGATAATAGCTGAGTTTATTTTATCCAAAGTTTTTCAATTTAAAATAAAACGAAAATTAGATTGGATGGATTAAAGTATGAAAATTAAGATTATTAATTTGAAAAAAGGGAAAAATTGTAAAATTATTGAACCAGTTAATATTTATGGAGCTACGTTAGGAGATAATGTTTTTGTAGGACCATTTGTTGAAATACAAAAAAATGTATTTATTGATAACAACTCAAGAATTCAATCACATTCGTTTTTATGTGAAAAAGTAAAAATTGGTAAAAACTGTTTTATAGGTCACGGAGTAATGTTTATTAATGAT
>NZJU01000043.1 GCA_002692325.1 Candidatus Pelagibacter sp.
CCTTGATTGGTAAGCCCATTATTGATTCCTTGTCACCTTTTATATATTCAAATAATTCCAAACCGTCTGCCTCGATTTGATAAACCCCGTAGGCCAACAAAGTTGATGTTAATATTTTGTCAAGATATGACTTTAATGCGTTTTTCTCTAATTTCTTCATTTTTAGTTCTGACTGGTCTGTGTGATTCCAAACCATTGAACCATTTTTAACAAAACAAACAGAGCTTATTAAGTAATGTTTTTTCCCGCTGAGTTTCGTTAGTATTTCTAAAGCATCTTGTCTTGAGCGAGGTTTGTTAATTAATTCATTGTTAAGTGAAATCACACTATCGGCTCCCAAAACTAACTTATCCGCATAAGATTTACTTACTTTTGTTGCTTTTAATTCAGCTAAATTTTTTGATATAACTAAAGGATCGGCACCTTCATTTATAAATGATTCTTTAGCCATGTCTTCGTCCACATGGGAGTGCACAACTTCAAAATTAATCTTATTATCTTCTAAGATTTTTTTTCTTACCCCGCTCTTTGAAGCTAAAATAATATTCATTTTTTTTTCGTAATTTCAAAAATTTTAATAATTGATGCCGCTGTTTCCTCAACTGACTTTCTTGTAACATCGATTGTAGGCCAGCTATATTTTTTAAATAAAGCCTTCGAATCATCTACCTCTTTTCTAATAGTTTCTACATCAGCATAAGATGGTATGTTATCTTTCATTAAAACCATTCTATTTCTTCTTATATCTGATAATCGATTTGGATCAGCAAATAATCCTATGATACATTTTTTAGAAGTATTATCTAAAATTTCCTTGGGAACATCTTGTTTCTGTACGAGTGGTATATTCATGGTTTTGTAACCCCGGTTGGCGAGATAAATAGATGTTGGTGTTTTGCTTGTTCTACTTACTCCTAACAATATAATATCTGTATCGTTAAATTCTTCAGTTCTCTTTCCGTCATCATGTGACATTGTATATTGTATTGCTTCCATGCGCTTATAATAGTTTTCATCAAGAACATGCTGGGCGCTTGGTTTGTGAATCGCTTTTTTGTTTAGCAGCTTAGAAAAATTTAGTATTAGAGATCCTAAGATGCCAAAGCAGGGGGTATTTTGTTTCTCCGCCTCTAGATTGATATATTTAGCGAGTTTGGTTTCAACTATAGTGTATAAAATAACCGAATTTTTTGTTTTTTTACATTCCTCTATTATTTTGTTAATTTGATGCTCTGTTCTTATAAATACAAACTCTTTTTTAATATAATCAAAATTTGAGAATTGAGATTTTATAGATAAAAAAATTCTATCTAGTGTCTCACCAGTTGAGTCAGATACTAGATATACATTGTATTTTTCGTTCATAATTTTGTTTATAAAATTTGAATAACTTGCTTTTAGTAACTAAGAATTATTCAAAGTTAATTATTTTAACACACTTTAACAACTTATTAACAAAGTGCTCTTAATTATTATTTTATACAATGAGATAAAGAAAATGTTAATAAACAAAAAAATCTTTGTTTTTCACAGCTGTTTTTGAACCTAAATCTGAATAAAATGTTAAGAACTTTGTATAAATAGTTATTATATTTAATAACATGTCCTATTAATAAATAATTAAATTAACATATATTATATATATGAATGAGATACTTAAATGTCTGTTAGAAAAAGATATCAATTGTGATCCTGTATGGTTCATGAGACAAGCAGGAAGATATTTGCCCGAATTTCAAGAGATAAGAAAAAAAAATAAAGATTTTATAAAACTTTGTTTCAATCCTGCACTCGTAAAAGAAATAACTCTTCAACCTTTAAAAAGATTTGATCTAGATGCAGCAATAATCTTCTCAGATATTTTACTTATTCCGTTTGCGCTTGGTCAAAACGTAGCCTTCAAAAAAAGTGGACCAACTTTATCAGCATTTAATAAAGAGCGTTTTTTTTCAACCAGTGTTAATATTTTCAAAAAATGTTTGGACCCAGTTTACCAATCTATAAAACAAACTAGATATAGGCTCGATAAAAAAAAATCACTTATAGGTTTTGTCGGAGCCCCGTGGACTCTCATATATTATATGCTGAATATTAAAAGCAAAGGGACAGAGGTACTTAATAAAGAAAAAAAATTAATCAAAGAGGTCATCGAAAATTTAAATAAATTTATTTGTATTCATATAAAAAAACAATTTGAGTCGGGAGCCGACATAATCCAATTATTTGACTCATGGGCAGGTCTTTTGGAGGGATCAAATTTAAGCGAATTTTGCATTGATCCTAACAAAAAAATAATTTCTTTTTGTAAGAAAAATAATATACCAAATATTTGTTTCCCAAAAGGAATAGGAAAAAATTATAAAGAATTTACAAATCAGGTCAAATCTGACGGAATAAGCATTGATTACAACCTTGACCCTGAATGGGCGGCAGATAATTTGAAAAACGTATGCATCCAGGGCGGCATGGACCCAAAAATTATCTTAAATCAAAACGAAAAAAAAATAATGGTTACCGTTGACAAATACTTGGAGGTGTTTAACAACTGTCCTTATATTTTTAATTTGGGACATGGTATACTTCCAAATACTAGACCAGATTTAATAAGAAAAATTGTAGAAAGAGTGAAATCTAGATGACAAATAACGATCATCCAAAAGTTGAATACGGTAAAACAGGCGTATTAATAATAAACTTAGGGACCCCAGATTCTACAAGTTGGTGGGATATTAGAAAATATTTAAATGAATTTCTATCTGATCGGAGGGTAATAGAGGTAAACCCAATAATTTGGCAAATAATACTAAAATTATTTATTTTAACTTTTAGGCCGTCCAAAACTGCACACGCTTATAAAAAAATTTGGCGAACGGAAACCAATGAGTCTCCTCTGCTATTTTTTACAAAAAATCAAACTAATAAATTAACTAAAAAGATTGGAAATAAAAAAACAATAGTGGATTTTGCAATGCGGTATGGAAACCCAAGCATTAGTTCAAGATTGAGAGTGCTTAAAGAGAAGGGGTGCGAAAATATTATAGTCCTTCCGTTGTATCCGCAATATGCAGCTGCGACTACGGCAACAGTTTGCGACGAAGTTTATAGATCTTTGATGAAAATGAGGTGGCAACCGAGTCTTCAAATAATTCCACATTATGAAAGTGACCCTCTGTATGTGGATGCACTAACGAAAAGTATTGAAGATAAAATCAATGAAATAGACTGGGAACCAGATTTAATAATTTCTTCTTACCATGGAATTCCTAAATCATATTTTGACAAAGGCGATCCTTACCATTGTTATTGTCATAAAACTACAAGGCTGATTAAAGAAAAATTTGACAAAATAGAAATACAAACAACTTTCCAGTCAAGATTTGGACCTCAAGAATGGCTTACACCATATACCGATAAAACTTTAGAAGCCCTACCAAAGAAAGGTATAAAAAATTTACTAGTAATATGCCCAGGGTTTGCATCTGACTGTGTCGAAACCTTAGAAGAGATTAATATTCAAGGAAGAGAAAGTTTTCTAGAACAAGGTGGAGTAAACTTTGATTTAATACCCTGTCTAAATGATCGAGACGAACATATAAAATTATTTGAAAAATTAATTAGGAAATATCTTTAAAATGAATTTATATTTACTATTTAAATCTATCCATTTGGTTGCCGTAATTTCTTGGATGGCAGGACTCTTATATCTACCTAGAATATTTGTTTATCACTCCGAAGCAGATCACGTCTCACAAAAAACAATTTTTAAAATAATGGAGAGAAAGCTTTATAATTATATCATGATGCCCGCCATGCTTACATCTTGGCTTTTAGGAATTCTTTTAATTTACAGTGTTGGTTTTACAGTTTTTTATGAACTATGGATGCAAATTAAGATCTTCGCGGTTATTATTTTGACCTATTACCATTTTACACTAGGCAAATATCTAAATGACTTTGCTATCGATAGTAATCAAAAAACATCTAAATTCTTTAGAATATACAACGAAATACCAACAATCATACTAATTGTAGTAATATTTGTAACGATATTTAAGCCTTTATAATTAAGGGTTGAAATTTTTGTTTAAAACATTATATTTATATTACTTTCCTAAATATTAAAATCACACATGAAATTACAAGACTTAAAAAGAAAAAATCCAGCCGATCTGATTTCTGAAGCAGAAAAACTCGGAATTGAAAACCCGAGCACACTTCGAAAACAAGAAATTCTGTTTGCAATACTAAAGAAACTGGCTGATAAAAACGAGCAAATAACTGCGGAAGGTGTATTAGAAGTCCTTCAAGATGGTTTTGGATTTTTAAGAGCGATTGAGTCAAACTATCTGCCTGGCCCAGACGATATTTATGTTAGCCCAAGTCAAATTAGAAGATTTGGTTTAAGAACAGGTGATTCTGTTGAGGGTGAAATTAGGGCCCCAAAGGATGCGGAGAGATATTTTGCGTTATTAAAGGTGAATAATATTAATTTTGATAATCCTGAGAAAGTAAGAAATAAAATCGCTTTTGACAATCTAACCCCTCTTTATCCAAATGAAAGAATAAAACTTGAGATTGAGAGTAATAAAGTTGAAAAAAAACCAGACAACACATCTCGATTAATAGACCTTGTAAGTCCGATAGGAAAGGGTCAAAGATCTTTAATTGTTTCACCACCTCGCGCTGGTAAAACAATAATTTTACAAAATATTGCGCAATCAATTACTGCAAACCATCCAGAAATTTATTTAATGGTTCTACTTATTGATGAGAGGCCTGAAGAAGTGACAGATATGCAGCGGTCTGTAAAGGGCGAAGTCGTTTCATCCACTTTTGACGAACCAGCTTCTAGACACGTAGCAGTAGCTGAAATGGTGATTGAAAAAGCGAAGAGACTCGTAGAACACAAAAAAGACGTGGTAATACTTCTTGACTCAATTACAAGATTGGGCAGAGCTTACAACGCTGTAGTTCCAAGTTCAGGTAAAGTTTTAACTGGTGGAGTAGATGCAAACGCATTACAAAGACCAAAGAGGTTTTTCGGAGCAGCTAGAAATGTTGAGCAGGGTGGATCTCTTACTATTATTTCTACAGCGCTTGTTGATACTGGAAGTAGAATGGATGAAGTTATATTCGAGGAATTCAAAGGCACTGGAAATTCAGAACTCATTCTTGATAGGAAGGTTGCTGATAAAAGAATTTACCCTGCACTAGATATCACTAGATCAGGAACAAGAAGAGAGGAACTTTTATTTGAAAAAGATGACCTATCTAAAATGAATGTTTTAAGAAGAATAATTAGTCCCATGGGAACGATGGATGGTATTGAATTTTTAATTTCCAAACTTAAAGATACAAAAAATAACTCAGATTTTTTTAACTCTATGAACAAGTCTTAGGTTATTGAAGAGAACCTTTAAATCCATCTTTTTCATGTAAATAAAACTCGATAATTTCCGATAAGGTGTTTGTTTTCTCAGAAAAATTTTTTGTTTCTAATAATTTTTGTTTCTCCTCATTTGAAACTGGAGCGATCATTGCAATTGTATTAATCTGTTGATTAAGTTCGAGTTTATCAAACTCCTTCCAGTTTAGAATTAAACTATTTTTCTCAAAAAATACTTTAGTTTTCCTTTTTAAATCCTGAAGAATTTTAATTTCTGCAATTGCTGCATCTTTAACATTAAAATCATTCTTAAATCTTTCATAATCTACTTCAAATTCCCTATATTTTTTTTTGTTATCAATTTCTTTAATTATATCAAACCTTGTCATTCCGACTAAATTAATCAAGACTCGACCATCACCAGTTTCCAGAAAATCACTAATTTTACCAAGACAACCTACTTTGTAAATTTCATTAGTGCCTTTTCTAGACTGAACCATTCCCATTAACTTGTTATTGTCATATGCATCTTTTACTAAATCAAGATACCGTTGTTCAAATATATTTAAAGGTAGTTTCGTTTTAGGAAAGTAAATTACCCCACTTAAGGGAAAAATTGCGATTTTTTTTGGTAGTTTTTCTAACATATGACCATATTAAAAAGATTATTCATCAACTGTCAATTTATAATACTTGCCTAATTATTTTTCAGTAAATATAATATATAGGCTTTGCGGGCATAGCTCAGTGGTAGAGCGTCTCGTTGCCAACGAGAAGGTCGAGGGTTCAAGTCCCTTTGCCCGCTCCAAAATTGTATGACAGATCTTTCGAAAAAAAAATGCATCCCTTGTGAAGGTAATATCCCGGCCTTTAAAATTGATGAAATACAAAAATATTTAAAAAAAATTGATGGTTGGAAAGTTCTGAAAGATGTCAAAGAGAATTTTTATATTGAAAAAGATTTTAAGTTTAAAAACTTTATTAAAAGTCAAGAGTTTGTAAATATAGTTGGCAAAATTGCTGAGTCCGAGGGGCACCACCCTGATATTAGCTTTGGATATGGCTACGCTAGAATGAAAATTTCAACACATGCCATCAAAGGTCTTGCAGAAAGTGATTTTATTTTAGCCGCTAAAATCGATGACATTAATGTTTGAAGTGTCTTACACCAGTCAAAATCATTGAGACTTTTGAATTTTTAGCAGACTTTATCACTTCGTTATCTCTTATAGAACCGCCTGGCTGTATTATGGTTTTAACTCCCGATTTTGTTAATTGTTTTAACCCATCCGCAAAAGGAAAAAAAGCGTCTGAAGCTGCAATTGAACCTTTAATTTTTTTGCCATGAAACTTTTTTGATTTTTGAACAGCTAGTTTGCAACTATCTAGTCTACTTGGTTGTCCAGCTCCTATCCCCAATGTCATTAAGCCTTTTGTTATTACTATTGCATTTGATTTAACAAATTTAGCTACAGTGCTAGCAAATAACAACTCTTCAAAAAATTTCTTATTTATTCTTTTTTTTGGTAAGATTTTAAATTTTTCTTTATCAAAATTTTGATCATCCTTGTCTTGTATCAAGAATTGTCCATCAAAAAATTTTATATCCATTGTATCTTTAAGTAGATATTTAGATGAGTCTATTATTCTCATATTTTTTTTTGTCTTTAAAATTTTTAAAGCACTTTTCTCGAATTGATTTGCAACCACAACTTCAAAGTAGTTCTTAATAATTTCTTTTGCTATTACCTCATTTATTTTATAATTGGTAGCTAAAATTCCCCCAAATGAACTTACTGGATCAGAAGATAATGCATCTTTATATGATTTTAACGATGATTTGTTTGATGCAACTCCACAAGGATTTGCGTGTTTAATTATAGCACTTGTGGGCAATTTTTTAAAGGACCTGACAATCTCAATCGCAGTAACCATGTCGTTGTAATTATTATAACTTAATTTTTTTCCAGAAATCTTTTTTAACTTCAATGTTTTGTCACTAAAGTCATTTATATATATTGCAGCATTTTGATGAGGATTCTCCCCATATCTTAAATCTTCAAATTTTCTCCCAAATATCGTTATTCTATCTGGAAACTTAATTTTGAGTTTTTTATTAATCCAATTTGAGATAAGAGAATCATAATAAGCTGTTAAACTGAAAGCCTTGCTTGCCATAAGTTCCCTAAATTCTAATGAGACCGAACCTCTGAATTTTAATAACTCATTACAGAATTTTCCATAATCTTGTTTGCTTGTTATAATAGTAACATTTTTAAAGTTTTTGGCTGCAGCCCTGACCATAGTTGGTCCACCAACATCTATATTATTTATTATCTTTTTCTCATTTTTGGATTCTGAAACAATCTTTTGAAATGGATAAAAATTTACTATTATTAGGTCAATTGCAGGAAATTTATTTTTTTTCATCTGGTTTAGATGAGTTTTTTTTGATCTATCATGTAATATACCCGCATGGATCTTGGGATGAAGTGTTTTAACTCTGCCATCTAACATCTCTTTAAACCGTGTATATTTTGAGATTTCGGTACAATTAAAACCTAAACTGTTAATTTTCTTATAAGTTCCGCCAGAGCTTATAATATTAACTTCAAATTTACTTAAGGTTTCTAGTATATCTAAAAGGTCTTCTTTATCCGATACAGATATAAGGGCATTTTTAATTTTTTTAAGCATCAATATTCTTTTTAATTCCCCAACAAATAACTTCTTTCTCTTTTGTAATTTTTCCTTTTAGAAAAATGTTTAAGTTATTAATTATTTTATTTTTTCCAAAAAATATACCTTTTTCGATATCCAAACTACAGTTATCACTGTGAAATAATAGTGATTTATTTTTATTGAGCTGTATAAGAGCGCTCCTACCACTCATAGTTTTTGTTGCACCAACTCCGGGATAAAGATGGAATCTTATAGTAAAATTGAGATCTGAGGGCAGTGCATTACTTTTAGTTAGAGTGTCCTCTCCTTGGATATCATTGCTTATTTTGTTAATTCTTATTAATCTTGAAACCTTTAGACCCAATCTTTTTTTATATGCATCATGTGAAGCAGACAAATCCAACTTAACATTATCCTCTTCCAGACTAACATCAAAAATTTTAATCGGGTCTTTTATTAAATAACCAAAAGTTCTATTAATCAAATTATTTCTTTCAAGTCGAGTTGCAGAATAATCATTAATTGTTATAGAAGATTGAGAAGAGGACAATCTACTAATTAAGGCTGCCTTCTTCGAGATACTTGATCCAAAGCCTCCATTCGTAATTATCTTATTTTTATCAAAAAAATATTCAAAAGATAATGGACCAGATTGATAAAATCCTGAAAATTTTTTTTTTGGAGTCGAGGAAGTATCTAAAAAAATTACATCTTTTTTAAACCTAATCTTTTTTATATCTATTGATAATTCCTTTTCCTCTTTCGTTCTATAATTAAGATTTTTTAAATATTCTAAGAAACTATCTAAATTTATCTCAGACGTGCCATTAAATAATGGAAGTTGTTTGGAAGGTGTAATCAGATAAGAAATATTCTTAAGAAATTTTTCAATTATTTTGTCGACATATTCCGGGGTATTATTGTTAGATTCTTTTAAACATTCTTTTATAAGGATTAAAAATTTCAAAAATTTTAGTATATGGTATGGATTTTTATTGTGAGGAAAACCATTAACATCAAAGAATTCTACCAATAATTTTTCCAGTTTACTAAAACCAAGGTTAAAATTATCTTCTCGGTCTTTAAATACAATCCCACTCAATATTATCGCAGACAAAATCTCAATTTGTTTTGATGGCTCATTTTCATTTAAATGGCTTTCTTTCAAATGATTAATCTGCGTAAAAAGAACTTTTACAAACTCATTTCCAAAAGTAATATTTTTACTACTAAGTATCAGCTCAGCATTCATTATCCAACTAATAATTCTGAGACTGGTTAATGAAGGTTTCCAAATTTCTTTCTCATACTTTTTATATTTATCTACCCAGTCACTTATCACTTTTCTTACTATTGCACCGTCATTCTTTCGGTCTATCAAACTCAACCATAAAAAATTATGAGGATAGTGTGATTTCGAGGTAGCATTTGTTTGATCCCAAATCTTGTAAACTGTATTCGCGTTAAGACTAAACTCAAAATTATTCTTGTTCGTCAGCGAACTTAATAAGTATGGGTTAGGAAAAAATAGAAATTTATTTTCAGTCTTCTCTATTATTTTTGAATTATAATACTCACTCTTAAAATAAATTTTTTTAAGAAAAATGATTATATTGTTTCGAAAAGCTAAAAAGTAAATAAAAATATTTTTTACCCCGAACATTTACTCTGTTCTTAATAATTTAATATTCTTTTTAAGATCACCGTTATTTTCTTTAAAAATTGTTGATCCGGAAACAAGTATATTTGCACCCGCATCTTTTACTTCTTTAGCATTTACAAAGTTAATTCCCCCGTCAACTTCTAGATCAACATTAAGATTTTTTTTTTTAATGATCTCTCTTAACCTCTTAAGTTTTGGAACCACTTCTGGTAAGAATTTCTGTCCACCAAATCCTGGCTCAACACTCATGATTAATACGAGGTCTATTTGATCCAAAATATCTTCTACCAAATTTATTTCTGACTTAGGTTTTAGGGATACACCAACCTTTTTGTTGCACTCTTTTATTAAGCTAATAGTTTTAGATATATCTTTAGTTGCCTCTGGGTGAAAAGTGATTATATCTGCCCCAGAGTTTGCAAAGTCTTTAATAAAATTGTCAACCGGAGATATCATTAAATGAACATCAAATATTTTTTTTGTAAATGGTCTGATCTTTTTTATAATGTCTGGTCCAATTGTAAGATTTGGAACAAAATGACCGTCCATTACATCTACGTGAATATAGTCAGCGCCCGCTTCATCTAAAGCAGTCACTTCTAATCCTAGCTTACTAAAATCTGCTGACAATATTGATGGAGATATTTTAACTTGATTTGGCATAATTAATTTATATTTTATTTAAGAATCTTGTCAAAAATATTATTTATCCGGACTGAATAACCTGTAAAGTTCCCTTGAAAAATCACTATCAATTGGAAATGATAGCATCCCCATGCTTCCATATCCAAGCAACCAAGGCATTAAATAAAAACGAATTAAGTAAAAATAAAACGCAACATATAGCGGCACTATTGGTCTAGCTAAAAATTCTGGAGTAATTTTATCAAAAACTTTGAGCACCGGGTTAGTTAAACCAACAAAAGCCCTCATGAAGAAAAATTTAGAGTCCTCTTTTTGAAATATATTCATAGCAGCTCGGCCGAGCAAGGTCCACATTACTAAACCTAAAGCGTAATCTAATATATAGATCCAAATAGACATTTTTTATTTTAACATTTATTAGATAAAAAAAAAGGGGCGAATGAATCGCCCCTTTTTGAAATCAAATTTAATTGACTTTAGTGTTGTCTTCCAAGAATAGATTTTCCGCTAGGTATTCTAACTTCATCAACCATTCTCTGAGTAGCTGCATCTGGAGCTTTGGTCATTAAACTTACTACAACCATTACTATCAAACACACTGGAGCACCTATCAGACCAAATCTTAAATGGTCTATACCCAACCATGCAGGGTTACCCATAAATTTAGGGTAAACATAGATTAGGTAAGCTGTTCCAGCCGCGAGACCTGATAATATACCAGCAATCGCGCCTTCTCTTGTAGCTCTCTTCCACCATACTCCAAGTACGAGTGGGAAGAATAAGCCTGACATCGCAAAGTCAAACGCCCATGCAACTGCTCCAAGGATACTAGTAATACGCATTGATGCAATGTATGCACCAGCCGCGCCAACAACGATTAATAGAACTCTTGCTACTATTAATCTTTTTCTAACATCCGCTTTTGGATCAATCATGTTATAGTAAACGTCATGCGATAACGCATTAGAAATCGCAAGAACTAATCCATCTGCAGTTGACATCGCAGCAGCCATACCACCAGCAGCAACAAGTCCAGAGATCACATATGGTAATCCAGCAACTTCAGGAGTTGCAAGAACTACTACACCTGTTCTCATAAACCACTCGTTTAACTGTAGTATGCCGTCACCGTTAAAGTCTGCTATAAACACTTGTTTTTGAGAAGACCACTGTTTGACCCACTCAATATTATTTACATCAGCAATAGATTTTCCAATTATACCCGTAGGTAAATTTGGATCCATCAATGATATTTTAGAAAGTGTTGCTAGCATTGGCGCTGAAGAGTATAGCAAGAAAATAAAGAATAGTGACCAAGCCACTGATTTTCTAGCTGATTTTACTGATGGCGTTGTAAAGTATCTCATTAAAATATGAGGTAACGATGCAGTTCCAACCATCATACAGATCGCAAGTGAAATGTACTTCCAAACTGCCATACCACCTGCTGCTATTCCAGAGTGTGGTACTGCAATGGATTTTAATCCACCTGGTACTCCTGCAGCCTTAACGTCTGCCGCACTGTTTTTAACTAAACCGAATTGTTGTTCAAGTTCGCCAATTCTCGCTACTTCATCACCTAACATTAGGTGAGGGAATACACCTGCACCAATTCTGTTACTTATCCAGAATACTGGAATTAAGTAAGCAACAATTAATACAATGTATTGAGCAACTTGCGTCCATGTTACGGCTCTCATTCCACCTAACATAGAACACAATAAGATACTGACTAAACCTACCCATACACCAGCTTCAAAAGGAATTCCTAGTGCTCTAGCAGCAATAGTTCCAGTAGCGTTAATTTGCGCTGTCACATAAGTGAAAGAAGCTAATACAAGAACCAATACTGCACAGAAACGAACTGCGTTTCCACCATATCTTGTTCCTATAAAGTCTGGCACTGTGTAACATCCAAATTTTCTTAGATAGGGTGCTAATAAAGTTGAAACAAGCACATAACCACCTGTCCAACCTACTAAGAAGGCCATATAANTATAACCACCANAGTAAACNCCACCNGCTAANGCTACNAANGATGCACCNGACATCCAGTCAGCTGCAGTCGCCATTCCATTAAATACTGTTGGGACCTGTCTTCCAGCAAGATAATAAGCATCTACCTGAACTGTACGAGACAAATAACCAATCAAAGCATATATCGCGACAGTAAATGCCACAAACATAATTCCGATTGCTTTTGCCGAAGCACCTGCTTGCTCTGCGATCGCCATAAGAATGATGAACACAAGGAAGCCTCCAGTGTATAAGCCGTAGATCTTTGGAAGATTTTGTATAAATCCACCTTTAAACATTAATCCTCCTTCTCTCCGAAACCAAATTCTTCGTCGATTTTTTCTTGTCTGTTAGCAAACCAGAAAATTATAAGGACAAAAGCAAGAAGTGACCCTTGAGCTGTCATATAATAACCCAGTGGATAACCGAGAAAACTCATAGAATTGATTTCATAACCGAAAAGGAATATTACCATAGAGAAGAAAGCCCATAGAGCTAATGTAATTAACATGTGCCCTCTAGTTTTCTCCCAATGTTTTTCTTTATTTGACATATTTCCCCCTGTTAATTTTACGTTAACGTAACTTATTGTGGGGATATTACTCATCTAAACATTAATTAAAAGTAAAAAAACTATTTTGAAGTGCTGGAAAACACTGTAAAACAAGGAAATTAGAAGAGGAGAAATTAATACAACTTGAAATTGAATATAAAGTCGCTTTTTAACATCCTTAATGCTGTGCGCGAGTACCTATTCGCTTCACAAAAACTTTCAAAAAAGTTCCAAAAAATTTCAGATATTGCGAGCCTGGAGATTTTTATATCAGAGAGATCAGCTTACGTAACCCAAACAACCTTATACGGTTATCTCAAAACAAGAATGGGATTAAAATATACGATAATGTTCAGCGAAGATATTTTCATACAATCAGTAAATAAATCTAAGTGGAATATATTCGTGATAGCAGCATCAGATCTCACATTATACTCAATATCAAGATTAATCAGCAAAAACCTAATACGCGAAAATAAATATGATTTGGTAAATATTTATCAGAATGTAATGAGTGATCAATTATCCAAAGGTCTATCAAAAGAACTTTACGACTCCGCGTTAAATAATTTTAGGGAAAGAATAAAAATAATAAATATTTTTAGATATTGCGAACTAACACCTTTTGTGTCGAGTGGACAAGCCTTATATAATTGGGCTCCGATTGCAGATCATTTAAAAGTTCTTGATAAGGAAATTGTACTTAATTCCGTCAAAAATAAATGGAATACTGTTATAAACGATTTTGAAAAACTTATTTCGAAATTTGAAACTTAGTCTTGATTTTGCCTATTTTCGATCAAAGACTCAACTACTGACGGATCAGCTAAGGTAGTAGTATCTCCAAGGTTATTATGTTCATTGGCCGCAATCTTCCTTAAAATTCTTCTCATTATTTTTCCGGATCTTGTTTTGGGGAGTCCGGGCGCAAACTGGATTAAGTCTGGTGTTGCTATTGGTCCAATTTGTTTTCTAACCCATAATTTCAATTCTCTTTCTAAATCTCCGCTTACTTGTTCACCTGCGTTAAGAGTTACGTAACAATACAATCCATTCCCCTTTATATCATGGGGATATCCTACCACCGCTGCCTCAGCAACTTTAGGATGAGCTACAAAGGCACTCTCTATTTCTGCAGTTCCTAAATTGTGACCAGAGACAATAATAACGTCATCTACTCTTCCAGTGATCCAGTAATAACCATCTTTATCCCTTCTACAACCATCACCAGTAAAGTACTTTCCGTCAAATTGCGAAAAGTAAGTATCAATAAATCTTTGATGGTCTCCGTAAACAGTACGCATTTGTCCCGGCCACGAAGCGCCAATGCAAAGTCTTCCTTTGCACGCACCTTTAAGAGTGTTTCCTGCCTCATCAACTATAATCGGCTTAATACCATAAAATGGCTTAGTTGCTGAACCAGGTTTTAGATCTATGGCTCCAGGCTGTGGAGCTATAAGTATTCCACCTGTCTCCGTTTGCCACCAAGTATCTACTATGGGGCATTTAGAATCTCCTACTGTTTTATAATACCACATCCAGGCTTCCGGATTAATGGGCTCACCAACAGTTCCAAGTAATTTAAGTGTTTTTCGGCTTGTCTCCTTTACAGGCGCATCTCCTTCTCTCATCAAAGACCTTATAGCTGTTGGTGCCGTATAAAAAATATTAACTTTATATTTGTCTACAATTTGCCACCACCTTGAACTATCCGGATAGTTTGGAACTCCTTCAAACATAATCGTTGTTGCACCGTTGG
>NZJU01000044.1 GCA_002692325.1 Candidatus Pelagibacter sp.
TTTTGATTTCTTTCTCAAATTCTAGGTAATTTTTCATTATGCTTCTTTTAGCATATTTATAAATTTAATAGAAACTCATTTTAACGTTTTTTGTGCTTTTTGAAATATTGACTCTTAAATTTGGCATAAGTAAGATTTATTTAATTGATAAAGTAAAATATTAAATATCTATAAAATGATTAATAAAAATGACTTAAAAATAAGCCCCTTGTTATTTGACTTTGTCAACGATGAAGTATTGCCTGGAACTTCCTTAAAATCTAATAAATTTTGGGAGAATTTTTCGGATGTTATTCACGAGCTTTCACCAATCAATAAGGACCTTATTAAAAAAAGAGAGGAAATCCAAAAAAAAATTAACGTGTGGCATAAGGACAATGCAGGTAAAGAATTCAAAAAAGAAACATACCTAAAATTTTTAAAATCAATTTCTTATATAGTTGAGCAAGGAGAAGACTTTAAAATAAGTACATCTAATGTAGACGAAGAGATTTCGAAAATTGCGGGACCGCAACTTGTTGTGCCTGTAGATAATGCAAGGTACGCTTTAAACGCTGCTAATGCTCGATGGGGAAGTCTATACGATGCCATTTATGGAACTGACGTCTTAGAGGATCCAATTAAAAGTGGCTATAATCAAAATCGAGCTGAAAAAGTTGTTTCATATGTAAGAAATTTTCTTGATGAAATTTTTCCTTTAAACACTGGAAGCTGGAAGGATATTGATAAAATAGAAGTTAGTGAAGACCAATTAATTTTTCGTAAAGGCAAAGAAATAGTAAAGTTGAAAGATCAATCTAAATTTTTAGGATTTAATGGTGAAAAAAATAATCTTTCATCCATTCTACTAAAGAATAATAATCTTCATATCGATATTTTGATGGACCCTTATAATGAAATTGGCAAAAAAGATAAGGCAAATATTTCTGATATAATTATAGAGTCAGCCCTTTCGACAATTGTAGATAATGAAGATTCTGTAGCTGCAGTCGATGATATGGATAAAGTAAAATGTTACAGAAATTGGTTAGGATTAATGAAAGGTGATTTGGAAACTAGCTTTATTAAAAATGGAAAAAAAATTTTAAGAAAATTAAATGATGACAGATATTATACATCTAAAGATGGCTCAAAAATTAAACTTCATGGTAGAGCCTTAATGCTGAATAGAAACGTTGGTCTTTTAATGACAAGTCCTTGTATTCTTTTAAGAGATAACTCTGAAATACCAGAGGGTATAATGGACACATTTATTTCTTCTCTTTGTGCGTTACACGATTTTAAAAATAAAAATAATTCTCGAACTAGATCTTTTTATATTGTTAAACCTAAGATGCATGGACCAGAGGAGGTTGCGTTTACAAATAAATTATTTGGGAAAGTTGAAGATGTGCTCAATGTTGAGAGAAATTCACTTAAAATAGGTATCATGGACGAAGAAAGAAGAACTACAGTAAATCTAAAAGAATGCATAAGAGCAGTTAAAGAAAGAATAGTTTTTATAAATACTGGCTTTTTAGATAGAACTGGAGATGAGATGCATACATCTTTTGAAGCTGGTCCAATGATTTTTAAAGGTGAAATGAAAAAATCTACTTGGTTAAATACTTATGAAGATTGGAATGTTGATATTGGTCTAAGTTGTGGCTTTTCTGGTAAAGCCCAGATTGGAAAAGGTATGTGGGCTATGCCTGATAAAATGAGAGATATGATGAAACAGAAAATAAGTCACCCAAAATCAGGTGCAAATTGTGCATGGGTTCCATCTCCTACTGCTGCAACATTACACGCAACTCATTACCATAAAATAAATGTTTTTAAAGAGCAGTCAAAAATCAAGCAGAGAAAAAAATCAAAATTAGAAAATTTGCTTGAAATACCTAGTGCTGATCGACCAAATTGGTCTTTAGATGATATAAACAAAGAATTAGAAAATAATGCTCAAGGTATTTTAGGTTACGTAGTAAGATGGGTAGATCAAGGAATAGGTTGTTCAAAAGTTCCTGATGTAAATAATATTGGCTTGATGGAAGACAGAGCTACCTTGAGAATATCCTCTCAACATATGGCTAACTGGTTACATAATAAAATTTGTACAGAGGATCAAGTTTTAAAGATAATGAAAAAAATGGCTAATATCGTAGATGATCAAAATAAAAACGATCCTAATTATAAAAAAATGTCTGATGATTTCGAAAATTCCAAAGCTTTTTCGGCAGCTTGTGATTTAGTCTTTCTAGGTAAAAATCAACCCTCAGGCTATACAGAACCTATTCTACACAGGAAAAGACTCGAAAAAAAATCTACTTAGAAGTTACTGGAATTCTATTTTTAAAAGCTGAATAAAGAGTACCATCGTCTAATTGCTCAATTTCTCCTCCGACTGGTAGGCCTTGAGCTAATTTGGTTATTTTGATTTTATCATTTTTTATCATATCCTCAATGTAATGAGCTGTTGTTTGCCCCTCTATTGTAGCACTTGTTGCTATGATAACTTCCTTTAAACTATTTTTTTTTATTCTTTTTAATAAAGAATTAATTAACAAATTATTTTCTTCGTATTTTTCAGAAGAATTAAGAGTTCCTCCCAAGATATGAAAGTAACCCTTGAAGATGTTGGCTGAGTCTATTACCCACATATCAGCTAAACTCTCAACAACACAAATTTTATCGAATTCATGATTAGTTTCACATATGCAGTTGTTATCAATAATATTTAAGTTCCCGCAATTAGGACATCTAACTACATTTTTATATATTTTAGCAAGATTTTTTGCTAAAGGTTTCACTATATTTTCTTTATTATTAATTAATTTTAAAATAATTCTTTTAGCTGACTTTGGTCCCAAGCCCGGTAATTTTGCAAATTGTTTTATCAAATCTTCAACTTCTGGAATATGATTTTTCATTTAAAAGGAAAATTTAAATCCCCTGGCAGATTTATTCCCCCGGTTATTTTAGATATTTCTTCATTTGATTTTTTTTTCAAATTATCTTTAGCGCTGTTGTACGCTGCAATAATAAGATCTAATAGTATTTCAGTTTTTTCATTTTTTGCCTCATCGCTTAAAATTATTGACTTTATCTCATAGTCCCCATTAAGAGTTAGCTTTACAAGATTTCCTCCGGAAGTTCCTTCTACTTCAATACTTTTCATATTGTTCTGAACAGCTTTGAATTTTTCTTGCATTTCTTTAGCTTTTTTTAACATATCAGAAAAATCAGCCATTATTGTCCTCTTCTATATTGTCCACCATAACATCTGGAAAATGGTTAGATATATTTTTAAATATTTTGTCATTTTTAAAATTCAATATTTCCTCTTTTTCTTTATCTTTTTTTTTTTGATATATTGTTTTTTCTCCCTTTGATTTACTCAAAGATATTATCCATCTTTTTCCTGTCCAAAGTAATAATTTTTCTGTGAGGTTTTTTATAAAATTTTTATTTAAATTTTCATTAAAGCCAACATCAATTTTACCTTCAGAAAAACTCACTAAACTTATATTTCTTTCAAGGTCAAATTTAAGTTCTAATTCATTTTCTTTTGCGCAAAGACTGATAAGGTCATTAAGGCTTGAAACCTTCGGATCGGAATTATCAGCTTTTCGTTCTTTTTCTAAATTCAAATCAGTTTGAATTTGATCGGTATTTTTTAATTGTTTTTTTGACTCAGATGAATTTTTACTGTCATTATTTTTGAATTTGTTAAGCTGATTATTTAAATCAAAATTTAAATTTTTTTTTTCAAAGGTTTGGTTCAAATTTAAATCTACATCTGTTACGTGCATAAGTTGAATTAGGTACATTTCCAAAGCGACTAGTTCATTTGATAAAATTTTAATATCTTCTAAGGTTTTGACTGTAAGTTGCCAAAATATACCAATATCTTGAAAGCTCATTTTGCCTGATATGTCGTTAATAATATTTACCTCATGTTTTTGAATATTTGGATCGTTATCAACATTACCTAAACTTTTACATCTGCTGATAAGGTGTAAGATTTCCAATATTTGATTTAAAAATATTTTTGGATCAATTCCATCTTCGTTTAAATTATTTAAACCCGATATAACTTTTTTTTCTTCCCCGACCAATACATTTTCAAACAAGCTTAAAAGTTTTCCTCTATCGGCAATTCCTAACATGTCACGAATTTCTTGCTCATTTACGGTGCCGCCTTCACTTATATTCTGCGTTAATAAAGCTCTGTCCAATAGAGAAATTGCGTCTCGCACTGACCCTTCAGAAGCTTTAGCGATAAGTTTGAGAGCTTCTTCAGAAATTTTCCCTTTTTCAATTTGTAATATTTTGTTTAAATGTTCTAGTAATTTTTCAAACGAAACTCTTTTTAAGTCAAATCTTTGACATCTAGATAAAATTGTAACTGGAATTTTTTTAACCTCTGTGGTTGCTAATATAAACTTTAAACTCGGCGGTGGCTCCTCTAAAGTTTTTAGCAAACCGTTAAAAGCTTGCTTTGAAAGCATATGAGCTTCATCAATGATAAATATTTTATATTTAGCACTTGTAGGACTATATTTTGAATTTTCAATTAATTCTCTTACATCATCAATTCCTGTTTTGGAGGCTGCATCCATTTCTAAAATGTCCATATGATTAGAATTAATAATTTCAGAGCAATGACAATATTCTCCAGTTTTACATTTTTCTCCTTTAGAAAAATCATTGCTACAGTTCAGAGCTTTAGCAATTAATCTCGCAGTTGTGGTTTTTCCTACACCTCTGATTCCTGTAAGTAAGTATGCGTTTGGAGTTTTATTAAGTTTTATTGCATTGGTAATAGTTTGTGCCATAGCCTCTTGGCCGATTAAATCTTTAAATTCTTGTGGTCTGTATTTAAGTGCTAGAATTTTATTTGTCATTTTAAAGAGGCAGGCAACAACCTGAATAATTATCAATACGGCTGCTTCTTTTCAGACCTGACCGGGTTAATGAAACATCCACCTGATGCCAACCTCAAAATTATTATACCAAGATAGTATAAAACACCACAAGTGCTGATTTTAAATTTGTGGACTAAATTCTCCTATAATTAGAAGCTTCATAAACCCCAAGAATGTCCAAGCTTTGAGTATGAAAACCCAGTTCCTCTAATGCAATCTGTACTCTTTTCTCCTCAAGATGACCCTCAAAGTCTAAATAAAAGTTCGCTTGATCAAAAGTATTCCTTACTGAAAAACTCTCAAGTTTTGTCATATTGATCTGATTAGTAGCAAATCCACCTAAACATTTATATAAAGCCGAGGGAACACTTTTTAATCTAAAAATACAAGAAGTAATAAATGTTTTTTCTTTGTTATAAGTAGGTTGTTGAATATCTTTTCCCATAATTAAAAATCTTGTTACATTTCCCTTTTCATCCTCAATATTTTTTTTCAATATTTTTAAATTATAAATTTTAGCAGAAAGATCTGAGGCAATAGCTGCAATATTTTTATCTTTATTCGATGCTAAATCTTTTGCAGATCCTGCTGTATCAGCTGAAATAATTGTTTTAAATTTATTTTTAATTATAATTTTTTGACACTGGCCTATAGCTTGTGCGTGACTTCTTACAAATTCTATATCCTCAATTTTTGCGTTTGGTAAAGATAAAAGGTTATGCTGAACATTTTGAAAATGTTCAGCATAAATTTGCAATTTATATTTTGGTAACAAATAATGAATATCAGCAACTCTGCCAGCTAAAGAATTTTCTATAGGTATAATTATTTTATAAGAAGGATCTTCATAAGCAAGCTTGAAAGTTTCTTCAAATGTAATACATGTTTTAATCTCAGCATCCCTGTAAAGTTCTTTTGCTGCGATATGAGAATATGCGCCAAGTTCTCCTTGAAAAGCAATTTTAGACATCTATTTTTCTTTCATTAGTAATCTTATTTTTTCTATATCTTCTTTAGTATCAACGCTGAGTGGAAATGAATTTATATATCCGACACTAATTTTCATTTTATTTTCTAAAGCCCGCATTTGCTCCAAGTTTCTGCTTATCTCTAAATTGGTTCTCTTTAAGTTTACATACCTTAATAAAGCTTCAAATGTAAAGGCATAAATTCCAATATGGTGATAGATGTTTTCATTTGAAGTATCGTTTGTTATTCTAAAAAAATCTATTGCATTTGAAAAAATTCCTTGATTAATCTCAAATTTAGTTTTTACTTTAACAATATTTTTGTCTTTGATTTCTTTGTTTTCAATTTTACTGGCCAATGTCGCTATTTCATTTTTTCTCTTCAACATTTGGTTGGCTAATAGTATAATGGATTCTGAGTCAATATTAGGCATATCTCCCTGTAGATTTATTATTATTTCAGGTTTAGAATCAAATTTTTTTTCAACAGCTTCGAAAATTCTATCCGTTCCAGTTGGATGATTAGTTCGAGTTAAAATAGCACTCCCGCCATTTTTTTTTATCAATTCTTCTATAGCTTTATCTGGTGTGGCAACAAAAACTTCTCCGACTTCCGAATTAACTGCTTTTTCATAAACATGTAGTATCATTTCCTTATTGTTTATTAAGCTTAAGGGCTTGTTAGGTAATCTCTCAGCAGAAAGTCTTGATGGAATAATTACGGCGATTTTAGTCATATAAATGCGTCTCATGGACGCAAAAAAAGTTGTTAAATTTTGTTTTTTTTTTAAAAACTAGTGTTATACCCTTACCTTATCAACTTATGAACAGTTTTGAAATAAATAAATTTATTGCAGCAGTTCTTTTAGCGGCATTAATAATAATTGGGATTGGTAAATTTGCTGACGTTTTATTTCATATAGAAAAACCTGAACAATCTGCATACAAAATTGACGGATTAGAGGTTGCCTCCACTGCGGAAGACAAAGTTTCAGCAAAAAGTCAGGAGGCTCAAGAGATTAATATAAAAGAGTTATTAGCATTAGGTGATATAACTCATGGTGAAAAAGTTTTTAAAAAATGTACGGCCTGCCATATGATTGCGAGTGGTGGAAAAAATATGATAGGACCTAATTTATGGGGGGTAATTGGAAGAAACGCGGCTGTAGTAAGTGATTACAATTATTCAAAAGCTATGAAAGACTATGGTAAAGAATGGACTTTTACTGAGATGAATGCTTATCTTATAAAACCACAAGCATATATTAGGGGAACCAAGATGGCTTTCGCTGGACTTAGAAAAGAAAAAGATAGAGCTTCAGTAATTTTGTATATGAACTCTAAAAGTGACAATCCAAAACCCTTACCTTAGTTAAGGCACCATTTAATAATACTTTTTTGAGCATGAACTCTATTAGAAGCCTGTCTCCAAACTACTGATTGTTTTCCATCTATCACGTCATCAGTTACTTCTTCGTTTCTTCCGACGGGTAAACAATGCATAAAAATTGCATCTGAATTTGCTTTCATCATTAATTTTTTATTTACCTGATAATGTTTTAAAATTTTTTTTTTCTTTTTTTTATTTTCTTTATCATTCATTGAAACCCATTTATCAGTCATAACACAGTCCGAATTTTTAACAGCCTCTTCAGGTTTTTGTGTAAGAAGTAAATTTACTTTGTTTTTCTTCGCCCAAACTAATATTTTTTTATCTGGACTATATTTTTTGGGACAGCCTATTTTTAAATGAAATTTAAATTTAGCTGCTGCTTCTATTAATGAATTTGACATGTTATTATTTCCATCCCCTATCCAGGATATAATTTTTCCTGTGATTGGCCCATGAGTTTCCTCATAAGTCAGAATATCTGACATAATTTGACATGGATGGCTTTCATCAGAGAGTCCATTAATGATAGGAATGCTCAAGTATTTACCAAATTCCTCTAGATTTTTGTGTTTTGAAGTTCTTAACATTACGATATCCACATATTCACTCAAAACTTTAGCTGTATCTTTTAGTGTCTCGTCCCCTTTGCCATAATGGATACCATCAGGATTTAAAATAATTGAAGATCCCCCAAGTTGTTTAACAGCAATATCAAATGACATTCTTGTTCTAGTGGATGGTTTTTCAAATATCATGGCCATAGATTTTCCCTCAAAAGGTTTATCTTCATCAGGCGCAGATTTATTTAAATCTTTTCTAATTTTTTTTCTGTTTTTAGCTTCTTCAATGATTGCTCTTAATTCACTAACTGAGCAATCAGAAATATTAATAAAATTTTTCATTTATAATTTTTACAAACTTTTTCAATTATTTTAAGTCCTAGATTAATTTCCCTCTTTGTTACATTTAAAGGAGGCAAAAGTCTGACCACGTTTTCTGCCGCTCTTACAGTAAGTAAAGTGTTATCCGAAAGTTTTTTTATAAATTTTGACTGATCAACATTCAAACACAGACCTATCAAAAGGCCCTTTCCCCTTACCTCTTTTATAATCTTAGGATATTTTTTATGAATTTTTTGTAATTGTTTGATGAAATATTTTCCATTTTTGCTTACGTTACTCAGAAACCCTTTTTTAAACATAATGTCCATAACTGCATTTCCTGCGCTCATAGCTAATGGGTTTCCGCCAAACGTTGAACCATGAATACCAGGTTTAATTCCCGATGCTACTTTTTTATTTAAAAGAACAGCCCCAATAGGAAAACCCCCGCCTATACCCTTAGCTATAGGTACGATATCTGGTTTAATATTAGCGTGCTCAAATGCTAAAAATTTTCCACTTCTTCCAATTCCACACTGAACTTCGTCAAGGATTAGAAGAATTTTTTTTTGTTACATAGTTTTCTTAGACCTTGAAGACAAAAATCTGGAATTACTTTTATTCCACCTTCGCCCATTATAGTTTCAACCATAATAGCTGCAGTTCTTTTAGTAATTGCTTTTTCTAAACCTTTATGATCTGCAAAATTGAAATGATCAAATCCATCTACCTTGGGATAAAAACCTTCTGTTGCTTTTTTATTATTACTAGCAAATATTGCTGCAATTGTTCGTCCATGAAAACTATTATTCAAACATAAAACCCTATTTTTTCTTGACTGGCCCTTTGAATAAAAATATCTTCTAGCAAATTTTATAGCAGCTTCGGTTGCTTCAGCACCAGAGTTTTGAAAAGCCACATAATCAGCAAATGATTTTTGTGTAAGTCTTTTTGCCAATTTTTCTTGTTCTGGAATTGTAAATACATTGGAAACATGCCATAATTTTTTTGACTGTTTGCTTATGGATTTGATGAGATGGTCATTAGCATGACCAAGGCAATTTACTGCAATTCCCTGAACAAAATCTAAATACTTTTTTCCATTGGATGCAAACAAATAAGTCCCTTTACCTTTCTTAAATGCGATTTTTTTTCTATTATAAGTGTTTAAAATTTTACTCATCTTTATGATTTTATTTTATAACCTTTTTTATACAATAAATAAGCAACAAACCAGCTTACAAAACTAAGCGCAGTCAAATAAACTAAGCCAACAACAATAGATCCATCTGCTTTACCGATAAAGCTATATCTAAAACCATCTATCATGTAAAAAAAAGGGTTTACTTTACTCACAGTCTGTAAAATCTCAGGAAGTCTCTCTATGGAATAAAATGTTCCTGATAAAAACGACAACGGCACTATCACAAAATTTGTGACTGTTGCCATATGATCGAATTTTTCAGCCCAAAGACCCGCGATTGTTCCTATATTTCCCAAAATAAAAGATGAGAGCAGAGTAAATATAATTAGTAAAAAATAGTTTGAAATTTCAAGGTGAATAATAAATTTAAATACTATTATAGTTACCGCAGCTATCAATACGCTCCTAGTAACAGCTGCCAACGAAACTGAGAAAGTGACCTCCACTGAAGATAGTGGAGCGTATAAAATATCAACTATGTTCCCTTGTATTTTACCAATCATAAAAGATGAAGACGAGTGAGAAAAAGATTGCTGAATTACTTGCATTGCGATCAACCCTGGCGCTAAAAAATTTATAAAAGATACGCCTAAAACATCACCTCTATCTGCACCAATTGCTAAGGATAAAACAAGTAGAAAAAGTAAAGATGAAATTAGTGGGGAGAAAATAGTTTGTATCCACACAATTAAAAATCTTAAAACCTCTTTTTTATATAGAGTCCAGGCGCCGACCCAATTAATTAGACCAAATCTTCTTTTTCCAATTTTATATTTTTTTGAAATTTCAACCATTGATAGTCTTATAAACCCAAAATAAAAAAAAACTGTGCAAAACTTTAGTTACCCTCAGAACCACACCTTTTTATGTTTGAATGATACATGCAAAATACTACATAATGATAGTAACATTATTTAATAACCAAATATAGTATAAGTTAAATATGAGTTGGAACGAAGAAAAGGTTAAAAAATTAAAAGAGTTATGGGGAAAGGGATTTACGGCTAGTCAGATAGCTGAAAAGCTTGGTAATACAACCCGTAACGCTGTTATTGGGAAAGCTCACAGATTAAATCTTGAAGCCAGGGCTCCATCTAAAAAATCACAATCAAATCAAAATAATAATTTTAAAGCCCCCAAAAGATCAATGCAGAATATGACACGGAAACAAAAATTTCAATCGATATTGCTCGATAAAAACTTTGAGGCAGAAAAACCAAAGTCTTTGGAAGAACTCACTGAGACCACTTGTAAATGGCCGATTGGGCACCCGGATGAAAGTAACTTTTATTTTTGCGGAAGAAAACCTGAAGAAGATTTTCCCTATTGTAAATTACATATTTTATATGCTTTTCAACCTAAAGGGCAAAAAGAAGATGTTTTGGACAAAGAGGACGATATTCCGGAACTTATCGAGAAAAAGGTAAAAGCTTCGTCTGGTTAACAAAACTTTAACATTACAATCATATAAATGATTATGAAGTTTATTAAAAAATACCTTAAATGGTTAAGTTCTTTTTTATTTCTTCCAGGTATTTTATTAACAA
>NZJU01000045.1 GCA_002692325.1 Candidatus Pelagibacter sp.
TCTCAATAAATTCTTCTATTTCTGGATGATCGATTTGTAAATAACAGGCAGCAGAACCTCTTCTTAAGGAACCTTGGCTAATAGCTAATGTTAAAGAGTCCATGACTTTAATAAAAGGAATAATTCCTGAAGTTTTTCCTACTTTACCTATTTTTTCTCCTATTGACCGTAAGTTTCCCCAGTAACTTCCTATACCGCCACCTCTTGCTGCTAACCAAACGTTTTCCTCCCACAAACTGGTAATGCCTTTAAGGCTATCATTTGCTTCATTTAAAAAACATGAAATAGGCAACCCTCTTTCAGTGCCACCGTTTGATAACACTGGCGTGGCTGGCATGAACCATAAATTACTTATATAATTATAAATTCTTTGAGCATGTAAGTTATCATCTGCATATACACTTGCTACTCTAGCAAACAAATCTTGAAAGCTTTCATTTTGTCCAAGGTACCTATCGTTTAAAGTCTCTTTTCCAAAATCAGTAAGATTCGAGTCTCTTGATCGATCAATTTTTATTGTAATGCCTTTTTCGTTTTGAAATAGCTCGGTTTCTCCTGAAAGGGAAAAAAGGTCAGGTTTTTTTGGTCCGTGGTTAATAGGTCGATTTTGGTTGAGCTGATTAATGTTGCCCATAGCTTTTTTTATTGCCAGTGATACGTTTTTACTCATAATTATTTCTTTTTTGTCTTTAAAATGTTAATAAACAACTACATGTTGTGTTACATTTTTGTTAATATACTACATAAACTACTAGTTCAAGAGAACATTATATGAACATTAAAGAAAATAATCAAGTGGAAAGTTTTGTTGATAAAAAAATACTGTTAAAAGGCTGAATGCTAATTAATCCGAATGGTTTCAGAGAATATGATGCTCGATGGATTTTTGAAAAAGACATTGATATTGAGGGAATCACTTGTCTTGGTAAAGGACTAGGAACTCAAATTATAAACTATACAGACAAAAAAAGTCCTAGAGTAATTGTAGGTCATGACTATCGATCTTATAGTGAAAAAATTAAATTAGCTCTAATTGAAGGGTTGGTTTCAACAGGATGTAATGTTGAGGATATTGGGTTATCTCTTTCTCCAACAGTCTACTTTGCGCAATTCAATTTAAATTCTGATGCGATAGCAATGATTACTGCTAGTCATAATGAAAATGGTTGGACAGGAGTTAAAATGGGAATAAAAAAAGGATTGACACATGCTGCAGAAGAGATGTCGGATTTAAAAGATATTACGCTCAATCAAAGATTTAAAAAAGGTCAGGGAAACAGCAAAAAAATCAATAATTTTCAAGAAATTTATATTCAAGATTTAATTAAGAAGAATAAATTAAATAAAAAAATTAAAGCCGTTGTTGCTTGTGGAAATGGAACTGCAGGGATCTTTGCTCCAAAAATTTTAAAAGGCNTAGGTTGCGAAGTAATTGAATTAGACTGTGAATTAGACTGGTCATTTCCTAAATATAATCCAAATCCTGAAGATTTAAAGATGCTTAATGCAATTGCTATAGCTGTAAAAGATAATAATGCAGATATCGGTTTTGGCTTTGATGGAGATGGAGATAGGTGCGGAGTAATAGATGACCAAGGTAATGAAATTTTTTCAGATAAAATAGGGTTATTAATTGCAAGAAGTCTTTCGTATAGACATAATGGATCTAATTTTGTGGTAGATGTAAAATCAACAGGTCTTTTTGGTAATGACAAAGTGCTTAAGGCAAATAGTTGCAAAACTATTTATTGGAAAACAGGTCATTCCCATATAAAAAGAAAAGTGAATAATATAAATGCACTTGCAGGTTTCGAAAAGAGTGGGCATTTTTTCTTTAACAAACCACTGGGTTATGGTTACGACGATGGAATTAACTCTGCTATTCAAGTATGTAATCTTTTGACAAACGAAAATAAAAAAATGAGTAATTTAATCCAAGAATTGCCAATTACCTATCAAACACCTACGATGGCNCCTTTCTGTAATGACTCTGAAAAATATGTAGTTGTTGATGAAATAGTAGAAAAGTTTCAAGAGTTTAAAAAAGTGAAAACAAAAATAGACAATCAATTAATTACAAAAATTTTGACTATCAATGGTATAAGATTTTCACTAGAAGATGGTTCATGGGGTTTAGTTAGAGCTTCCTCAAACAAACCATCATTAGTTATAGTTGTGGAAAGCACATCATCTGAAAGAAGAATGAGGGAAATTTTTTATTTTATCGATAATCTTCTGCAAAAAACCGGTAAAGTCGGAGAGTATGATCAAAAAATTTAAAGTTTAAAATATTCGTACAAAAACCTTGTTCCTATAAGTAATAAAAATAAACCAAAGTATCTTGTCATTTTTGCTCTATCAATTTTATGACTTGCTTTGGCACCTATCCTTGCCATAAAAGCAGTGATAGGAAAGAAAATTAAAAAAGCTGGGATGTTAAAAAAACCAATACTTAAAGGTAAATTAGTTCTTAAAGAATAACCTGATATTAAAAAACCAAAAGCACCGAAAAACGCGATTATAAATCCAATAGCCGCTGCACTTCCAATTGCCTTATTTATCGGATAACCAAAAAATTTTAAAATAGGAACATTCATGACTGCACCTCCTATTCCCATGGGTGCCGATATAAAACCACTTAGAATACCGAATAAAGCTTTGGAGAATATACTGATATTTATCTCAATCTTTGACTCTTTTTCTTTTAGAAATAATAGATAACAAGCAAGAATAAAAACAACAATCGTAAAAAATAAAATAAGAGTTTTTGTTTTTAAACTAGCTGCAAAAATAGTTCCCATAATTACTCCAATACCAACAAAAATCCCAAAACCTTTAACAACATTAAAATCAACAGCTTTGTGCTGGTGGTGTGTTAGAACTGATACTATTGAAGTAGGAATAATTATTCCAAAAGAAGTTCCTACTGCCAAATGCATTAGATACGCTGCTTCTATTCCAGAAGTACTAAAAATATAAAATAAAATTGGAACTGTTATCAAACCTCCACCTATTCCAAAAAATCCTGCAGCGAAACCAGCTGGTATCGCAGTAACTATCATTATCATGATTAGATAAACTAAGTCTGACTGTGTAAGAAAATCCAAGCTTATCTCACTAAAGAAATTGAATTATTCTTTTTCATGTGATCCATTATATGATTTACTTTTTGTAGGTCAGCATTTCTTATACACATATTTTTGGAGAGATATTGTTTCCAATTTCGCGAACCACTTTGACCATGAAATAATCCAACTGTATGTCTCATAATATGGTTTAATTGAGTTCCCTTTGAAGTTTCCTCTTGAATATATGGGATTAAATTTTCCATTATTTCAACTCTTGTTGGAATATTTTTGTTATCAAATATTTCTCTTTCAATATCAGCTAAAAAATATGGAGAATGGTAAATTTTTCTTCCAATCATAACACCGTCAACTTTTGAAAGATGAAATTTTATCTCTTCGGTATTTTTAACTCCACCGTTAATGATAATCTCATTATTTTTAAAATACTCTTTTAATTTATAAACAAAATCATATTTCAGTGGTGGAATATTTAAATTTTCTTTGGGACTCAGTTTTTTAAGTAAGGCTTTTCTCGCATGAATTATAAATTTTTGTGAACCTGCATCTTTAGTAGTTTGAATAAAAGATTTTAAAAAATCAAAATCCTCTATGTCATTATAGCCAATTCTTGTTTTAATTGTAATTGGAAGTTTAGTTGCTTTATTCATTGCTTCAATACATTTCGCTACAAGACCTGGTTCTTGCATCAGGCACGCTCCAAATTTATTCTTTTGAACTTTTTTACTAGGACAGCCTAAGTTTAAATTAATTTCTTTGTAACCAAAATCTTCAGAAATTTTGCAAGCTTCTGCTAATTCGAGAGGATTTGATCCGCCTAATTGTAAAGTAACTGGATTTGAAATTTTTTTGAATGACAATAATTTTTTTCTATCTCCATTTATGATCGCATTAGCTACAATCATTTCGGTATAAAGATTCACATTTTTACTAATAAGGCTTAGGAAATAAATTTCATACCTATCAGTACAATCCATCATAGGTGCGACAGAAATTGTTTTTTTCATTGATTTATTCTGATTTTTTAATTTCTTCTTCTAATTGAAGAGGTTCTTCCTTTGCATCAAGGTTTTCTTCTTTTATCTCTGGCTGTGATTTCTTAAGCTCATCTATTGCCTCTTTTGCCAAATTACTTTCTGGTGATTTGTTATTTGGTTCGGGAGAAATTCTTTTAACTCTTTTTGATGGTAGAATAGCTATTCCACTTTTTGAAACTTGCCCCTTGTAAAGATTCTCAAAGTCATCATTTTCTATCTCTTCATCTTCCTCTAGTTCTTCAACATGATCAGGTTCTTTTCTAAGTCTAAGAATTGCATTTTTTTCTAAATCATCGATGTCTATCTTACCATCGCCAATTTCTCTTAAAGCTATTATAGTGTTTTTATCGTTATCTTCTTCTACTAACATCGGAGAACCAGAGTTTAGTTGGCTGGTCCTTTCTTTTGCTAAAAGAACTAAATCATAATGATTTTCCACCTTGTCTAAACAATCTTCTACAGTAATTCTGGCCATGATTAGAAGTGTATATTCAAATAATTTTAATAAATCAATTATTTTTTAATTTTTGTTGGTTCCAATTCTTTTCTAATCATAAGTAGTACAGATAAAGAAATAACTATATAAACACCTGATATAAAAGCAATATTTTCAATAGAAAACTCATAGTCAATTAAAAAACCGAAAACTGCTGTTCCAAATGCTGTTGAAAAAACCATAAATGCTGTTGTAAGTGCCTTGATGGAGCCAATATACCTTACACCATAAATTTCAGCCCAAGTAGAAGAGCCAAGAACATTAGCTAGTCCATTCGATATTCCTATTAAACCTAAAAACACAAATGCCGAGTACTCATGCTGGAAATTAAATAAAACGATCATTGCTAATAACAACGGTATATTCATTAAGGGAATTAATTTTCTGCTAGAAAATTTATCAACTAAAAAGCCAGAGAAAAATAATGTTATAATGTAGGCTATGGAATAAACCATAAAAGCTTTTGGTATAGTGTAAATATTCCACATTTTTGACTCTGAAATAAATGATTGATAAACAAATACCCCCGTTGCAATCCACGGCATAGCTAACATATTAAGAGATACAATATAGAATCTGTAGTCTTTTACTACTTCACTTCTATTCCAACTCTTTATATTTAAACTTTTTATTTTTAAATTATCATTTTTTTCTCTAGAGTTTAGCTTTATATTTTTAATTGTATTTAGAATAACAAATGGTAAAAGTAGAATTATTAAGAATGCAATACTTTGCCATACCATTCTCCATGAATAAATTAAGAATAGGTATGTAACTAGAACTGGTAAAATAAATTCTGCAGATGATAGTCCAAACCAAATTGTACTTAAAGCTTTGCCCCTCGACCTATTAAAAAATCTTGAAATCGTGGTGGTAGATGTATGACTCATTAGCCCCTGTCCAGAAAGCCGCATTAAAAAAATACCAATTGCTAAAAAATATAAGTTATTTACAATAGAAAAGAATAATGAGGATAAGAATAAAAGAAAAATAACAAAAAAAGAATAGTTAATTATTTGATATTCATCAATTTTTTTTCCAACCCAAATAAGAAGAAGACTAGAAAAAATTGTAGCCGATGCATATATATTTCCAAATTGTCCATGTGAAATACCTAGTTCATTTCTAATTGGTGCGTTAAACAAACCCAAAAAAAAACTCTGTCCAAAGCTTGAAAAAAATGTAAATATAAAGCCGAATATTAAAATTTTTTTATTTATAGTGAGAAACATATGAGTAAAGTTGCATTTATAGGTTTAGGTGTAATGGGATATCCCATGGCTGGATATATATCAAAAGCTGGTCATGATGTAACTGTTTATAATCGAACAAAATCTAAAGCTGAAAAATGGATTAGAGATTTTAAAGGTAAAATTGCAGAAACACCTAAAGAAGCTGCAAAAGATTGTGATTTTATTTTTACATGTGTTGGAAATGATAACGACTTAAGAGAGGTAACTTTAGGATCTAATGGATTATTCCATTCTGTAAAAAAAGATGCCATCTATATTGATAATACTACAGCCTCTGCTGAAATTGCTCGCGAACTTTATAAAGAGGCAAAATTAAAAGGATTTAATTTTTTGGACGCACCTGTTTCAGGTGGACAAGCAGGAGCAGAAAATGGTGCTTTAACAGTTATGGTTGGGGGAGATAAAAATTCCTATAAAACAGCCGAACCAATAATTGATTGTTATAGCAAAAAAATGAAACTTCTTGGTCCAGCAGGCAATGGTCAACTTTGTAAAATGGTAAATCAAATTTGTATAGCTGGATTAGTCCAAGGTCTTTCTGAAGCAATTAATTTTGGTTTAAATGCAAAACTAAACATGTATGACGTGATTGAAGTGATATCAAAAGGTGCCGCACAATCCTGGCAAATGGAAAATAGATACAAGACAATGATTGAGGATAAGTTTGACTATGGCTTTGCAGTGGACTGGATGCGAAAAGATTTAAAAATTGCAATGGAAGAATCAAAAAAAAATAATTCACCTTTACCTATCACTAAAATAATAGACGAGTTTTATGGAGAAGTTCAAAAACAAGGTGGTAACCGATGGGATACATCAAGTTTAATTAAAAGATTTAGAAAATAGTGTCAGAAGCAAAATTAAGTTATTACGAAGATTTCATAGAAATTGAAAAAAAAATTTGGAGCCTGTTGGTCGAAGCCGTTAATGATAGAAACTCTGAATTTAGAACACCCGTTTTTATTTGCGGAGATAGTAAAGATATTGATGGAAGAGTAGTGGTCCTAAGAAAGGCTGATGAAAAAAATAATATTGTGCAATATCACAGTGATATTAGGTCTTCTAAGATTGAAAAAATTAAAAAAAATCCAAGTTGCTCGATTCTTTTTTACGGAAAAAAAGAAAAAATTCAATTAAGAATTAAAGCTAGTTGTGAAATAAATTATAATAATGAATTAACGAAAGAATCATGGGAAAGAACTGGTCATATAAGTAGAAAATGTTACTTAGTTACTAGTGGTCCTGGAACAATTTCTGAAAAACCAACTTCCGGATTAGATAACAAATTTGACAATTTTGATTTTACCAAAGAAGAAAGTGAAACCGGATACAAAAACTTTTGTGTAATTAAATGTAAGATAAAAAGTATTGAATGGCTTTATTTAGCTGCAAAAGGCCATAGAAGAGCATTAATTGACTTTAATGGATCTAAAAAGTTTAGTTGGTTAGTTCCCTAAATTTTTTGTAACTTTATTTTTAGAGGTTCCTAGATTTACTTCGTCAAAATAAACAATCATTTTTGGATAGGGTTTATCACCGTTTTTTCTTTTCCAACCACTAACAAAAGTTTGATATATCCCAAAATCTAATCCTACTCCTCTTTTAGTATATGGAGTTAAATTCTTGATATTTTCCGAATTTAGAATCAATTTATTATTAACCCAAACTTTCATGAAACCATCCTCTTCCCTGGAGAATCGACAATTAATTAATACATCTGTCCATTTGCCTTTCATATCATTTATTTTTAAGGCTTTTTTCATCTCAACATACTCCCCACTCCACATTCTTCCGACTTCTAACCACTCCCCAGTTCTATCTGTTACCATTAGAATAGGTTTCCAACCTCTCTCATAAAGTTGAGCGAAAGTAGTTCTAACTGGGGCTACTGATTGATAATCTATTGGTAAATAAATCGATGCTGAATACCAATATTCTTTTTTATCCTTTTGATGTTTTTTCAATTGAAGCTCGGTTCTTTGTCTGTCTTTTTTACAATCATCATGTCCGCTGTCTTTACCGCAATCACCTAATCTTACTTCGAATCTGTAAGATTTTTTCCCAGATCTTACAGGATGCCCGTCTTTACTATTAACTAAATTCATAGAATATTTTTTTTTATGAGAGATAGTTTTTTTTTTCACCTCGGTATTAGATACATCTTTGCTGTTCTTAGCATCTAAAGGAGGAAAGCTTGAAATCAAAAAAATTAAAACAAATAAACTATTTCTTATACTTTTTATAGTTGTCCACATAATGTTGAGCATTTTCTTTTATATGTTTAATTTCTTCATCAGTGACTTGTCTAACAATTTTTCCAGGACTTCCAAGCACTAAAGATCTTTCTGGAATAATCTTATTTTCTGTAATAAGAGCATTTGCGCCTATTATTGAATACTTACCTATCTTTGCCTTATTGAGAATAGTACTTCCAATACCAATTAAACAATCATCTTCTATGATACATCCATGCAGCATTACCAAGTGTCCTACGGTAACGTTTTTTCCAACAACTGTTGGACACCCTGGATCAGTATGAACTACACTTCCATCTTGAATATTAGATCCCTCTCCTATCGTAATTGGCTCAACGTCACCTCTTAACGTTGCATTGAACCAAATGTTAGCATCTTTTTTTAAGGTTACATCACCAATTAAAACTGAATTGGGAGCAAACCAGCTATCTTTGTCTAACTTTGGACTAATATTGTTGAAATTATAAATCATTAATATATTTATTATATTATGGTTCTGATTAAAACTCCAATATGCAATTTCGGTGAAAAGCCACAACCTTTTAGCTTAAAAGGAGTAGATAATAAAATTTACAAACTTGATGACTGTTTAGGGAATAATGGAACAATTATTATGTTCATTTGTAATCACTGTCCATATGTAAAAGCAATAATTTCAGATATTGTAAAAGATACTAACCGGCTTAAAAACTTTGGTATCAGCTCAGTGGCGATAATGTCTAATGATACTAAAAACTACCCCGAAGATTCATTTGAAAAAATGAGAGAATTTTCAAAAGTTAACAATTTTAATTTTCCTTATGTAATTGATGAAACACAAGAGGTAGCAAAAAAATATGGAGCAGTTTGTACCCCTGATTTTTTTGGATATAATGGTAAGAAAGAGCTTCAGTATAGAGGTCGAATGAGGGAGCTTAAAAATTTAAAACCGGTTAATAATAATGAGACTGATTTATTTAAAAGTATGAAACTTGTTTCTGAAACTGGTAAAGGTCCAGAAAACCAAATTCCGAGCATGGGATGTAATATCAAATGGTTTAATTAATGTTTGTGATATCGACAAGAAATTTTCCTCCAGATGTAGGAGGTATTCAGATTTTGATGGAAGGTCTGAGTAATGCATTACTAGAACACGGTCCTGTTAAAGTATTTGCTGACCAATTTGAAAATTCAGATAATTATGACAAAAATTCAAATTTAAATATTGAGAGGATTTCAGGATTAAAAATTTTTAGAAAATATAGAAAAGCGAATGTAATTAACAATTTTATTCAAGGAAACAATGTAAGAGCCTCATTTTTTGATCATTGGAAAAGTATTGAGAATATAGATGATAAAGTATTAGCAAAAAGCAAGTCATTTTGTTTAATTCACTCTAAAGAGATAAATCACCCTCTTGGATCCTTTTTAAACAAAAGGATGTTAAAAGCACTAAACAAGTCAAGCTACGTGATAGCAAATTCAAATTTTACTAAAAGTCTTGCAAAAACACTCGGAGTCAACGATAGCAAAATTAAAGTAATTCACCCTGGAAGTAATTATCCAATACAAATAAAAGATGAATATATCAATCAAGCTAAAGATATTTATGATGGCGCCTTTCCAAAAATAATTACTGTTGCAAGGCTGGATAAAAGAAAAAATCACCAAAATATTCTTATGACTATTAAAAACTTGAAAACTAAATTTCCAAAAATTAAATATATTTCTGTTGGAGATGGAGAAGAAAAAGATAGATTAGAAGAATTAAGAGACGAACTAGGATTACAGAATGATGCATTATTTGTTCTTAAATCTGATGAGCAACTAAAAGTAGCCTTAATTAGTGAAGCAGATTTATTTTTGATGCCTTCTGTGATTTACAAAAAATCTGTTGAAGGTTTTGGTATTTCATTTATAGAGGCAGCAAGTTATGGTAAAGGATCAATTGGTGGTGTCGCAGGGGGTGAGTCCGATGCAATTAAAAATAGTGAAACCGGTTATTTATGTAATGGAAATGATTTAAATGCTATCTACAATAAAATCATAAACTTTTTCGAAAATGATAATTATAAAACTTTTGGTAAAAATGCTTTAGAATTCTCAAAAAATTTTAAATGGCGCAACATTATAAAAAAATACATAGAGTTAATTTAATTTTTTGTTAATTTCATTCATTACTGTTTCAGACGTTAATTGATTAAGATCATTGACTTTAATTACCTCAAAATTCGTATTACCAATGCTCACTTTCTCAGGAGTGGTATGACTTCCGAATAAAACTAAACCATTTTTTTTTAAATGTGAGCATATATGAGCTGGTCCTGTATCATTTGAAATAATAAACTTAGATTTATTTATCAAACTTATCAATGTAACAATATCAATTGGCTTGTTTTCATTTAAAACCACTTTACTGTTGAGTTTAGAGGCTTCTAATATTTCTCCAGGTCCTGGAGCTACTAAAACAGAGTACTTATTGTTGTAATATTGTTTTATTTTATTAACTAAATCTTTGAAATGAGGCCATTTTTTTTTTAAATGTTTTTTTGAGCAAAATGGAAAAATCAATATAAACTCACCATTAGTATATTTCTTTAATAATTTTGAAATATCATAATTTGCCCAAGATAAATCAATAGAGTTTAAAAAATTAGTTTCAATTCCAGACTTATTTAATTGAATTTTCATTCTTGATAACACTCCCGCTTTATCAAAATCACTTTTTTTTTGACCTACATCTAAAGCTTCTTTTGTCGATGACCATATTGCCTTTTTTAGTAAAAACTTTCTGTAAAAGTAAGTCCTATTCGAATTTTGAAGATCAAATACATGAGAAAAATTATAACTTTCAAGTAATCTTTTGATTTTTAATAGATAAAAAATATTCCATCTGGGTAGTCTATCATCTCCAATTACGCCGTCTACATAAGGGCATGAAGACATAAAAAAACTATAAGCAGTTGAAGTTAACAGAAGAACTTTTTTATTTGGGTTTGCTAATTTGATATCTTTAATAGCCCCATTAGCTTGTATCAAGTCACCTAAAGACCCATGTTTGATAATTAATATGTTTGACATTATGTATACTGCATATATTAAATACTCTAATAAAGTCAAAATATTATGAATGATAATTTAGACAAAATATTGGCTGAAATTTCCGCAGGTGAATTAATCGACAAGATTTCAATTCTTGAAATTAAGAAAGAAAAAATCAAAAATAAGGAAAAACTTACTGAAATAGAGAAAGAATTAAAGTCTTTAACTGGAACTTATGAACAAAAAATTAAGTCAAGTGAAAAATTAGAAAATCTAAGTAATAAATTAAAAGAAATTAATTTAAAGCTTTGGAATATCGAGGATGAAAAAAGAGAAGCAGAAAAAGAAAAAAAATTTGATAGCACTTTCGTTGAACTGGCTAGAAATGTTTATAAATTCAATGATGAAAGGGCTGAAATAAAATTAAGAATTAACAAACTTCTTGGATCTAACATTAAAGAAGTGAAATCTTACAAATAATTAATCATAATTTAAACTTGGAATTTTTTTTCTGAGTTTTATGGGTAAATTTGGATCAACATTAGCAGTAATAGTTCCCTCTTTTTTTTTCAACTCCTTTAAAATTTTTCCATCTGGGGAAACTATTAAGGAATGTCCAAAAGTTTTTCTACTATTATAATGTTTTCCACCTTGGGCTGGGGCAAATACATAACAAAAATTCTCAATAGCTCTGGCCTTCAGTAAAGAGTGCCAATGTTTTTTTCCAGTTGTTTCTGTGAAAGCTGATGGTACAGTTAAGAATATTGATCCTGCTTTAGATAATTTTCTATAATGATTTGGAAATCTTAAGTCATAACAAATGCTAAAGCCTAATCTGCCCCAGGGTAATTTATAAGATTTTATTTTTTTTCCTGCAGAAAAACTTTTGGACTCAAAATATTTTTCCTTCTTACTTAAAGTGACATCGTACATGTTAATTTTATCATAAAAAGATTTTATTTTGCCTCTTTTATCTACAAGAATAGATCTATTGACCAATTTATTTCGTGACACTTTAATAATTAACGATCCAATTAAAATCCATTTTTTGTACTTCTTAGCAAGTTTTTTAATTCCATTTAAATAAATATCTTTTTTCATTGAGGTGCAAACTTTGAGAAGTTCATTTTTGTTATGAGAAAAATGTGAGGAAACTTCTGGAGTTATTATAAAATCTGTTTTTTGTTTTATAGCTTTATTTATAAGCATTGTCGTCCTATTAAGATTATATTGAATATTATTGTTTGATTTTAATTGAATGCAAGAAACACGAAACATTACTTCATTATAGATGAAGCAAAATTCCAGTTACAGTCAAAACTTGGGATGTAAGCTCCTGATAATCTGACATTTCCGAAGCTTTTAGACAAAACTTTACACCAATTATCTACTTGTTTCGTTTTTTTGTCATAACTTCCAACTTGTGCAGTAATTACTCCACCTTTTTTAAGAATTCTTTTTAATCCTTTCATGTTTTTTCTAGCTAAATCAATACAATATTGATCGTCATTTAAATCAACAAAGATTTT
>NZJU01000046.1 GCA_002692325.1 Candidatus Pelagibacter sp.
AGAACTTTTGTAGAACATAGATGTACGAGGTTTGTTCTATGCTTACAAAAAAACAAAAAAACTTATTAATTTATATAAACAAGAAAATTAGGTCTTCTGGAATATCTCCATCTTACGAAGAAATGAAAAACTCGCTCAACCTTAAGTCGAAATCAGGTATTCATAGACTAATTTCTGCCTTGGAAGAAAGAGGTTTTGTAAAAAGATTAGCTCATAAAGCCAGAGCTTTAGAAGTAGTAAAGTTACCAGAAAATGCAAGTGCTAACGATATTTTTAACTCTTTTACACCCAGTATTATAAAAGGTGGGTTAGATAAAACTGAGGGTAAATCTTCTAAGGTATCAGTTCTGGGAAGTATAGCTGCGGGGACGCCCATCGAAGCCATACAACAGGAAGTTGACAAGGTAGTTTTGCCTTCTGACTTACAAAACAATGGAGAGCATTTTGGTCTAAAGGTAAAAGGAGACTCTATGATTGAAGCTGGGATACACGATGGTGACACAGTTATTATTAAAAAATCTTCAACAGCTGATAATGGGGAAATCGCAGTAGTATTAATTGATGATGAAGAGGCAACACTTAAAAGAATTAGAAAAAAAGGTAAAACTATTGCTTTGGAAGCAGCAAATAAAAACTACGGTACAAAAATATATGCTTCAAATCGGATTAAGATACAAGGAAAACTTATTTCTTTATATAGAAAATTCCACTAAAATAGTCTAAAAATCTTAAATGTCTTTTATTTGTAGGTTTGCACCCTCTCCAACTGGTCCATTACATATTGGTGGCATAAGAACTGCATTGTTCAACTGGTTGTTAGCAAAAAAAAATAAAGGTAGTTATTTTCTAAGAATTGAAGATACAGATAAAGAGAGATCTAAAGAAAAATTTAAAAGTCAAATAATATCATCGCTAGCATGGTTGGGGATTAAGCACGATGGTAATGAATATATTCAATCCAAAAATATTAAAAAACATGTAGAAATAGTAGAGGAATTATTAAAAAAAGGTTTCGCATATAAGTGTTATTGTTCAGAAAAAGAAATCAACGACCAAAAAGAAAAATGTAAGCAACAAGGAATACCTTATATCTATAACAGAAAATGGAGAGATGCCAACGATTTAAAAATACCCGATGGAGTTGAACCTGTAATAAGATTTAAAAGTAAAATATCAGGAAATACAATTATAAAAGATTTAGTCCAGGGCGAAAGGAATATATCTAATTCTACAATTGAAGATTTTGTTATTTTAAGAAAAGATAAATCTCCGACATATCAATTATCAGCAACTGTTGACGATCATGAGATGAAAATTACACATGTAATTAGAGGAGATGACCATATGATTAACTCATTTAAACAAAAACAAATTTATGATGCGATGGGATGGAAAACTCCAGAGTTTGCACATATTCCTTTAATTCATAGTGAACAAGGAAAAAAGTTGTCTAAAAGAGATAGCGCTTCTACTCTCGAAGATTATATGAAGATTGGAATTTTATCAGATGCCTTGAGAAATTATTTATTAAGACTAGGATGGTCTCATAAAGACAAAGAAATTTTTACTATACAAGAAAGTATAAATTTATTTGACTTGAAAGGTGTTGGAAAGTCTCCATCAAAACTTGACATGTCGAGGATATATTCAATAAATGAAACATATATAAAAACAATAGATGAAAAAGAATTATTTAATCTCTTAAAAAAATATGTCTCTAGTTACAAAAAACCATTTAATCAGTCTAAAGAAATGACTATTTTACAATCTATAAAATTTTTAAAAAATAAGGCCAAAACGTTAGAAGATATTTGGAAAAATACTCAATACATAATTAATGATAAGGTTGAAATTAGTCCAGATGATAGAAAACTTTTAAATGATTCATCAAAACAAATAGTGAAAGACTTTATAAAGGAGTACGAAAAAATAGATTCTTTTAATAAAGAAAATTTAGAGCCAATGGTGAAGTCTTTGATTGTTAAACATAATACGAATTTTAAAGGGGTTGGACAACCTTTGAGAATAGCATTAATTGGTTCAAGGTTCGGACCAGGTATATACGATATCATTATGTCTTTAGATAAAAGAGAAGTGATTAAGAGATTAAATAATATATAATGAGTGAAGTAAAATCTTTTCGAGTGAGAAAAAGTTCTATTTATAATAAAGATACTAGTACTCCATTTAAAATTAGTAGATCAAAGTTTTTTGATTTTTTAAATTGCAAAAGATGTTTTTATTTAGACAGAGTTAAAGGTTTAAAAGAACCGTCAACCCCCCCTTATACATTAAATAATACTGTTGATGAACTGCTAAAAAAAGAATTTGATATATTCAGATCTAAACAAAAACCTCATCCAATTATGATTAAAAATAAATTAGACTTCGTGCCATTTGAACATAAAGATTTAAATACTTGGAGAAATTCATTAAAAGGAGGGATTTCCTACTTGGATAAAAATACTAACTTAATTTTACATGGCGGTATCGATGACATATGGTTTGATTTAAAAAAAAAAGAATTGGTTGTTGTAGATTATAAAGCACAGTCTTCGAACTATCCTGTTGCTGTCACATCTTATTTAGACTCTACATGGCGCAGGAGTTACAAGTTACAGATGGATATTTATGTTTACATTTTAAGAAAAATGAAATTAAAAGTTTCAAATTTAAGTTATTTTTTGGTTTGTAACGCTGAAAAGAATATAAATAGTTTTAATGAAAATATAACATTTAAGACTTATCTTATCCCATATTCTACGAATACTTTATGGATAGAAAGTCAAATTATTAAGATGAAAAAATTGTTGGATAGTGATAGAATACCTGAAATAAATCTTTTTTGTGAAAAATGTGCCTATTTAAAAGGAGCAAAAAAATATTTTTAAATGATGACAATTTTATTTATAATTACTATCTTAATTTTTTTAGCCTATTATATATTTAGGCCAGTTTCAAAAAAAGAATTAAAAAAGTTTCAAGAAAATGACAATTGGTCAAATATGGGCTTTTAGAAAGTTTGCTACATTTTCTGAGGGAGAAGTTTTTGTTGTAAATTCTTTTAAAACTTTTTGAGTCTCCTCAGTTTGATCTGACATTTTTTTTGTATTCTCCATAAAGCTCGAAACCATTTGAAAGATGCTATCTGGATTACAATTTGATTGAAGTAACTCAGGTATTATCATCTTATCTGCAGCTATATTTATAATGTTTACATATTTAACCTTTACTAAAAATTTGACTAATAAAAAATTAATTAAATTAATTTTATAGATCACTATTGACGGAATTTTTTTATAACTTACTTCTAAAGATATAGTGCCTGACTTTGTAATTGCAAAGATAGATCTTTCAATAATGTAACCTTTAATTTTTTCATCACTAACAATATCGTAATTATCTATATTTGATTTTTTTAAAATATTTTCCAAATTATTTCTAAGGTCCTGAGTTGTATGAAATACATATAAGAAGTCTTGATATTTAAAGTTCATCAATTTGATAAAATTGATCAATATTGGCATCAATACCTCCATCTCTGAAATTCTGCTTCCTGGAAAAATTGAGATTATCGCTTTATTTTTTCCAATAATTTGACCAATATCAATTTTGGCTTCATTGCTCTTTTCTAGTAAAGGATGGCCAACAAACTTGCAACTAACATTTTCTTTTTCAAAATATTGTTTTTCAAATTTAAAAAGTAAAAGAATGTGGTCTATAAACTTTTTAATTTTTTTTACTCTACCTTCTCTCCAAACCCACACTTGTGGAGCAACAAAATGAATAGTTTTAATTTTAGGCGCCATTTTTTTTACTATTTCAGCTACTCTTAATGTAAAATCAGGACTATCGACTGAAAAAAGAATATCGGGGTTAAACTTTATAATTTGATTAGCTGTTTCTTTAATATTTTTTTTAATTTTAAATATATTTAAAAATACTTTTGTAAAACCAAGATATGTTACATCATTTAATTCTTTAATGGAATTTATTCCAAGTCTTTTCAGATGTTCTCCTCCCAAACAAAGAAATTGTAAATCTATGTTATCTTTATTGAGATTTTTTACAACTTGAGCTGCTAATTTATCACCCGATGGTTCCCCGGTTAGTATAAATATTTTTTTCATCTATTTATAAAACTTTAATAAACATTTTGTTTTGATTAGCAAAACTAATACATTTTTTTTTATTCAAAACAATATTTTGATTACCTTTTAAAACAATCCCTTTTAATCTAGCTTTTTTACATTGCATTATGGTTTCTAAGCCTATTGTTGGTAAGTCTATTCTTAAATCTTGTTTTTTTTTTGGAAATTTAGCAAGAACACCATCCATCTTATTTTTTTTATTTTTACAAGCTCTGAGCATAGCTTGTGTTCCATTTTTACCCTCGATTTTTATTAATTTATTATTTCTTACTACTGCGCCCTGACTATAATTATATTTTCCAAGATTATTAAGTATTATAATTGCTTTTTTAATATCTCTAAAGTCATTACTGTTTGGTCTCAATTTAGTATAGTTATTTTTTTTTAAAGTAAGCTCAGGATTAAAAGTTAATGAATTTAAAGTTTGAATTTTTTGACTCCTAAAAATTTTTATTATTTCACTCAATAATGCTGCATCGCCCAATTTAGAACTTTTAATTATTCTTGGTAGATAAAAGACTCCCTTGAGATCAAATTTTGATATTTTAAAATTTGGTTTTTTCACTTTTCCAGCGAAGATAATTTTTTTACAATTATTTTTTTTTAAAATCTGAATTATTTTACCAAATTGTCCGACTTTAACATGATAAGAATTCTTATCTTTTTTAAATTCATTTTTGTTTGTTAAATCAATTATTAGATATTTTATCTTTATTTTTTTTATTTTTTTTAAAATTTCTTTTGGAAATTCAGTTTCTCCAAAAATTAAACCAATCATATATTAATAATCTTCTGGAGTGCAAATAGGTCTCTTTTTATCTTTAACAATAAAAGAAATTACCTCATTAATTAACTCATTACTTTTAAATTTACCGTTAATCTTATCTAAGTTTTTATGAAGATCCTTTGTGTTAAATATCTCTTTATAAGCTTGATTAAGCTCAATAATTTTTTGATTATCATATTTTTTTCTTCGTAAACCTATCAGATTCAAACCCTGTAAATAATTTCTATTACCGATAGATAATCCAAATGGTATTACATCTTTTAACACTCCGGTCATGCCTCCAATCATTGCCAATCTTCCTATTCTAGTAAATTGTTGAACTGCTGAATTTCCCCCAATAATTACTGAGTCTTCAATTGTTACGTGCCCGCCTAGCGGAACATTGTTAGCTATGATCACATTGTTTCCAATTTTACAATCGTGTGCAATATGTGAAGATATCATAAGCAAACAATTGTCTCCTATCTCAGTTTTTAAGCCCCCACCTTTTGTTCCTGGATTAATTGTGACATATTCTCTAATAATATTGTTTTCGCCAATTACCAAACTATTAACTTCACCCTCGAATTTAAGATCTTGTGGCTGAGTTCCTATGCTAGCAAATGGAAATATTTTAGTTCCTTTTCCCACTATAGTATTTCCCTCTATGTGAACATTTGATATCAATTCTACATTTTCTGATAAAGTAACACCCTCTCCAACAAAACAAAAAGGACCTATCTTAACGTTTTTGGCAATTTTTGCTTTGGAGCTTATTAAACTTAATTTATCAATCATTTTTTCTATCTACTATTGTTGCTGACCACTCAGCATCTGCCATTCTTTTACCATTAACTTTCGCAGTCCCTTTATATTTCCATACTCTGCCGTGAGACCTAATTGCCTCAATGTCTAAATTTAATTCACAATCAGGTATTACTGGATTCCTAAATTTTGCTTTTTCAACACTCATTAAATAAACGAGCTTATTTGCATATTCTTTAGGATCTATGCCATGAGCTGTTAAAGCAGCTGCAGCTTGACCAAAAGCTTCTACTATTAAAACTCCGGGCAAAACAGGCTGATTTGGAAAATGTCCCTGAACATAAAAACCATTTTTTTTTACATACATTATTGCAGTAGCTGATTTTAATGGAATTATGTTAATTAATTTATCGATTAATAACATTGGCTCTCTATGCGGTAAAAGCTTTTCAATTTTTTTTTTATCTATTTCAGTTTCTCTCATTTTAATCTTTAATATTTTTCTTTAAAAATTCTTTTAAAGGCACAGCTGGATATCCCATTACCATTTGATTATCCTCTATGTCTTTTATTACTCCACTCCCTCCACCAATTTTGACATTATTACCAATTTTTAAATGACCTGAGATACCAGCCTGACCACCGATGGAGACATTATCTCCAATAGTGCTACTTCCTGCAATTCCTACTTGGCCTGCGATCATACAATTATTTCCTATTTTAACATTATGCGCTACATGAACTTGGTTATCTAAGTAAGTATTTTTTCCGATTATAGTGTCACTTACTGACCCTCTATCTATCGTACAACCTGATGCAATCTCAACATTTTCGGAAATTAATACTCTACCAATGTGAGACATTTTTAAATTTTTTCCCTTTATTGGTAAGAATCCAAAACCCTTTAAACCAATGTTGCATCCACTCTGAATTACTACATTATTATCAATTATGCAGTTTTTAAAATGATTGTTTGATCCAATTATCACTTTTTCCCCTATGATTACGTTTTGTTCGATAACATTATTGCTCCCAATTAAAGTGTGTTTACCAATTTTTACGTTATTTCCTAATAAAACATTATTTCCAAAGCTTACTTTAGAATATTTACTTTTTTTTGCCTCTTTAACTGTTTCGTCGAGACTGTCAACATCAGCCGTAGGATAAAATTGTTTTAAAATTGTTGCTAGATCGAACAATACATTTCTTACATTAATTTTAATACATTTTTTTGGTAGAAAATGTGATAATTTTTCAGAAGTGATACACGCACCAGCTTTGGTAATTTGCGCGTATTTTTTATATCTAACATTTTCAAAAAAAGATATATCGTTCTCGTTTGCTTTATCTAGAGTCTTAACATCTTTTATGAATACATCACTATCAAAAGATTTCTTTGGAAACATTTTTGAAAGTTTAATAGGTTTTTTTTTTTTAAAAAACAATCCTATCCTCCTAGGCTAATTCAAATTGAGCGATTTAATTTCTTTATTTAGTAAATCTGTTATTTGTTTCGTTATTTCTAAGCTGCTATCACCTAAAAGAACATTCTTCTTATCAACAAGTATTTTGATATTATTAGTCTTCATATAATTTTTCATTATAGGGTTCAACACACTCAAAAGTTTTTTTCTTGAATCAGATCTTTTTTTGTCAATACTGGCAATAAAATTTCTTTTATTCGATTGGATTGTTGCTACCCTCTGTCTAAGCTCTGTTAACTGTTTTTTATATTCTTCATTTTTTAAAACATTTTTTTTGGCTATTAACGCCTTTTCATCCTCCAAAATTTTTTTCTCCATTTTAGAAAAGTTTTCATTTTCAGTTTTAATCTTTTTTTTTAAATATTCTTGTGCTTCTTTTCCAGCTTTACTTTGATTTAAGACATAAGAGAAATCTACAAAATAAATTATTTCCGCTCTAAGTGCATTAACACTGAAAAATATAGATAAAAGAATTGTAAAAAAAAATTTTTTCATTTTTTTTAGAAAGTTGTTCCTAGGTTAAATTTAAAACCTTGCGATTGGTCAGTTGATTTCTTCGATAAAGCAGTCGACAGAGTAAATGAAAGCGGTCCTATAGGAGATAACCAATTTGTTTGCAAACCTGTTGAAGACCTCACTTTATAAGAGTCATCCAAAACATCGCTGTAATCTACTCCCCATACATTAGCAAAATCAAGAAATAAACTTACATCAGCATTACTTGAATTTGGTAACAAATTTGGAAGCAGTGCTTCAAAATTAATTGCAGAGACATAATTCCCCCCAATATAATCACTCCCATCAACTGGACCTATTTTATTTCTTTTAAAACCTCTGAGCCTGTTTGGTGGTACGTTGATTCTTTTGCTAATTCTTACATCCTTGCTGTCATCTAGACTATTTACTGCTGCGCCATATAGCTTAAATGTTCCAACTAAATTTTCGTTAATGGATTTATAATTACTGAGCGTGAAGACATTTTTGATTGAAGCATTATCGGAAACAACTGGAAGACTTTGATAAAAACTTGTTACATATCCCTTAGTTGGCATATAAGCTCTGTTTCTTTCATCTCGTCTTATCGCATAATTTATACCCAACTCGCTGTAGGTGCCAGCCTGCTTTTTTAATAAGTCGGATGCTTTACTTTCTACTGTTAAATCGTCAGAAATTAAAGATATCCCAGGGCGTATAAAAATGTTTCTATATTGCTCAAAATCAATGCTTGTACCCAAAGAGATTGTATTATTTTTATATCCAGAATCCTCTCTATCGTTTGTTACAGCACCCACATTAAATGCTAATGCATTACCAGTATAATCAAAGTTGGGGTTATTAAATCGTAATTCTCCCTTAACTTTTGTTTCATCAATTTCAAGAAAAGAAGAGAGCTTAACACCAGTACCGAGCCAATTATTTTCCTTTACTCCAAAAGCTACTGTACTTCCATCTGATCCAACACCGGCTCCAGCAGTAATTTCTCCAGTTGGTTTTTCATCTACAATAATTTCAATTACTTTTAGATCTTTCTCTGTTCCTGAAGTAACTTTTGATTTTACTTCAGAGAAAATCCCTCTTGCTTTTAATTCTGATATTGATTGATCTAATTTAAGCTGATTAAAAGGATCACCTTCATCTAGCAATAGCTCAGATCTAATTACATCTTCGTTAGTAACCGAGTTCCCTAAAATATTCACTCTTTCGATGGTATTTTTTTCACCTTCAAATATATTTATTTTTAGCTCAATTCCTTCAGTCGAAACTATCTCATTAACAGAGTGTTGAACAAATTGTAGATCATTTGAGTTTATTATACGATCTAACTCATCTAAAATTGATTTTACTTTAAATGGTGAATAAAAATCTCCAATTACTTTATTAAATTCCTTATTTATTTCTAAAAATACATTCTTATCTAAGGCTTGATCAATATTTGTTGATATCTTATTTACACGGTATCTTAAACCAGAACTAATATTATAGATAAGTTTTACGCCCTCTTCATCTATCGTAACACTCTCAGATAAAACTTTAACATCATAGTATCCTATAGATTTATAATAATTCGATAAAAGCCTTTTATCTAGTTCAATGTTTTTATTATTTAATATTGTATTTTTAGTAATGAACTTCCAAAATTTATTTTCTTCCGAAACAATTATATCTCTCAATCTTTTGTCTCTAATTTTTTTATCTCCAATAAATTGAATTTTACTTATTTTTAATCTCTCTCCTTTTTCCACAAAAAAGAAAACCTCAACTTGGTTGTTTGCAAGTTCTTTGTATTTCGCATCAATTTCTGCTCTATTGAAACCTAAAAATTCGTAAACAGATTTTACTATTGAAATATCTTTTTCTAAATACTCTTTAATAAATGGGCCTTTTTGTTTTGAAATTAATCTTTCAGTAATTAAATCTTTAAATTTTTGAGTTTTTTCACCCTCTATATTTATGGTCGTTATAATTGGGTATTCTCTAACAGTAATCTTTAAAACTTTGTTTTCAAATGAAACATCAACATTTTCAAAAAAATTTGTTGAATATAAATTTTTAAGTATAGAATTAATATCATTTTTACCGTACTTTTCTTTTGAACTTACTTCACCATAAACAATGATAGTTTCATTATCATATCTCTCATTTCCTGATATAATTATTTTTGCATTTTCTGCGAATGAATTATTTAATAAGAAAAAACTTAAAAAAAAATATATTATTAATTTTATTTTCATTTGATATTCACTTTTTCAATTATTTTTTTTCTAGCCCAATTATCGATAATAAGTATTTCCTTAATGTTCTGTGGTTTTTTTATAGCATATTTTTTATAATTTTTATCTCTCAAAAGTGACGATAAATAGGCTATAATTGACTTAAATTGAATAACTTTTTTCAAAAACAAATCAACTAATATTTCATTTCCTGCATTTAATATTATTGGCGAACTTGGATACTCATCAATTAGTTTCATAAATTTTATAGAAGGGAAATTGTACTTATTGATTTTTAAAAAATTAAACTTTCCCTCTATAAAATTTTTTTTATTTTTCTTTTTGAATATTTTGTTAATTACTACTCTTCTATTAAAGACTGCATTAGCTAATGGTATTTTCATGTCAGGTTGATGATACAGCATATTGCTCAAACCGTTTTTATATAAAATTATAGCATGAACCAGAGACTCAGGATGAATTATTATATCAATTTTATTTTTTACATTTGAAAATAATATCCTGGCCTCTTGTAACTCAAGAACTTTGTTAATCATAGTAGCAGAATCCACTGATATCTTTTTTCCCATCGTCCATCTTGGATGTTTAATTGCATCCTTGATAGAAACCTTCTTTATTTTTTTATTCAAGAAAGGACCTCCTGAAGCTGTAATATAGATTTTTTCAATATCTTCTGGGTTATTCTCTAATAAGATTTTTAATGAATAGTGTTCAGAGTCTATAGGGACAATTTTTGTTTTATTTTTTTTTAATTCTTTTTCAATAAGTTTCCAACCGCAAATAATTGACTCTTTGTTAGCTAAAAGTATCTTTTTTGTAAATTTAATCATATATAGAGTGGGTTTTAATCCTGCAATACCCGTAATTGAGGAAATAACTATATCTATTTTTTTTCGGAGTTTTAATTCTGTGATTGTATTGATTATCTTTATTTTGTTATTTTTAAATTTGTCTTTAACCTGTAAATATATGTTATAATCATTAATAATATAATATTCTGGCTTATATTTTTTAATCTGCTCACAAATGAGTTTAAAATTTGAATTAGCCATTAATATTTGCACGTCAAATAAACTTTTATATTTATTAATTAAATATAATGATGATTTTCCAATGGAACCGGTAGAACCCAATATACAAAGAGATCGTTTCATTTTAGTGAACTATTATAAATAAAATTAATCCTACAGGCATACCAAATATAATTCCATCTATTCTATCTAAAATTCCCCCATGTCCTGGCAAAATATTTCCTGTGTTTTTTAATTTAGCTTGTCTTTTTAAATAAGAAAAAAATAAATCTCCTATTTGCACAAATATGGAAATTAAAATTCCTAAAAAGAAAGTTTTAAAAGTTATTTCATTTATTAAAAAATTAAAAATGACGATTGATGTTATTGAAGATAAAATTAGTGAACCTACGCTTCCAGCTATGGTTTTATTTGGACTTATTTTTGTTAATTTTGGACCTTTAATTTTTTTTCCAAAAATATAACCACCTATATCGGATACAATACAAATTAATAATATTGAAAAAAGAATTATTTTGAGATTGTAGAAAATTGAAAATTGCAATAAAAGACTAAATATAAACAAAAAATAAAAAATAAATAAAGAATTTGTAAATATTTTTATAAAAAATTTCCTTTTAAATATTAAATTTGAGATATTTAAGAATTCGATTACAGAAAAAACAAATAATATAATCAAAAAATAAACAAATATAAAACTGGAATAATACATCAATGATAAAAAGAAAAATAAAATTATAGAGGTTATTACTCTTTTTTTTATTTCTAAACTCATCTATATATTCCCAAAGTTTCTTTTTATATTTTTAAATTTTATTAAAACTCTTTTTAAATCTTGATTATTAAAATCAGGCCAAAGCTTATCTAAAAAAAAAATCTCAGTATAAGCCAATTGCCAAAGCATAAAATTACTTAACCTTTTTTTTCCACCTGTTCTTATTAATATATCAGGATCAGGGAAATTTTTAGTCGATAAATTTCTACTTACTTGACCTTCGTTAATAAAATCATTTTTTTTAATCTTTTTAAAGGATGAAATTATTTCACTTTTTGAACCATAGTTAATTGCGAGATTCACATTAATTTTTTTATTCTTAATTGTTTTTTTTTCAGTTAATCTTAAGGTTCTAACTAACTTTAAAGGCAATTTATTTTTGTTACCTAATATCTTAATCTTAATTCCTTGATTTATTACATTATTTAATTCTTTAATAAAATAATCTCTAATTAATTTTAGTAAAAAATTAATTTCTTTTTTTGGTCTCTTCCAATTTTCTGTTGAAAAGACATAAAAAGTTAAAGTGGGTATCTTTAATTTAATTGCGCTTTCAACAGTTTTTTTTAATGTTTGAACGCCAATGTAATGACCAAAATTTCTTCCTTTTCTTCTTTTTTTTTCCCCATCTTCCATTTCCGTCCATGATAAATGCAACATGATTTATTTTATTCATATTTGCAAAATTTCTTTTTCCTTATCCTCTATAATTTTTTCAATCTTTTTTACAAATTCATCTGTTAGGTTTTGTATATTTTTTTCATAATTAATATTTTCATCTTCAGAGATTTTCTTTTCTTTTAATTTAGCCTTGAGATCATCATTTGCCTCTCTCCTGATATTACGAATAGATACTTTGCTTTTTTCCCCCATATTTTTTAAGATCTTTATAAGTTCTTTTCTTCTCTCCTCTGTTAAATCAGGAATTCTTAATCGAATTATTTGTCCGTCAATTTGCGGATTAATTCCTAATTCAGACTTCTGTAAAGCGCTGTCTATTAAATTGCAATTAGACTTGTCCCATACTTGAATTGTAATAAGCCTAGATTCAGGAGCAGAAACTGTTGCTAGCTGATTAATTGGCATTTGTTGTCCGTAAACATCTACTCTTATTTTATCCAACATTGATACATTTGCTCTACCGGTTCTCAATGTAATTAAATCTTTATTAAAAGAAAAAATGGTTTTTTCCATCTTAGAAGAGACATTTTTACTATTAAATTCTGAGCTCATAAATTTAAATTATCCAATTTTAAACCTTACAAAATCAATAATTTTTAAATCTTTATCGATATTTTTTAATACTTTTTCTACTGTTTGATTTGGGTCCATCACCCAATTTTGTGACATTAGTGAATTGTCTTCTTTGAATTTTTTTATTTTGCCCAAACTTATTTTTTCTATAATTTCTTTTGGCTTGTTGGAGTTTTTTAATTCCTTTTCTATTAACTCTTTTTCTTTTTTAAGCAAATCTTGATCAATTAAAGAGGTGTCCAGTGCTATTGGATCTAAGGCTGCAATATGCATACTAAGTTGTTTTCCAAAGAGATTGATTTCGTTTGTTTCTTTTTTGAATTTAAGATTCACAATAACACCAAGCTTAGAAAGATTATCTTTCACTACAGTATGATGGTAGGAATAATTTTTACTGCCAGAAGATTTGAGGGTTTTTAACCTTCCAATAGTTATTTTCTCCCCGATTTTTGAAATTAATGCTACAATATTATCTTCCACAGATTTATTATTACTCATTTTATAAGATTTAAGTTTATCCAGATCAGATTCTAATATGTTGTTGGCCTCACTTAATTCTTTTGTAAATTTTATAAAATCCTCATTTTTTGCTACAAAGTCTGTCTCACAATTTACTTCAATGATGGAAGTTTGGTCATTATCACCAGATATTGCTATTACACCTTCGCTAGCATCTCTAGACATTTTTTTCGACGCTTTAGAGATTCCTTTTACTCTTAAAATTTCTAAAGCTTCTTCAATATTGCCATTGGCTTCTTTCAAAGCGGACAGACAATCGTTAAATCCTGCTCCACAAAGTTTCCTTAATTTTTTTACTTCGTCAATTTGACTCATTGCTTATTTTTTTTCAGAAATTTTATTTTTATTCGCTAAACTTTTTTTTTCATTTTTATCTTGTTTTTCGATATTTTTTTCAGCGTCTATGATAGTGTTTTTAAGGAGTTCACAATAAAGATTGATAGATCTTCTAGCATCATCGTTCCCTGGTATAGGATAATCAATACCAGATGGATCAGAGTTTGAGTCTAAAACTGCAATTATTGGTATCTTTAATTTTCTTGCCTCATTTACAGCTAATGACTCAATATTTGTATCAATGATGAAAATTATGTCGGGAATTTTTTTCATTTCTGCAATTCCACCCAAAGATCTTTGAAGTTTTTCTTTTTCTTTTCCAAATTTGATAAGTTCTTTTTTTGTAAACCCAGTATCTTCCTCAGATAATTGTTTTTCTAAATTTTTTAATCTCTTAATTGAGTTTTGAATTGTATTCCAGTTTGTAAGCATGCCACCTAACCATCTATAATTTACAAAATATTGATTAGTTTCTTTTGCAAGAATACTTACCTGTTCAGAGGCTTGTTTTTTTGTAGATACTATCAAAACCTTACCTCCATTAGAAATTTTTTTATGGAGTTCTGATAAAGCGCTTTTAATAAAATTAACAGTTTGAGTAAGATCTATAATATGAATAGAGTTTTTTTCTCCAAAAATATATTTTTTCATTTTTGGATTCCATCTCAACGTTTTGTGTCCCAGGTGCACACCTGCTTCCAATAGTTGTTTTATATTTACTTCTGGTATGTTCATAATTTACCGGTTAATCCACCACAGTTTTTCCATATCAAAATGGACCGGAAGGCTCTCGCCAAATTACTGTGTGCGAAATAAGAATTTAATTACATTCATTCAAAATAAAAATCAACTAGTTAAAATGAGATTTTTCTTACGTATTCCTTGTTTTTAATGGCGTTAAATAGCTTTAAATCAAACTTTCTGTCCTTTTCCAAGCTTAATGTAATTTTTTTATCATTATATGGGATGATGATTTTTATTTTTGTTTCTCCTTTATCTTTCAAAAATTCTTTTAATTCATGTAAGTTGTAATTATCATTAAGCTCTATTGAAATTGAATGATAAACTTTATTTATCATTTCATTTAAAGGAAGAATTTTTTTAACATTTACCCTTTTCTGTGAATTTTCAGAACTTACATTATCTTTCAGTATTGTAAGAATAAAAGAGTCGGACTCTTTCAATATCTCACGGTTCTGAATAAGTATCTCCGAAAAAATAAAAAGTTCAAATTCACTTGCCTCATCGCTAAACTTTAAAATAGCGTACGGGGAACCTTTTGAAGTTTTTTTTTCTTGTATAGACATCAACGTGCCAGCAACAAATCCTTCACTTTTTTCATTTGCTAAAAAATCTTTATAGGAAACAATGTTAGACTCAGAAAATAAACTTTTGAATTCACTCAATGGATGGTCAGAAATATAAAACCCTAAAGATTTAAATTCTTCAATTAAAAATTCTTTTTTAGACCAAGTGTCTTTTGTTGAATAATTGAATATTTCTTCATCTTGATTAGCATCCTCAAACAAGTTTTTTTGTTTATTAATCTTATCCTCATGAAAATACTTAATACTTGTGATTATTTTTGGTATAGAAAAAAATATTTTTTTTCTATTATTTTCTAAGCAATCTAAAGAACCTGATTTTACTAAACCCTCAAGTTGTAGTTTGTTTACATCTTTCGGATCAATTCTTCTTATAAAATCATTAATATTTTTGAATGGACCCTTTTTTTTTCTTTCACTCACTATGTTTGTTATTGCCTCATATCCTACGTTCTTAATCGCGCTTAAGCCATAAAAAATTTTATTGGTTTCGGTTTTAAAATCTGAGTCACAAAGATTAATATTTGGTCTCACAACTTCAACTTTTAATCTTTTAAGTTCTTCAACAAATTCTCTGAGTTTGTCTGTGTTGTTCATTTCTGTTGACATTGTTGCTGCAATAAAATCCTCTTTATAATAGGTTTTTAGATATGCAGTTTGATAGGCAATAAGTGCATATGCTGCAGCATGGCTTTTATTAAAACCGTACTCAGCAAATGGTTCTATCTTGGTAAATATATAATTTGCCAAATCTTTTTTAATACCTTTCTTTACTGCTCCATTAACAAAATTTTCTTTTTGTTTTTCTAATTCAGATCTTTTTTTCTTCCCCATGGCTCTTCTTAAAATATCTGCCTCACCTGCTGAAAATCCTGCAAGAGTTTGTGCTATCTGCATGACTTGTTCTTGATAAATTATGATACCATAAGTCGGTTTTAAAATTTTTTCTAGTGATGGATGTATATAGTCAGGTTTTCTATTTCCATTTTTACACTCATTGTAAATTGGAATATTGCTCATAGGACCAGGTCTATATAAAGCTACCAAAGCAATAATATCATCAAATTTATTTGGCTTCATTTGTTTTATCGCCTCTCGCATACCAGTGCTTTCAAGTTGAAATAATCCTGTAGTATTTCCAGTAGAAAGGGATTCGTAGACAGTCTTATCTGAAAGACTTATGTTTTTAATTTTAATTACTTTCCCTTTTTTTTCTAACATTTTTAATGTTTTATCTATGACTGTTAATGTCTTTAGTCCTAATAAATCAAATTTTACTAACCCAGCATTTTCAGAGGAGTACATATCAAATTGCGTTGAAGGCAGAGGTAGTTTAGATGAATGATCTTTATACAAAGGTATCTGTTCTGTTAAATTTTGACCTGCTATTACTACTCCTGCTGCATGAGTTGCCATATTTCGATTTAATCCCTCGATTTTGAGAGATAGTTCAATTAATTTGTCAACTCTTGCATCCTTTTTAATTTCATCTTTAAATCTTGGTTCCCTATCAATTGACTCCTTTAGTGTTAAAGGTCTAGAGGGATCAAAAGGTATCATTTTACAAATTCTATCAACATGACCATATGATAATCCCAACACTCTTCCAACATCTCTGAGTGCCATTCTCGCTTTGAATTTACCAAAAGTAATGATGTGAGCAACACCTTCTTGATACTTTGATTTAAGGTACTCAAATACTTTATCTCTTTTATCTTCACAAAAATCTATATCGAAATCAGGCATTGAAATTCTATCTGGATTAAGAAATCTTTCAAAAATTAAGTCAAATTCAATTGGGTCTAGGTCAGTTATTTCAAGACTATATGCAACAAGAGATCCCGCACCTGATCCTCTTCCTGGACCAACGGGTATACTGTTTTTTTTAGACCATTTAATATAATCTGATACAATTAAAAAATAACTAGCATAGTTCATTGAGTTAATAATTTCTAGCTCATGATTTAATCTATCAAGGTAAATTTTTTTAATTTCTATTTCTGTTTTTTTTTTGTTCTTTTGAAAAATATAATTTTCCAATCTATTTTGTAAACCTTTCTTAGCTTCATTTGATAAATTAGTTTCTATAGAAGTAGATGAATCTGTTTTAAGCTTAGGTAGATTTGGTAAGGATTTGTTTAACTTATACTTGAATCTTAAAGGAAAATTAAAATTATTTTCTAAGGCTTCAGGAATATCTTTATAAATTTCTTTTAATTCATCTATACTTTTTATATAGTGTTCTGGACTTAATTTTTCTCTATTGTTATCAATTACAAGGTTTTTATTACCAATACAGGTCAACGCATCATGAGCTTCTACCATATCATCCTTTAAGTAATAAACTTCTTGTGATGCTATAATAGGAATTTTGTGCTTTAGGGAAATATTGAGCAGAAAATTTTCGTAGTCTTTTTCATTAATGTCATTGTGTCTTTGTATTTCAAGATAAAATCTATCTAAGTATTTTTTCTTAATAGATACAACTATATTCTCAAGATCATTTATTCTATTTAATTTGAAAAGGCCACCAAAAAAATCTCTAACACCTCCAGAGGTAATTATAATACCCTTGTCAAAATCTAATAAATCTTTAATTTCACAATGAGGGTCTTCAGTTGGGTTTATCTCTATATAACTTTTAGAAGAAAGCTTACTAAGGTTTTTAAATCCATCCTCAGAAGATGCAAATAATGGTATCTTCGAAACGTAGTCTCCTAATTTAAAGTTGATCTGTGTTCCAATAATTGGTTGGGTTCCAACTTTACTAAGTTTCTCTGAAAATTCTAATGCACCACATAAATTAAAGCTATCACATATTCCTATTACTTTTATTTTATTTGATTTACAATAATTTGCGAGATCATCTATTTTAATTGCTCCTTCACATATAGAATATTGAGTATGAATTTTAAAATTGTTAAATTGCAATTCATTATTTTCCATTATCTCTTATTAACTTAGAATTTAAAATACTCAACTTATAATCTGCCATGTTAGCAAGTTCTCTATTATGGGTTGCAAATAAAATTGCTTTATCTTTTATTTGTAGCTTTTTAAAATATTGAAAGATATTTTGTGACGTAGCACTGTCCAAATTACCTGTTGGCTCATCGGCTAATATTAGTCTTGTGTCTGAAATCAACGCCCTAGCGATAGCAACTCTTTGTTGTTCCCCGCCTGAAAGTTCACTAGGAAAATGATTTAATCTATTCTGTAATTTTACCTCTGACATAATTTTTAAGGCTTTTTCTTTTGTTTTTTTTCCTTTTTCGCCTTTAATAAATAATGGTATTAAAACGTTCTCCAAAGCAGTGAAATCATTAAGTAAATTGTTATTTTGAAAAATAATTGAAATATCTTTTCTTCTTAAAATATCTCTCTCATTTTCAGACATTTTTGCAATTTCTTTTTTTGATAAAAAAATTTTTCCAGAATTGGGTTGTTCTAAAAGAGCTAACATATGAAGGAATGTTGATTTACCTGATCCAGACGGACCAATTAGTGCGATTAACTCTCCTTTTTTAATTTTTAAGTTAAGATTACGAAAAAGGTTAATTTTTTTTTCTCCACTTAAAAACGTTTTTGATATATTTTTTAGTTCTATCAAGTAATCATTCATATTTAAGTGCATTAATTATGTTTTTTTTTGAAATCGAATAAGCTGGTAGTAACGATGATATTGTTGTAATCAAAATTGAAAATAGAAAAATTATTGAAATTGATATAAAGCTTATTTCACTTGGCATTTTATCCAAAATATAGATATCGGATGGAAATATATTAATATTTAAGACCTCCGAAAGAAATATTCTAATGTTTTCAATATATAAAGAAAAAATTATACCAAATATAATTCCAGTGATAGTTGCAAAAAAACCGATTGTAAATCCCGTTAAAAAAAATATTTTCCTTATCGAAAAATTACTCAAACCAAGACATTTTAAAATAGCTATTTCTTTAGTTTTGTTTTTAATTAGAATTGTAAGTCCTGAAATAATATTAAACGCTGCAACTATAATGATTAGAGTCAAAATTAAAAACATCACGTTTCTCTCTACTTTAAGAGCGCTAAAAAAAGATTTATTTAAGTCTGACCAAGAATAAACGAACTTATCTTTATCTATCTTTTTTATCTTATTTTTAATCAAATTAGCATTTAACGGGTCCTCGAGGTAAATATTCAAATTTATATTATTAAAAGACTTATTATAAAATATAACAGCATCTTCCAAAGTTAAATAAATTAATTTTTTGTCGAATTCAAAAAAACCACTATTAAATATTCCGATGACCTTAAATGTTTCTTGTTTCGGCACGGCGCCGATTGGAGTAGTTATTTGAGATGTTGAAATTATACTTATTTTATCATTTATCTTTATGTTAAGATCGTAAGCAAGTTCATTTCCTATAACAACAGTATTTTTTGAGATATTTTTTGTGTCTCCTTCAATTAATTGTTTATTAATTTTACTTTTTAAGAAATCCTTTTTTGAAATACCCCTTACCAATACACCAGTGGTATAATTTTTGTTTAAAATTATAGCTTCTCCATTAATTGAGTCATAAATCTTAAGATTGGGAAACAGTTTGATAATTTCATTTTTGTACTCGCTATTAATTGTATTGTTATTAGACTCTATAATTATATGTGGATTGAGACCTAAAATTTTGTTCGTTAAATCAGTTTTGAACCCGTTCATAACAGACATGACTATAATTAATGTCGAAACTCCAAGCATTATTCCTAAAAATGAAAATATTGAAATAACTTGAAGAAAACCCTCTTTTTTTTTTGGTCTTAAGTTTCTAAGTGAAACAAATCTTTCTAATTTTGTGAACAATTTAATTCTTAAGTTTAAGTTTAATTTTTTGTAGATCAACTACAGAACTTTCTCCATTGATCTCTTTAAATTCAAATTTATCATTAATTGATTTTGATCCAATTATAATCTGATTTGGAATTCCTATCAGGTCATGTTTAACAAATTTACTGGACATACTCTCATCAGTATCGTCCAATAATACGTCAATATTTTGTTTTTTTAGTTCTTTATAAAGTTTTTCAGCTTTATTTAAGTTGTCTTTGTTGTTTTTGTTAATCATCGGTATAATGGTAACATCAAAAGGTGAAATCTCTTTTGGCCATTTCATTTTATTATTTTCAAATTTTGCCTCTATAACTGCCGCTACTAATCTAGAAACACCAATACCATAGGAGCCCATTTTTATGTTTGTTTTCTTACCATCTTTAGAATCTACAGAGCAGTTCAAAGGTTTTGAATACTTGTCCGAAAAATAAAAAATATGTCCAACTTCAATACCTTTTGTTTTTAATTGATTTTCTTTTTTTACAATTTTGTCGAATTCCTCCTTTTTAAACTTTTCATCTGTTACAGCATATATTTCTGAATATTTTTCTCTCATTTGTTCTAAAGACTCGTCTTTATTTTCATAACTATCAGGATTAATTTCTAATATTTTTTTGTCAGCATAAATTTTACTTTCACCTGTATCAGCTAAAATTACAAATTCATGAGATAGGTCACCTCCAATTGGTCCAGCTTCAGCTGACATTGGAATGGCTTTTAATTCCATTCTTTGAAATGTTTTAAGATAAGAATAAAACATTTTGTTGTAAGATTTTTTTGCTGATATATCGTCAATATCGAAAGAGTATGCATCTTTCATGTAAAATTCTCTACAACGCATGACCCCAAATCTCGGTCTTACCTCGTCTCTAAATTTCCATTGAATATGATATAACATTTGAGGTAATGATTTATAGGACTTTATACTTGTCCTAAAAATTTCTGTAATAAGCTCCTCATTGGTCGGGCCGTATAACATTTCTCTTCCTTGACGGTCTTGTATTCTTAACATTTCCTCACCATAATCATTGTACCGTCCACTCTCCTTCCATATTTCTGCTGATTGAATAGTTGGCATAAGCATTTCCTGAGCTCCAACATTATTTTGTTCCTCTCTAACAATTTTTTCAATTTTTTTCATAACTTTAAAACCTAGAGGTAACCACGAATATATTCCTGCAGCTGATTGTCTTATCATTCCTGTTCTTAACATCAATTGATGGGATTTTATGGTTGCCTCTGAAGGGAGATTTTTGATGAATGGCAAAAAAAGTTTTGATAAATACATTAATCCAACAGTTCTCTAATGTTTAAATATTGTTCTTTTACCATATAATGTATAATTATAAAAATGATTGTAGTAATCAAAGTTGAATAGAAAAATTTTTTACCTATATTTGGGTTTTTTGGTGACCCAGGATCAATACCTTTTATATTTTCTTCAAATTTTTTATCATTCTGAGTTATTCCAATTGGTAAAGAGGAAAAGAAGACAATCCACCATATAATTATATAAATTACTATTGCACCTGTGAGTGTCATTATATTCTAACTAAATTTATATTTGTGTATGGTTTTTTTCCTGTTTTTTCTCTAAAAATTTTTCTTGAATTTTGTTTAATAGTCTCTGTTAGATTTTTTTCTTGGTTTTTATTATTTATTGAAAAAGTTTTACAAGTGCTTAAAATCATGTCTTCTAAATCAAAGATTATGCCATCTGATTGTTCATTTTTAGGTACTCCTTTAAATGATATTACAGGTTTTTTAACTTTACCAGTGTTAGTTATAATTAATGTTATTTCCAAATAGCCATTAAGTGAGAGATTTTTTCTTTCTTTTACCGAGAGAGAGTCAGAACTTACTCCTATATTGCCATCTAAAAACATTTTTCCTGACGGAGCCTTGTCAATGATTTCTGCATTTTTTTTTGGATTTATCTTAATTATATCACCATTTTCTATTTGTAGTGAAAATGGAACTTGCATTTCTTTAGCAAATGAAATTTGCTCTTTTAAATGTCTATGTTCTCCATGGACAGGTATTACACAGTTGGGTTTTATCCAACTGTACATATCTTTCAAATCGTCTCTGTTTGGGTGTCCAGATACATGAACAAAAGCATTTTCTTCAGTAATAAGATTTATATTTTTTTTTACTATTTGATTTTGTAAATGGTAAAGTTTTTTTTCATTTCCGGGTATCATTTTAGAAGAAAATATTACTGTATCGCCTTCTTCCATAAAAACATCGGGATGAGTTTCATCAACTATTCTACTCATTGCTCCCATTGGTTCCCCTTGGCTTCCAGTGCATAAAAAAATTATTTTACTTCTATTAATTTTGCTAGAGTCTCTTACATCTATTGGCTCTAAAACATCAGAAAGATATCCACATTGTTTAGCAGCTTTATAAATTCTGTGCATAGATCTACCGACTAGACATATGCTACGTCCAGTTTTTTTTGCACAATAAAAAATAGTCTCCATTCGAGCTACGTTTGAAGCAAACGAGGTAACTATAATTCTTTTTTTTTGTTTATCTATTATATTTAACAAACTTTCTCTTACTGATAATTCTGATCCCGCTCTACCTGGATTTAAGACATTGGTAGAGTCACAAATCATTGCCACGACACCTTTTTGTCCGATAGATTTAAGTTTTTTTTCATCAACATTTTTACCAATTAATGGATTTGGATCAATTTTCCAATCGCCTGTATGCAAAATTGTACCAATTGGTGTTTTGATACTTAAGCCGTTTGGTTCTAATATAGAATGAGTCAAAGTTACAAAGTCTATGTTAAAAGGACCTAATGAAATATTTCCATTTAATTTTACTATCTTAATTTTTTTAGATATATCAATTTTTTTCTCTCTAAACTTTTCTTCTATTAGAATTGCTGTGAAAGGGGTAGCATATATATCACAATTTAATAAAGGCCATATGTGCGCAACAGCTCCAATATGATCCTCATGTGCATGGGTTAAGACTATTCCTAACAAATCATTTTTTTTATCTAATAAGAATCCTGGATCAGGATAAATTAAATCAATTCCTGGAATGGAGTCATCTGCAAAAGTTACTCCCATGTCAACGATTATCCATTTTTTATTATTTTCACTACCATAGGCATATAAGTTCATATTCATACCTATCTCACCAGCACCCCCTAAGGGACAAAATATTAATTCATTATTCATTTTCAGCTATTTTTAAAAGTCCAAACATTGTTAATTCTTTGTTCACCTCAACTTTATAATCTAATGAGTTTTGAAACAAATGTGCTAAACCTCCAGTCAGTATAATTTTAAAATTTTTCTTATTTTTTTTTATGATCAGCTCAATAATTTTATTGATTAAACCAATATACCCCCAGAAGAACCCTGATCTTACAGCATTTTTTGTATTTTTTCCAACAACTGTTTTAATCTTTTTTAAACTAATTGGATTAATAAGTGAGGCTTTCAGAAATAAAGTTTCAAGAGACAAATTAATACCTGGTGAGATCAATCCTCCGTAATATTGATTCCTTATGATAACATCAAAAGTAGTTGCTGTACCAAAATCAATTACTATATGATTTTTCTTGTGGTTTACAGCTATAGCATTGGCAATTCTATCCGATCCTACTTGTTTTTTATTAATCTTAATTTTAATAAATTTTTCCAATTCAAAAGTTTTAATTTCTTTAATTTTCAGTTTTAAAGTTTTATAAAAAAAATTACTAATTTTTTTCGTAAGTTTTGGAACAACACTGCAGCAAATAACGTAATTAATTTTTATCTTTTTTTTAATAATAAACCCAAGTTTTGTTTTAAGTTTTTTTTCGGTAATAAGACTAGATTTAATTAATATTTTTTTTAAAAATTTTTTATGATAATAGAATATCTTTGTTTCAGTGTTGCCTATATCAAGTAATATATATTTCACAAAAACCTTTCAATATTATTTTCATAACAATTTTTTATTGATCTATAAACAACTTGTTTGTTAATCTTGCTTCTAGAGAAATGCGATAGATTTGTTGTTTCATATTTTTTAATGTTTGGTTTCTTAAAGACGTTAATACCTATTCCAACTATAATAAATTTTTTACCATTTGCAAATAATGTTTCTTGTAAAACGCCGCAAAATTTTTTTTTTTCAATAAGTAAATCATTTGGTTTTTTAATCTCGATTTTTTTTTTGCTAAATTTTTTTAAAGCATGTTTAATAAAATGACAGTTTAAATTAGTAATTTTTTTTAAAGAGTATTTTTTATTAATTTCAAATATTATACTCATAAAAATATTTCCCTTTAGTGAAATCCACTTATTGTTTATTCTCCCTCTTCCCTTTGTTTGTTTTTCAGCAATGATTATAGTTGGAAAAAGAATTTTTTTCTTAATTAAATTTAATGCATAATTATTTGTACTATCAACGCTCTTCAATTTTATTAATTTAAATTTCATTAATTAAAAAATCGAATTTATAATACCATTAAAAAGTGAAGGATATAAAAATAATGTTCCTAGAAAAATACAGCTAATGATCATTACAACAGAAGAATTAAAGTCATTCACTTTATCGAACTGTATTTTGTTTTCATCGAAATAAATAACTTTTATAATTTTAAGATAGTAGAATGCAGAAACAACTGTTGTTACTAAGCCGACAATTGCTAAATAATATAATTCACTTTCGATTACAGCTATAAAGACATAAAATTTTGCAAAAAAACCTCCTAATGGCGGTATTCCTGCTAATGAAAAAAATATAATTAAAAATGAAAATGCTAATATAGGATTATTTTTTGAAAGACCCGATAAGTCCTCTATTTTTTCTGTATATACTGAGTTAATCTTCATAAAATAAAGACAAGAGAAAGCACCTAAATTCATTACAACATAAATAGTTAAATAAATTAATGATGATGAATAACCATCTGTATCTCCTGTGGAAATACCTGCTAGTATGTAACCAATGTGTCCTATTGAGCTGTAAGCAAGTAGTCTTTTTATATTTTTTTGCCCTATTGCTGCAACTGCTCCAAGTATCATCGATGCAATAGACAAGAAAATTATAATAAGTTGCCATTCTGATAAAATCATTTTAAATGGAATGTCCATAAATCTAATAATTACTGCTATTCCTGCAATTTTTGGGACTACAGCAAAAAAATTTGTAACTGATGTTGGGGAACCTTCGTAAACATCTGGGGTCCACATATGAAATGGAACTGCTGAAACTTTGAAAGCTAAGCCCACAATTATGAAGACTGTAGCAAATAATGCTCCGATATTGTCACCGGCCAATTCATTTTGAATTAAATCAAAATTTGTAGATCCTGTAAAACCGTAAAGTAATGAGCATCCATAAAGTAAAAGTCCGGATGACAGTGCACTCAAGACGAAATATTTTATACCGGACTCAGTAGACTTGATACTCGCTCTATCAATAGTAGCTAATATATATAGAGCCAAAGATTGTAATTCTAAACCAAGATAAAATAGTATTATATCGTTGGCGCTTACCATAAAAAACATTCCTAAAATAGATAACAATACTAAAATTGGATATTCAAACTTAGAAATCTTAATATTATTTATAAAACTTTGGGTAGAGGTTAAAATGAAAATTGAGCTAAGCAAAATTAAAGTTTTAATATAATCTGAGAATTTATCTTTCGTAAATGATTCTGAAAAAACTTTTAAATTTAAATCAGTTGAGTTAAAAATTATGAATATTAATATTATTAAAACAATTAAACAAAGTCTATTAACAATCTTATAGGAATTTTTAATAAATACTCCTACCATTAAAATAGTCATTATACTTAATGATAAAAATATTTCTGGGAAAAGAATATGCAAATTATTCATTTAAATTTAAATTTGAAAATTTTTGATTAATTTCATTCTCATAATTAATTATTAGATTATTTACTGAAACGTCAATGGTATCTAGAATTATATTGGGGTAAAAACCAAGACAAATGGTTATTATAGCTAATATACTTAGTACAGATAGTTCAGATTTGTTGACATCTTTAATTTCTTTCAATTTAGAATTTTTTGTTTCACCAAATATAACTTTTTTTGCTAACCAGAGCATGTATGCGGCACCTAAAATTACTCCAATAGCTGCCATTAAAGCTATTAAATAGTTTTTCATAAATGCCCCGACTAAGACTAAAAATTCACCAATAAAACCACTTGTTCCAGGTAAGCCTAACGATGCTAAAGTAAATATTATAAATATTAATGAAAACTTTGGAAGATAATTCACAACACCACCGTAAAAGCTTATCTCTCTAGAATGCATTCTGTCGTATAAAACACCAACACATAAAAACAAAGCTGCAGAAATAACCCCATGACTTATCATTTGAAACATACTTCCCTCAATTCCTTGTTTGGTAAATGTAAAAATTCCAAGAGTAACATAACCCATGTGGGCAACAGAAGAATATGCAATCAATTTCTTCATGTCGTCCTGCATCAATGCGACTAGCGAAGTATATATGATAGCTATAATACTCATTCCGTAAATCAATGGGGTAAAAAACTCTGACCCAAAAGGAAACATGCCAATTGAAAATCTAAGAAATCCATAACCCGCCATCTTAAGTAAAATTGCTGCTAATATTACTGATCCAGCGGTTGGGGCTTCGACGTGCGCGTCAGGTAGCCATGTATGCACCGGCCACATTGGCATTTTTACTGCAAAAGAACTAAAAAATGCTAACCATAAAATATTTTGATACTCTTCAGGAATTTTAATTTTGTAAATTTCAAGCAAATCAGTCGTACCAGTTAAAGTATAGATACTTATTATAGCAACTAACATTAAAACTGAGCCTAATAATGTATAAAGAAAAAATTTATATGCTGAATAAACTCTTCTTGGCCCTCCCCAAATACCAATAATTAAAAACATTGGTATCAATCCAGCCTCAAAAAATAGATAAAATATAACTAAGTCCAGAGAGCAAAATACACCGATCATAAAAGTTTCTAAAATTAAGATTGCAATTAGAAATTCTTTAAGGCGATTTTTAATAGAGTTTATACAAGATAAAACACAAATTGGCGCTATTAACGCAGTTAAAACAATGAATAAAATTGAAATTCCATCTATACCTAATTTAAACTTAATATAACCACTAATCCAATTTTTTTCCTCTACAAATTGGAAACCTTCAAAGTTTTTATCAAAAGTCCACCATAAAAATAAGGAAAGAAGAAAGTTTACTAAGGTTGTTAGAATTGAAACATATATTGGTCCATTACTACTAGATTTTGAAAATAAAATAAAAAATGAGCCAAACAGAGGAAGAAATATTATAAGAGAAAGAATTGGGAAATCCATTATTTTAAAATTAGATATGTTATTAGTAAAGACAGCCCTATTAACATTACAAAAGCGTAATCATATATATAACCACTTTGTAGTTTGGTAGATTTTTTTGAAATAAATTTTATAATTTTAGTAACTCCATCTGGACCAAATCTGTCAATAATACCTATATCACCCTTTTTCCACAAAAGATTTCCTGCTCTTTTAAGAGGCTTCACTAAAACATAATCATAAAATTCGTCCATATACCATTTATTAACCAAAAAATTGTAAAGAGGCGCATTTGTAGCTTTAAAATTTTCTATTGTATTTGTATTTTTAAGGAAAAAATAATAAGAAATGGGAATGGCTAATAGAACGATTAGTGGTGTTGTAATCAAAAACCAAGTTGGAACTGTATAATCTTCTACTTGGTTTAAGAAAAATATTGAATTTTTCCAAAAAACTGTTTTTTCACCAATTAATAGATCTTTAAAAAAATATCCAGAAAAAATCGCTCCGAAAGCTAAAAGTACCAGTGGCACAATCATGATTAACGGAGACTCATGAATTTTTTCTTTCGCAAAAGTTCCATTATATTTGCCAAAAAAAGTTTTAATTAGGAGACGCCAAGAATAAATCGAAGTTAAAAATGCACAGATAATTCCAACTGTCGCCGCATAATTACCGACGGTTGAGTCTCTTAAAAAAGCAAATTCAATTATTGCATCCTTTGAGTAAAATCCAGATAAGAACGGGAATCCAGTTAAGGCTAAAGTACCAATTAAAAATAATGAAAAAGTAAATGGAATTTTTTTCCAAACTCCCCCCATATTTCTTATATCTTGCTCATTATTGAAGGCATGAATAATTGAACCCGCTCCTAAAAATAATAATGCTTTAAAAAAAGCGTGAGTGAATAAATGGAAAATCGCCACTTGATATGCTCCAATTCCAGCTGCAAAAAACATATAACCTAATTGACTACAAGTAGAGTAAGCTATTATCTTTTTTATATCGTTTTGTACTAACGCTACAGAAGCTGCAAATATAGCTGTTACCATACCAACTGTAGCAACTACATTTAAAGCTGTTGTAGAAAATTCAAATATTGGAGAACACTTCACAACAAGAAATACCCCGGCAGTGACCATTGTTGCTGCGTGAATTAATGCTGACACTGGAGTAGGACCCTCCATTGCATCTGGTAACCAAGTATGTAAGAAAAATTGTGCAGACTTTCCCATTGCACCAATGAAAAGCATTAAGCAAATTAAAGTTATTAAGTTTATCTCAAGCCCAATAAAATCTATTATCTTATCTTTATTTTCAGGGATAAGCACAAACACGTCATTAAAGTTAATAGTTTTAAAAAAATAAAATATAAGAAATATACCGATTGCTAAACCAAAATCTCCGACTCTATTTACTATGAAGGCTTTTATGGCAGCATTATTAGCAGAATTTTTTTTGTACCAAAAACCAATAAGCAAATATGAACATAAACCGACTCCCTCCCAACCAAAAAATAATTGTAAAAAGTTATCTGAAACGACCAGCATTAACATTGCAAAAGTAAAGAGAGATAAATATGACATGAATCTTGGTTTATGGGGATCATGGCTCATATAACCTATCGAATAAACATGAACAATAGCTGATACAGATGTAACAATTACCAACATAATCGAACTTAAAGGATCAATGTTAATTGACCAATTAGCTTTAAAACTTCCCGAATTAATCCACTCAAAAATTAAATAGTTTCCATAAGAATTATTAATAATTCCATCATAAAATAAAAAAATTGATATAAATGAGGACAAAATAATTAATACCGAGGAAAATATTTGCGAAAATTTATTTCCTAAAAATTTACCAAAATAACAAAATATGGAACTTATTAGAGGTAAAAAAACTAAAACGTAAGGCATCTATCCTTTCATCTCATTGATGTCTTCTACTCGTATAGAGCCTCTATTTCTATAATAAACTACGATGATAGCCAGTCCTATCGCTGCCTCAGCCGCTGCAACAGTCAGGATTAGCATTGTAAAAATCTGACCTAAGATATCTCCAGTAAAAATAGAAAATGATATCAAATTTATATTTACTGCTAAAAGAATCAACTCGATTGACATCAGAATTACAATTATATTTTTTCTATTTAAGAAAATACCTACTATTCCTAAGAAAAAAATTATCGCTCCTAAAGACAAATAGTGACCTAAACCTACTTCAATCATCGATCTTCACTCCTTTATCAAAAGGGACATCTTTGATCTCTATCGCTGTTAATTTTTCTCTTGATATTTGATTAATATAACTTTGTCTTTTAATATTTTCTCTTTTGCTATAAGTTAATAATATTGCACCGATCATTGCAAGTAATAGAATTATACCTGATAGTTGAAAGTATAAAACATAATCTGTGTACATTACATTTCCAATTTCATGAGTGTTAGAATATTCTTTATTTATTTTTAAAGTCGAGCTTGATGTTAAGTTTTCTTTATATTTCCAGCCGCCGGTAACAACTAATAATTCAAGAAAAATTAAAACGCTGAATAATAAACCTGCAGGTATGTGTGTGGACTTTTTTCCCATAAACCAAGATTGCTTTTGCTCAGAAACGTTAAGCATCATTACGACGAATAAAAATAGTACAGCAACAGCTCCAACATAGACAATTAATAAAATCATACCTAGAAACTCAGCTCCAATCATTATAAAAAGACACCCAACTGATATAAAATCTAAGATTAGAAAAAAAACTGAATTTATTGTGCTTCTGGAAGTTATTACCATTAACGCTGAAAAAATAGCTATAATAGAAAAAAAATAAAAAAATATTGCATGAGTGATCATTATCTGTATATTTTATCAAGCTTAATATTTTTGCTCAAAACATCTTCCCATCTATCTCCATTATCAAGTAATTTTTTTTTATTATAATAAAGTTCTTCTCTTGTTTCAGTTGCAAATTCAAAATTAGGGCCTTGAACAATCGCATCCACAGGACAAGATTCCTGACAAAGACCGCAGTAAATACATTTGAGCATATCTATATCGTATCTAGTAGTTTTTCTACTTCCGTCTTCTTTTTCCTCAGACTCAATGGTAATAGCTTGCGCAGGACACACTGCTTCACATAATTTGCAAGCAATACATCTTTCCTCGCCGTTTGGGTATCTCCTTAATGCGTGCTCTCCCCTAAATCTTGGACTTATGCTTCCTTTTTCAAAAGGGTAATTAATAGTTTTTTTAGGTTTAAATATTTCTCTAATAGCCTTAATCATCGCTTTTACAAATTCAACTAAAAAAACTGTTTTTAAAAATCGATCTAATTTCATTATATCTTTCCTTTAGGTAGCATATCAAAATAAACTAAAAAACTTGCAGTCAAAACAACATACAAAAGAGAAAAAGGTAAAAATATTTTCCATCCCAATCTCATTAGTTGGTCATACCTGTATCTTGGGACTATAGCTTTTATTAATGCAAATAAGAAAAATAAAAACAATATTTTCATTACCATCCAAAAAGGCGCTGGAATGAGGTTAAATGGGGCAATGTCAAATAAAGGTAACCACCCTCCTAAAAAAAGAATTGATCCTAAAGCACACATTAAAAGAATATTTGCATATTCACCCAACCAAAACATTGCATACATCATACCTGAATACTCAGTTTGATATCCAGATACTAATTCTGCCTCGGCTTCCGGTAAATCAAATGGAGGGCGATTAGTTTCTGCTAACGCAGATATAAAAAAAATAACAAACATAGGAAATAAAGGTAAAATAAACCAAACTTCTTTCTGAGCAAGGACAATTTCCTTTAAATTCAAAGAGCCTACACAAAGCAAAACATTTATAATAATTATTCCAATTGATACCTCATATGAAACCATTTGAGCCGCTGATCTTATTGCACCAAGAAAAGGATATTTTGAATTAGAGGCCCAGCCTCCCATAATTATACCATAAACTCCTAACGAAGATACGGCAAATATGTATAAAATTCCAACATTGATATCAGCAAGCACAAAATTTTCACTCATCGGAATTACTGCCCAAGCTATTAAAGCTAATGTCATTGTAATTATCGGAGCTAATATAAAAACTACTTTATTTGCACTTGATGGAACAATAATTTCCTTTAGAAAATATTTTAAAGCGTCAGCCAAAGTCTGAAATAAGCCAAATGGGCCTACTACATTTGGACCTTTTCTTTTTTGAACTAAACCCCAGACTCTCCGATCAAACCAAACTATCATAGCTACAGAGACTAAGACGGGAATCAACACAAATAGAATTTTATACATCTCGTTTAAAATTGGAAAGATTACATCAAACATTTAATTTACACCTATTTTTTTGATATTGTCCGAGCTTCTCTGCACTTGCTCATTGTTTTTGAAGACCTCGAGATACTATTAGTAAAATAATAATCAATTTCTTTTATCTTGATCTCTTCATTAAAGAATTTATTATTAATTTTTTTCGTATTTTGAATTTCTTTATTAGGTAAGCTTTCGAAACCTGAAAAATTTGGGATATTTTTAACTACCTCATTTCTCAATTCACTAAAATCGTTATATATATTTTTACCAAAAATTTTAAAATTCAAATCATTTAAAATGGAATAGTCTTCTTTTGCTAGACCAGGAGGGTATGAGGCCTTTTTACACTCCTGCACTCTTCCTTCTATATTAGAAAACAAACCAAATTGCTCAGTGTAAGCAGATCCAGGTAAAACTATATCTGCTGTTTCTGCACCTCTATCACCGTGGCTACCCTGATAAATTACAAATGTTTCATTTTTATTTACTTGTAAATTATCAGAACCCAAAAGATATAATAATTTAAATTCTCTGTTATTCAATTTTGAAAAAAAATTATTATCTTTTGAAAAATTCTGGAACAATCCCATATCCAAAGCGCCTACACTCGATGCATTTTTATGTAACAAATTTAGTGCATTCCAATCATTATTGATAAATCCATTTGTGATTAAATACTCTTTAACTCCTTCAAATATATAACCACCACACTTTAATTCCAAAATTGTTTCACCAATAATAACTAGAGGTTTTTTCGATTTTTTAAATATTTCACAAAATTTACTTCTATCCTCAATAAAATTTTTAATATCATCAGTTTTATCTCCCAGAACTTGATAATCATATGTTAGATTCCCTGGATTTCCGAAAGAAAAAACTTTAGTGAATTTTTGAGTTGTAGCTTTTCTTATTCTTGCATTTAACATCGTTGCCTCATGTCTGGGATTGGATCCTATTATTAGAATTAAATCCGATTCCTCTACCCCGATAATAGATGAATTAAATAAATAATTTTGCCTAGTTAACGTGTTGTAGTATCTATCCTGCTCCCTGAACTCAACATTATTGCTACCCAGGTTATTAAAAAATTTTTTCAAACAATAGATGCTTTCCATATTTGACATATCACCTATATGCGCACCAATTTCGTTTGGGTTAAATTTTTTAATTTGATCAACAACTATTTTAACAGCCTCATTCCAGGTAGATTTTTCAAGTTTACCATTTTTTTTTACATAAGGAGTATCAATTCTTTGATTTAGTAATCCGTCGCACGAGTACCTTGTTTTATCTGAAATCCACTCTTCGTTAATATTTTCGTTCAGTCTTGGTAATACTCTTTTCACCTCCCATCCATAAGTGTCAACTCTTACATTAGAACCTACCCCATCCATTACATCTATACTCTCTGTTTTTTTTAGTTCCCAAGGTCTTGCTTCAAAAGCGTAAGGCTTAGAAGTTAGTGCGCCAACAGGACATAGATCAATTACGTTCCCAGAAAGTTCGGACTCCATTGATTTTTCTAAGTAAGTAGTAATCTCGGTATTCTCGCCCCTTCCGATCGCACCTAATTCTGAAACACCAGCAACTTCTGTGGCAAATCTAACGCATCTTGTACAATGTATACATCTTGTCATCTGAGTTTTAATTAGAGGTCCCATATATTTATCTTTAACATTTCTCTTGTTTTCAACAAATCTTGATTTATCGACACCGTAATAAAGAGATTGGTCTTGTAAATCACACTCTCCACCCTGGTCGCATACAGGACAGTCTAAAGGATGATTAGCTAGAAGGAATTCCATTACACCTTTTCTTGCTTTTTCTACAAATTCAGTATTTGTTTTGATTTTCATTCCTTCAGCGGCTGGCATGGCACAGGATGCTATTGGTTTATTTGATTTTTCCATTTCAACCAGACACATTCTACAGTTCCCAGCTATAGATAATCTTTCATGATAACAAAATCTTGGAATTTCAACGTCTGCTAATTCACAGGCTTGTAAAACTGTCATTCCTTGTTCAAACTCTACTTCTTTCCCATTCACAGTTATCTTAGGCATTGTCTTTCTCCATAAGATGTTGATCAACTAAATAAGGAACCTTAAGTTTCTTTTTAATAACTGGATCTCCACCACATTTTTTTTCAACTTCCTTTCTGAAGTGTCTTAAAAGACCTTGAACTGGCCAAGCTGAACCTTCTCCAAAAGCACAAATGGTATGGCCTTCTATTTGTTTTGTTACATCAGAAAGAAGTTCAACATCACTTAAAGTTGCATCGCCGTTAGAAATTCTATTCATAATTCTCCACATCCATCCTACGCCCTCTCTACAAGGTGTACACTGTCCACAACTTTCATGTTTATAAAATCTAGCAATTCTTGTCATACATTTAACAATATCCTCATCTTTATTAATCACAACTATTCCAGCAGTCCCTAGGCCACTTTTATTTTCAATTAATGAGTCAAAATCCATTTTTAAATTATCACATATTTTTTTTGGAATTAATGGCATCGAAGAACCTCCAGGTATAATAGCTAAAAGATTTTCCCAACCTCCAATAACGCCACCCGCATAATTTTCAATTAAATCTTTAAGAGAAACTCCCATCTCTTCCTCTACGTTACATGGCGAATTGACATTTCCAGAAATACAAAAAATTTTTGTTCCTGTGTTTTTCGGCCTTCCCATTGATTTAAACCAGTTGGCACCTCTTTTTAAAATAGTAGGTACTACAGCTATAGTTTCAACGTTGTTTACAATAGTTGGACAACCATAGAGACCTACTAATGCAGGAAATGGAGGTTTTAATCTTGGCAAACCCCTATTACCTTCTAAGCTTTCTAATAAAGCAGTTTCTTCTCCACAAATATAAGCACCTGCTCCATAATGAATATAAATATCAAAATCCCATCCAGATCCACATGCATTCTTTCCTAAAAATTTTTTCTTATAAGCTTCGTCTATTGCTTTTTGAAGCCTAGCCCCTTCATTGAAGTATTCCCCCCTTATATAAACATAACAAACATGGGCGCTTACCGCATATCCGGCAATTAAACATCCTTCAATTAATTTTTGAGGTTCAAATCTCAAAATATCTCTATCTTTACAAGTTCCTGGTTCAGATTCATCCGCGTTAATAACTAAATAATGGGGTCTAGCACCGACTTCCTTGGGTGCAAAAGACCATTTAAGGCCAGTCGAAAAACCCGCACCTCCTCTTCCTCTAAGGTCAGATTTTTTAATTTCATCTATTATCCAGTTTTTACCCTTTGCGATAATTTCCTTTGTATTTTTCCAATCATCTCGTTTTAATGCGTTATCTATTTCCCAACCTAAATCGTTATATAGATTTTGAAAAATTTTATTCTCTTTTTTAAGCATTTTTTCCCTCACCAATTTTATTACGTATCTCAGGTGCCGAATTTTTTCTCCCTCTAAATGACCCCGGTTTAAGTGGTTTATCTAAAAGCAAAGAGTCAATTATTTCTCTAGTATTATTTTCATTTAAATCCTCGTAATAGTCAAAATTTACTTGCATCATAGGTGCATTGATACAAGCACCCAAACACTCTACCTCAGCCCAAGAGCAATTGCCGTCTGATGAAACCTCATTTTCATTCTCTGAAATTTTTTCTTTGCAAACCTTTACAATTTTTTCAGCACCTCTCAACAAACATGGACTAGTAGTACAAACTTGAACATAATATTTTCCCACTGGAGATAAATTGTACATAGAGTAAAAAGTTGCTACCTCATATACGCTTATATATGGCACTCCTAAAAACTTAGCTATATATTTCATAGCTTCTAAAGGAATCCAATTATCATTTTGTTTTTGTGCAAGATATAAAAGTGGCATTAGAGCACTCTTCTTATTTTTTTTTGGATATTTAAGTAAAACCTTATTTGCTATGGAAAGATTTTCCTGAGTGAATTCGAATGCTTTAGGTTGTTGCGTATGTATTTTTTTCAAACTCATCTATCTACCTCTCCAAAAACAATATCCAGTGAGCCGAGCACGGCAGGTACGTCAGCCAACATGTGTCCTTTAATTAAATAATCCATTGCTTGTAAGTGTGAAAATCCTGGAGCTTTAATCTTACATCTGTAAGGTCTATTACTACCGTCAGAAATTAAATAAACACCAAACTCTCCTTTAGGTGCCTCGACAGCAGCATAAACCTCACCTTTAGGTACTCTAAAGCCTTCAGTAAAAAGTTTAAAATGATGAATTAAAGCTTCCATTGATTGCTTTAGATCCTCTCTTTTAGGTGGTGAGATTTTTCCGTCAACGCTTTTGATCGGTCCTTTAGGTAATTTTTCTATACATTGTTTAATTAATTTAACGCTCTCTCTCATTTCCTCCACTCTACATAAATATCTGTCATAGCAGTCTCCATTCTTGCCAACTGGTATCTTAAATTCTAAATCCTTGTAGCACTCATATGGTTGAGATTTTCTTAGATCCCAAGGTATTCCTGATCCTCTAATCATAACACCTGAAAAACTGTGATCTAAAGCTTCTTGTTTAGTGACAACTCCTATGTCAACGTTTCTTTGTTTGAAGATTCTGTTTTCAGTCAATAGATCTTCAAGATCATCAATAATTTTTGGGAAGGTATTACAGAATTTGTAGATATCATCTATTAAAATTGTTGGAAGATCTTGGTGAATTCCCCCTGTTCTAAAAAAATTAGCGTGCAGCCTTGATCCGGAAGCTCTTTCATAAAACGTCATTAATGTTTCTCTTTCTTCGAAGCCCCATAAGGAAGGAGTCAAAGCACCTACATCAAGAGCCTGGGTAGTGACATTTAAAATATGACTTAAGATCCTTCCAATTTCACAAAACATAACTCTTATGTATTTTGCTCTCACTGGTATTTCTAATTTTAAAAGTTTCTCAGTTGCAAGTGCAAATGAATGCTCTTGATTCATTGGAGCTACATAATCTAATCGATCAAAGTAAGGTAATGCTTGTGTATAAGTTTTATGTTCTATAAGTTTTTCGGTTCCCCTATGAAGCAATCCGATATGTGGATCTGCTTTTTCAACAATTTCACCATCTAATTCAAGTATTAACCTTAAAACTCCATGAGCGGCTGGATGCTGAGGACCAAAATTAAGGTTAATTTTCTTATTTTTATTTTTCATTTTCAATTTTTTTAAAATCTTTTAAATACGTTGTACCTTCCCACGGGCTCTCGAAATCAAAATTTCTATAATTTTGTTCTAATTTTACAGGCTCATTAATAACTTTTTTATCCTTCTCACTGTACCGAACTTCTGTAAATCCCGTAAGTGGAAAATCTTTTCTTAACGGAAAACCATCAAAATTATAATCTGTTAAAATTCTTCTAAGATCAGGGTGATTATTAAACTTGATACCAAACATATCAAAAATTTCTCTCTCCATCCAGTTAGCGGATGGAAATATTTTTACTATTGAAAAAGCTTTTTGATCTTTCTCAATTTTAATTTTTATCTTTACTCTTAAATTAAATTCATGAGATAGAAGTAAATAAATAATGTTAAAACGTTTATTTTCTTTTGGATAATCAACTCCAGCTATATCGACTAATTGTTTAAATTTGCATTCATCATCAGTTTTTAAAAGTTGTAAAATATTTATAAGATCGTCAGGCTCAACTTCAATTAAAAGTTCTTCATACTCTATATAGGAGTTTTTTATCTTAGTAGATAATTTAGAATTAATTAACTTATCAAGTTTTTCTAATTTATAATTAGACATTTATCTATTAATATTTCCCTCTCTTCTAATTTTTTTTTGGAGTTGAAGGATTCCATATAACAAAGCTTCGGCAGATGGAGGGCATCCTGGAACATAAATGTCTACAGGAACAATTTTATCACAACCTCTCACCACAGAATAAGAATAATGATAATACCCACCACCATTTGCACAGCTTCCCATCGATATTACATATCTTGGTTCTGGCATTTGGTCGTAAACTTTTCTTAAAGCTGGTGCCATTTTATTGGTCAGTGTTCCAGCAACTATCATTACATCTGACTGGCGTGGTGAAGCTCTTGGTGCTGCTCCAAATCTTTCAAGATCATATCTTGGCATAGACGTTTGCATCATTTCAACTGCGCAACAAGCTAAACCAAAAGTCATCCAGTGAAGTGAACCAGTTCTAGCCCAATTTATAAGGTTTTCAGCTGATGTGGTAACAAATCCTTTTTCAGCAAAATCTTTAGCGATTTTTTTAAATTCTTCTGGAATTTGTTTTTCTTTTTTTTCAAATGAAAACATTTTCATTCCCAGTCTAATGCTCCTTTTTTCCATTCATATATAAATCCAATTGTAAGTATTCCTAAAAAAATCATCATAGACCAAAAACCGTAAATCCCAATATTTGATAGTGAAATTGCCCATGGAAATAAATAAGCAATTTCTAAATCGAAAATTATAAATAAAATTGCCACAAGATAAAATCTTACGTCAAATTCCATTCTAGAGTCATCGAAAGCTTCAAAACCACATTCGTATGCTGAAAGCTTTTCTGGATCCGGATTATTTGGAGCAGCCAAATAATTAATGGCTATAAATCCTATACTCAAGCCAAGTGCCATAAATAGAAATATTATTATGGTCAGATATTCTGTTAAAAATTCATAAAGCATATAGTCTCCAAAGTATCTATACTATATATCTTTTTTATCCAATTTTTTCAGATGCTGTTTAGTCACATTTTGACTAGAAAAAACGAACAATTAACAAGTATTCTGGCGGGAGTGACGGGACTCGAACCCGCGGCCTCCTGCGTGACAGGCAGGCGCTCTAACCAACTGAGCTACACCCCCGGCTTTTGGTGGGCGGTAAAGGACTCGAACCTATGACCCTCTCGGTGTAAACGAGATGCTCTACCAACTGAGCTAACCGCCCTAAACAAAGAATTTCTTATATCAACACTTTCGAAAAGATAAAAGAGAATAAAAGATTAAATAATTAAGTAGTTTAGCTTATTCATGAAAATAATTTTATCAAAATACATCCACTTAATATCATTAAAGCTGAAATAAAGGCCAAATAGCCGCCTTTCTCTTTCAATATAAATAAACCATAAAGTGAGGCAAATAAAACTCTATACTTTTTCCAGTATTCTTTTTTAACTTTTCAAGAAGTGGTCTATATAGATCTAGTTCAAAGGATGACTCCTCTGTAGGTATAATTGAAAATCTTAATTGTTTTGGATCTTTGCATTTTGAGTAAGCAAAGTTCGTACCCAACAAAAAGATAGTAAAAAATACCAGTATTTTTTTTAATGTAGGCATTTGTTCTCCTAATTTGTTTGTTAATTAGATTATTTGATAACATTTGCTTGTAATTTACATACAATTAATAATTGTAAAATAAACTTAAAATTTCCCACTTATTAGCGTATTATTTGCCTAAAGTGATTTTCTCAAATAATATAAAAACCTATTGATAATATATGATTATAACATGTAATTGTGGAGAGAAAAAATTTACACTTCCTGATAATTCTATACCTTTGTCTGGTAGAATGGTTCAGTGCGGTTTTTGCGGTTTAAAATGGAAACAGTTTCCAGTCAATGAAAAAAAAGAAACCCAATCAGCTCAACCACAGAAAACAGTTTTAACACCTACTCCTTTTAAGCAAGATTTAAAAAAATCTATCAAAACAAAAAA
>NZJU01000047.1 GCA_002692325.1 Candidatus Pelagibacter sp.
CACCAATAACACCGCCTAAACCTAAAACTCCACTTTTATCCGCTATAACACACATATCTTTTTGAAGAGTATATTTTTTATCATCAAGAGCTATAAAACTTTCATCCTTTTTAGAATTTCTAACAATAATCTCTTTATCAATCTTATCAGCATCATAAGCATGCAAAGGTCTGTTTAAATCAAACATAACGTAATTAGTAATATCTACTACTGCTGAAATTGGTTTTAGACCAAGGGAATTAATTTTATCTTTTAACCATTTGGGACTTTCTTGATTTTTTATTCCTGTAATTAAACAACTACCAAATGCTAGACAACCTTGGTTCTTCTCTTTTGTTATTGAGATTTTGATATTTTGATTTTTTTTATGATTTATCTTATTTTTTTTTAAATTTAATAATTTTCCCATGCCTGCAGCTGCTAAATCTCGTGCTATTCCTCTCACTCCTAAACAATCAGGGCGGTTAGGGGTTATTGACACGTCAATGACCTTTTCAGGTGAGCTTTTAAAAAAACTTTTACCTATTCTGTTCGACATATTTTTGAGCTCTATAATCCCCNCACCTTCCTCTGATAAATTAAGTTCACTTTCAGAACAAAGCATACCTCTTGACTCTACTCCTCTGATCTTGGCTATTTTTAATTTCATTTTTGATTTAGGTATTGTAGCTCCAGGAGGGGCATAAACTGTGACTAAGCCTTCTCTAGCATTATTTGCGCCACATACAACTTTGACAACAGAAGATCCACCAAGATTTACATCACATAATTTTAGCTTGTCTGCATTTGGGTGCTTTTCGGTTTTTAATATTTTCACAATCTTAAATTTAGACAAATCACCAGATCCGTCTTTAATACTCTCAACTTCTAATCCAATATTTGTTAATTTTTCTATTATCTCATTTATACTAGCTTTGGTGCTTAAATGATTTTTTAACCAAGATAATGTTAAAATCATCTGCTCAATCCTCTGTAGTTAGTTGGAACATCTAATGGATCGAAACCAAAATGATTTAGCCATCTGTAGTCAGTTTCAAAAAATGCTCTTAGGTCGTTTATTCCATATTTTAACATTGCAAGACGATCAATTCCCATTCCAAAAGCAAAGCCTTGGAATTTTTTAGGATCAACTTTAGTATTTTTTAAAACATTTGGGTGAACCATTCCACAGCCTAGTATCTCCAGCCATTTATCACCCTCTCCAATAACAATTTTACCATTCTCGATTTTGTATCCAATATCTACTTCAGCAGACGGCTCTGTGAATGGAAAATGGCTAGGTCTAAATCTCATTTTAATTTTCTTAATCTCAAAAAACTCTCTTATAAAATAATTTAGACACCCCTTAAGATGACTCATGGTTATATCTTTATCTATGTGTAAACCTTCTAATTGATGAAACATAGGTGCGTGAGTCTGGTCACTGTCACATCTATATGTTCTGCCAGGCACAATAATTTTGAACGGTGGTTTGCCATTAAGCATAGTTCTTATTTGAACAGGTGATGTGTGAGTTCTTAATAGTGTTTTTTTATCTTTATCAAGGTAAAAGGTATCGTGCATATCTCTTGCAGGATGATCTTCCGGAGTGTTTAAAGCTGTGAAATTATTATGTTCTGACTCTACATCTGGGCCTTCAGCAACTGAAAAACCTATCTCAGAAAAAATAGACGATATTTCATCAATAACTTGGGAGACAGGATGAATTTTACCATTTTGAACAGATCTGATTGGTAAAGTAACATCTATTTTTTCATCTTTAAGTTTTTGATTAATTTCAAGATTTTCAAAATCTTTAAATTTTTTTTCTATTTTTGATGTTAACTGATCTTTTATTGAATTTAATTCTTTAGCAAAATTTTTTCTTTCTTCAGGCTTAAGTGAACCCATTTTTTTAAATTGAAGAGAAATAGATCCATTTTTTCCAAAAAATTCAGATTTTAAAATTTGCAAATCGTCTTTATTTTTTATTTGAGAAAATTTCGTCTCAAAAGTGCTTAGGATATTATTTGGGTCACTCATAAATTTTGATTCTTTTATAATTTATAAGATAAATCAAAGACCTTAATTAGTTAAGGGATGATTGAACTTTTTTTACAATAGTTTTGAATACTTCAGGGTTGTTATAAGCTAATTCTGCCAACACTTTTCTATCAAGTTTAATTTTAGATTTAGCTAATCCATTTATAAACCGTGAGTAAGTCATACCCTCGTTTCGCACTCCAGCGTTAATTCTTTGAATCCATAAAGATCTAAATTCTCTTTTTTTGGCTTTTCTATCTCTGTAAGCGTACTGCATTGCCTTTTCCATGGCTTGCCTAGCTATTCTAATTGTATTTTTTCTTCTACCGTACTGACCTTTAACAGCTTTAAAAACCTTTTTATGTTTAGATTTACTTACAACTCCTCTTTTAGTTCTTGCCATATTAACCTCTTAGATTATAGGGCATATATGATTTTACAATTTTTGCGTCTTGTGATGACATTATAGCTGAGCCCCTTTGTTTTCGAATTTGAGAGTTTGTACGCTTTATCATTCCATGCCTTTTGTTTGCTTGAGGCATTTTCACTTTTCCTGAAGCGGTAATTCTAAATCTTTTTTTGGCAGAACTTTTGGTTTTTAATTTTGGCATAAATGTTTGGATTTTATATATTTTTAATTAGAGCTTTACAAGTTATAATTCTAACTAGGCTGAATAATCATTATCATTTGTCTTCCCTCAAATTTAGCATGGGTCTCAACTTTTGCAATATCTTTAGTATCTTCGACAATTCTTTTCATTAAATTTTTACCAAGTTCAACATGCTGCATTTCTCTTCCTTTAAATTTTACCGTAAATTTTACTTTGTCACCTTTTGTAATAAATTTTCTAGCATTCTTAAGTTTGAAATTGTAATCATGAGTCTCAGTACCAGGTCTTAATTTTATTTCTTTTATTGAAACTACTCTTTGTTTTTTTTTTGCAAGATTTGCTTTTTTTTGTAAATCATACTTATACTTACCCATATCCATTATTTTACATACTGGTGGGTTGGCGTTTGGCGATATTTCGATTAGATCAAGGTCTTCTGATCGTGCGGTCTCAATCGCTTTTTTTAATGGTAATACACCAAGGTTATTTCCGTTACTATCGATCACTTGAACGTCCAAAGAGCGAATTTTTTCGTTAGCTCTTGGACCGTATTTTTTTTCTCTTCTTTGAAAGTAATTAGGTTTAAAATTTGACACTTAATTTAATGGGAACTTGTTTAAAGATATCATATTTTTAATTAAATCTACTCTTTTGATACTCTCCTGCTTTTCAGAACCAAGTTTCCTAATAGAAATTGTATTATCTTTCTCTTCTTTTTTTCCGCAGATTAAAAGATAAGGAACTTTTGCTAATGAATATTCACGAATTTTATAACTTATTTTCTGATTTTTTAAATCCACTTCACATTTTATACCTTCTTTAAATAAATCTTCAAATACCTTTTTTGCATATTTATTGTTATCTTCTGATATTGGAAGTACTACAGCTTGTGTAGGCGACAACCAAAAAGGTAATTTACCCGCATAGTTCTCAATTAATATTCCTATAAACCTTTCTAGTGATCCGAATAGAGCTCTATGCAACATTACCGGAGGTTTCTTTANACCATCTTTATCAACAAAAGATGCTCCCAATCTTTCGGGTAAGTTAAGGTCAACCTGTAAAGTCCCACATTGCCAATCTCTGCCTATAGCGTCTCTGAGAACAAACTCAATTTTTGGTCCATAAAAAGCGCCCTCTCCTTTGTTAACAGTATATTCAAGTTTAGTTTTTTTAATAGCAGTTAATAGTGCTGACTCTGATTTGTCCCAAATAGCGTCCTCTCCAACTCTCTTTTCAGGTCTATCTGAATACTTTAAGATAATATTTTTAAATCCCAAACTATTATAAATATCAATTATAAGATTTGTAACTACTAGACATTCCTCTGTAATTTGCTCCTCTGAGCAGAAAATATGCGCATCATCTTGTGTAAAAGCCCTTACTCTTAATAAGCCGTGAAGAGCACCTGAAGGTTCGTATCTGTGTACTTTTCCAAATTCGGATAATTTTAAAGGAAGGTCTCTGTAACTTTTAAGACCCTGATTAAATATTTGTACACATCCAGGACAATTCATAGGTTTAATAGCAAAAACTTTTTCATCAGGCGTTTCAGACGTAAACATGTGCTCACCAAATTTTTCCCAGTGACCTGATTTCTCCCATAATGACTTATCAAGCAACTCAGGTGTATTAATTTCTTTGTAGCCTGCTAATCTTTGTTTCATTCTCATAAATTCGATAAGCCTCAGAAATAAATTCCACCCTTTTTCATGCCAAAAAACTGAACCAGGACTTTCTTCTCTAAAGTGAAATAGATCCATTTCTTTTCCAAGTTTTCTATGATCTCTTTTCTCCGCTTCCTCTAATCTGTGCAAATAGTCATCGAGATCTTTTTTGTTAGTCCAGCAAGTACCATAAATTCTTTGTAACATTTCGTTATTAGAGTCTCCTCTCCAGTAAGCACCTGAAACTTTAGTTAACTTAAAGGCTTTACCAATTTTACTAGATGATGCTAGATGCGGCCCTCTGCATAAATCGTGCCATGTTTCACCGTGATGATATACAGAAAGTTCTTCGTTTTTGGGAATGCTTTCAATTATCTCTGCTTTATATTTTTCACCTATTTTTTTAAAATGATCTATGGCTTGATTTCTTTTCCAAACCTCTCTTTTTGTTTTTACGTCTCTATCAATTATTTCTGACATTTTTTTCTCAATTTTTTTTAAGTCCTCACTCGTAAATGGTTCTTTTCTCGCAAAATCGTAATAAAAACCGTTCTCAATTACCGGTCCAATAGTTACCTGGGTTCCTGAAAATAATTCTTGAACTGCCATGGCCATTATATGAGCAGCGTCATGTCTTATAACCTCTAAGCCTTCTTTGTCTTTATGTGTGATAACTCTAACCTTTGAGTCTTTAATTATTTCAAAACTTAAATCTTTAAGTTCACCGTCTACTTCCATGATTAAAGCGGATTTTTCGAGCGTTTTACTGATTTTTTTTATTAATTCAAAACCACTTATAGCTTGTTTAAATGCAATTTTTTTTCCATCTAAAAGTTGAACTTCTGGCATTTAAATATTTAAGATTTTTTTATATGCATTAAAGGTTGATTTACACATATTTTCAACATCAAATTTTCTTATTATGTTTTTTCTACCTTCGTTTCCAATTAAATTCAATGTTTCTTTGTCTTTGTCCATTAAATCATTTAGTATTGAACCTAACTCTCTGGGATCGTCAAATTTATACAAAAAACCTGATTTTTCATTTAAAATAGTTTCTTTAGAACCTCCTAAATTGCTAGCAATAATAGGTTTTTTCATTGCCTGCGCTTCAACGGAAACGCGACCAAAGGCCTCTGGTCTCACTGAACAGGAAACAATAACGTCTCCTAAAGAATATGCTGTTGGCATATTATTGCAGTGTTCGATAAAAATAATTTTTTTATTTAGATTGTATCTTAAAATCAGGTCCTTTATTTTTTTCTGATAAACGTTTCTACCTTGCGAGGAGCCAAGTATAACGGCTTGAAAATTTGTTTTATGGTGATCTTGTATGAGAATATTTAAAGCTTCAATAAATCTATCGTGACCTTTCCAACTAGTTAATCTTCCTGGAAAAAGAATGGTAAACTTATCCTCTTCAATTTTCCATTCTGATATTAACTTATTTCTTTTAAACTCAGAAATATTTTTTGGATTAAAATAATCGAGGTTTATTCCTCTAAAAATTACCATTAACTTATTTTTTGGATTAAGATATTTGCTATAATTCTCATTTATATGATTAAATATAAAGTTTGAACCAGCAATTGTTAATTTTGATCTAAGCATAATGCTATTGTAAAATTTTTTGAAGTTACTCTTGAAATTATAAGTTCCGTGAAATGTGGTTATAAACTTTCTTCCTGTTAGGAGGCAACTTACATAACAGGACCAAGCGGGCGCCCTGCTTCTTGCGTGTACAATGTCAATATTCAAAAATAAAATTATGAAAAATAATAAGAATGAATTCATTATCATTAAAATTGGATTTTTTGAATGGACTGGAAGTCGAATAATTGATACTTTATCTTTTTTAACATATTTTAACAATTGCCCACCGCTTGTTACGATATAAGATTTGCAATCGTTTTCTGGTAGATAATGAGCTAGATCGTAGCACCCTGTTTCAGCTCCACCAAACCCAAGCTTAGGTATAACTTGTAAAACTTTAATTTTCGATGCCATCAAAATATATTATATAACAAATTAAAATAAGAAATTTATGAAATATAAGTATTTAAGATTATCAAAAACAAAAAAACTGAGATATTTGGACAATTATTTCAAAAAAAGACTGTATATAATTTTTCTCCCAGGATTTATGTCGGATATAGAAGGCGAAAAACCAAGAATTTTCAGAAAATATGCAATAAAAAAAAAATTAGGTTTTTTGGCATTAGAATACTCTGGACATGGAAAATCCTCAGGTGAATTTATTAAAGGTAATATAAGTAAATGGACAAAGGACACAAAGATACTAATAAAAAAAGTTGTAAGAAAAAATAATTTTATTTTGATTGGTTCGAGTATGGGAGCATGGATATCACTAAATCAATTTAAGTACTTTAAAAAACAGATCATGGGTTTCATTGGTATTGGATCAGCACCCGAATTTTTAGAACGATTAATGTGGAATAAATTTTCTAAAAAAATTAAAGAAGAAATAATACAAAATGGAGTAAGTGTAGTTAAACATGGTAAACCTAATTCGAAACAAGGACATTATGAGTATCCTGTCACTTATCAACTCATAAAAGACGGACGTAAGAACAAAGTTTTGTCAAAAAAAATTAAATTTAAAAAATTTGTAACTGTGTTTCATGGCCAAAAAGATGAAGTTGTTCCTGTTATATTTTCCAAAAAAGTGCTTTCATTATTTCCAAATGCACAAAAAAAAATTACAATTATTAAAAAAGGTGACCACAGCTTATCTCAGAAAAAAAATTTAAATATAATTCTCAAAGAAATAAATCGACTAGTATCCAAATTCTATTAAGCCCTTTTTATATGTTGGGTACTTCAACTTAATATTTAAAATTTTTTTCATCTTTTTATTACTAACTTTTTTTGAGTCTTTATAAAAATCTTTAAGTACTCCATTTAATTTTTTTGTAGATATTGATTTAAGATTTTTAATCTTGAGCAATTTAGCAGCAAATTTTACAAGATCTTCACTTGATGCCGGTAAATCATCAGAAATATTAAAAACCTCTCCTTTAATATTATTTTTCTTAAAAACTTTTTCAACAGCGCTTGCTATATCCTCCACCCTGATTCTTGAAAAAAATTGCTTATCCTTCTTAATAAATAATTTGGGCCCTTCCTTCAGTCTTTTTACAGCGTTATTCTCTTTTGAATAAATTCCCGATAATCTTAATATATTTAAATTAATGTTATTTGATTTATAAAGTTTTATCCAAAACTTTTCTGCATGTAATCGAGATTTTCCCATAATAGTTTTTGTCTTTAATTTTGATTTTTCTGTAACCCATTTTCCGTTGTGATTTCCATAAACGCTTGTTGCAGACAAATAAATTATCTTTTTAGTTGGATCTAGGCTTAAGATATTACCAAAATTACCTACAACAATATCCTTATTTTCTTTAGGAGGAATGGAAACTAAAATATAATTTGAAGAAAGAATCTCATGAAGCATTGCCTTATCAAATTCATAATCTTTTAATTTATAAGAAATATATTTTTTTCCGCTGAAAATTTTTTTTTTTGTTGGTAAGGTTGATGTCGTATTAAATTCAAATTTTTTTTTTTTTTTGATAAGGTATTTTAGAAAATATTTTGCTACTTGACCAAATCCAAAAAAAAAATATTTATTTTTCATTAAGCACTTTTGGCTTTAACTTCTTTTAAGGTTACTGGATTGTCAAGTTTATCTACCATTTCTTTTGGACATACTTGTTTAAAATTATTCATTTCCTTTGAAAAATTTTTCAATATCTTTTCACTAATTTTAGACTTTGTTTCATTATAAAACTCTTTTATAATATCTTCTAGAAAACTTATCCAATACTTTGTCTCTGGGTTTAACCAAATAACTGATTGAGGATTAACAAAATTTTCAAAAGAATTTTTTGGATCATAAACAAATGACATACCGCCGGTCATTCCAGCAGCAAAATTATCACCAATATCACCTAAAATAACTGTTGTTCCTCCTGTCATATATTCACACCCGTTGGATCCGCAACCCTCTACAACACCAATTGCTCCAGAATTTCTAACAGCAAATCTTTCGCCAGCTTTTCCAGAAGCAAACATCTTACCAGAAGTTGCCCCATACAAAACTGTATTTCCAATAATGACGTTATTTTGAGAAATCAAATTACTTTCAGCTGAAGGCCGAACTATTATTTTTCCTCCAGAAAGACCTTTGCCGACATAATCATTTGAGTCTCCATTAACTGTAATTTTAATACCTTTTGCTAAAAAAGCGCCTAGAGATTGTCCCACTGAACCATTTAAATTTAAATTAATTGTGTCAATGTCAAGAGAGTTGTCACCATATTTATTATGTATATAGTGAGATAGTCTCGTACCAATTGCTCTTTGAGTATTATAAACTTTATAAGTAAGATTTATATTTTCTAACTTAGTTTTGTTCTTTATTTCACTCCAAATGTCTTCGTCTAAAGTTTCTGGAACTGGATTAACTATTCTTTTTTCACAATATCTAGGATTATCACCAGGATCAGTTTGAACTAAAAGAGGATTAAGATCTAGGTCATCTAAATTTGAGGAGCCTCTGCTAACTTGAGTTAATAAATCTGTTCTTCCAATTATTTCATTTAATGATTTGTAACCTAAAGAGGCTAAAATTTCTCTTACTTCTTCTGCTATAAAATTAAAAAAATTTACAACTTTTTCTGGGGTTCCAGTAAATTTTTTTCTTAACTCATCGTCTTGAGTACATACACCAACTGGACATGTGTTCGAATGACATTGTCTAACCATAATACAACCCATTGCGATTAAAGATGAAGTTCCCATTCCGAATTCCTCAGCACCCATCATAGCGGCAATGACAACGTCTCTACCAGTTTTCAATCCTCCGTCAGTCCGTAAAGTAACTTTATGCCTTAAATTATTTAATGTTAAAATTTGATGAGCTTCTGTTAAACCCATTTCCCAGGGTATGCCCGCATATTTTACGCTAGTTTGTGGACTAGCTCCAGTTCCACCAGAATGACCCGAAATTAAAATAACATCAGCTTTAGCTTTTGCAACACCGGCAGCTATTGTTCCAATTCCTGTAGATGCAACTAATTTTACACCTATTCTTGCTCTTGGGTTAACTTGTTTAAGATCATAAATAAGTTGTGCTAAATCCTCGATAGAATAAATATCATGATGAGGCGGAGGTGATATCAAAGTAACACCTTGCGTCGAGTGTCTCAATCTAGCTATATCCTTTGTAACTTTAAATCCTGGTAATTGACCTCCTTCGCCAGGTTTGGCGCCCTGAGCAATTTTTATCTCTATCTCGTTGCAATTATTTAAATAATTCACAGTAACTCCAAATCTTGCAGAGGCTACTTGTTTTACTCTTGAATTTGCCGAGTCACCATTCTCTAAAATTTTAAATCTTCTCTCATCTTCTCCACCTTCGCCGCTGCATGATGCTCCTTTGACTCTGTTCATTCCTATTGCAAGAGTTTCGTGAGCCTCTTCTGAAAGGGCTCCGTGTGACATGCTCCCACTTCCAAACCTTGTTGTTAAACTTTCTTTTGTTTCTACGTCATTTAAATCTATTGATCCTTTGTCACTTTTAAAATCCAAAAGATCTCTCAAATTTATTGGTGACAAATTATGAATTCCATCTGAATATTTTTTGTAAGTTTCGTACGAACCAGATCCAACAGCGTGTTGAAGAGTATGAATTAATTTTCCTTGGAATTGATGTTCCTCACCTGACTTCCTGTATTTATATATACCTCCAATTGGAAGAATTAATACATCTTTTTTGTAAGCTTTTTCGTGTAAGGACTTTATTTTTTCTTCAACTCCCTTTATGCCTATTCCTGAAATTCTCGAAACCATCCCGGGAAAATAATCAGATACTAGAGCTCGACTTAGACCAACAGTTTCAAAATTGCAGCCGCCCCTATACGCACTTAATACAGATATGCCCATTTTTGACATTATTTTTAAGAGACCGTTCTCTATGGATTTTTTAAATCTTTGAACACAATCGCTAAAATTTAGTTGACCAAATAACTTCTTCTCATAACGTTGATGTATACTGTCTATGATTAGATAAGGATTAATTGTAGTAGCGCCAACACCAATCAAAACTGCAAATGAGTGGGTATCTAATGTCTCTGAAGTTTCGATGTTTAACGAACAGTATCCCCTTAAACCCATATTTACTAAATGGGAATTTATAGCACCAACTGATAACGCCATAGGTATGCTTGCGCGGCTTTCAGAAATGTTTTTATCACTTAGTATGAGTGTAGTGAAACCTTCTCTTACAGAAATTTCAGCATTATTTTTAATTCTTTTTAAATTTTCCCTTAATCCTTCATTTAAATCAAAGGTACAATCTATTATTTTTATTTTTTTTGCAAAGATCTTCTTGAATTTTTTTAGCTCAGAATTTGATAAGATCGGACTATTCAAAACATAAATATCTTCCTGCGTTAGATTATCAAAATCCAATATATTTCCCAGATTACCAAATCTAGTTTTTAAACTCATAACTTTATTTTCTCTCAATGAATCAATAGGAGGATTTGTTACTTGGCTAAAATTTTGTCTGAAATAATGAGACAGTGGCCTAAAATGACTTGATAACACAGCTACAGGTGTGTCATCCCCCATAGATCCAGTTGCCTCTTTTCCTTCCTCAACCATTGGATGTAGAATTAATTCTAAATCTTCAATACTGTAACCAGATAAATATTGTCTTCTTCTGAGTTCACTCCCTTTGAAGTTTATATCTTCTGTAGAAGAAAATATTTTTTTATCTAAATCTACAATTTGATCATTGAATTTCTTGTAGTGTTTTGAGAGATAGTCTTTAAGCTCTTTATCTTTATAAAACTTTCCTTCTTTGAGATCCACCGCTATAATTTCACCAGGTCCAAGTCTTCCTTTCTTAACAATTTTTTCTTCGGGTAAATCAATCATACCCGTCTCTGATCCCGCAAATAGTAAATTATCAGAGGTTATGGTATATCTAAGGGGTCTTAATCCATTTCTATCAACCGCAGCTAATACCCACTTCGAGTCCGTCGCACATATCGCAGCTGGTCCATCCCAAGGTTCAATTGTGCTATTTAAAAAATTAAATNATTGTTGATGATTTTTTGGAACAGTCTTACTTCTTTTAGACCAAGCGTCAGGTATCATCATCAATTTAATTAATGGAGCTAATTTTCCTGAATGGGTCAACAATTCAAATACATTATCTAATGATGCAGAGTCTGAATTGCCAGGAATAATTATCGGCTTTAAATCCTGAATATTTTTAAATAGTTTACTTGACATATCTTGTTCGTGGACTCGCATCCAATTAACATTTCCCTTCAAAGTATTTATCTCTCCGTTATGTGCTAAAGTTCTAAAAGGTTGGGCTAAATCCCAACTTGGAAAAGTATTTGTCGAGTATCTTTGGTGAAAAATAGCAAATCTAGATTTGAAATTCTTATCTTTTAAATCATGATAAAAATCAGAGAGTGACTCAGCTAAAAACATCCCCTTATAAACAATAGATCTTGAGCTTAACGAACAAATATAAAAGTCTTTTAGTTGATTTTCCCTAGATATTTTTTCTATTTTTTTTCTAGACTCGTAAAGATCTCTTTCAAGATCATTTGTTTCGATTTTTTTAATTTTTCTAAAAAGAACCTGTGCAATCTCGGGTCTATTGGTTTCTGCCGTATCCCCAAGCACCTTTGGGTTGACTGGTACCTGCCTCCAACCATAAATGTAATAATCATTGTTTAGTAATACTGTCTCAATAATAGATCTACATTTTTCTTGTTGGGTGTAATCGTTTCTAGGCATGAAAACCATTCCAACACAAATTCTTTTATCACTTTCATGAACATGACCAGTGCTATTAATTTTATCCTTAAAAAAATCTGGAGATATCTCAAGTTTAATTCCTGCTCCATCGCCAGATTTACCATCAGCATCAACGGCTCCTCTATGCCAAACAGCTTTTAATGCATCTATTCCATATTCAACTACTTTTCGACTTTTTTTTCCATCAGTGGTTGCTATCAGTCCGACTCCGCAAGCCTCGTGCTCCATGTGGGGATAATACGAATTATTTTCAATTAAATGATCTCTATTTGATAAGTATCTTTTTTTTTTCACGCAGCAGCTTCTCCTAACTTTTTATTTCTTTTTGAAGAAATAAATTTATCAATTTGTTCAGCAACATCTCTTCCATCTCTAATAGCCCAAACCACAAGTGAAGCTCCACGTACAATATCTCCAGCCGCGAACACACCTTCTAAATTTGTTTGCATCGTTTTAAGATCTATTTTTACAGTTCCCCACTTTGAAACCTTTAATGCCTCCTCATTGAATAGTTTTGGTAAATTTTCCGGGTCAAAACCTAAAGATTTGATTACTAAGTCTGCATCTATTTTAAATTCAGATCCATCTTTAAGGATTGGTTTTCTTCTTCCAGACTGGTCGGGCTCACCTAACATCATCTTGTTAACTTCAACTTCTCTTACTTTATCTGAGCCGATAAATTTTTTCGGACTAGATAGCCAAACGAATTGTACGCCTTCTTCCTCCGCATTTCCTACTTCCCTTGCAGATCCTGGCATGTTTTCTTTATCTCTTCTATACAAGCATTTCACTGATTTTGCTTCTTGTCTTATTGCAGTTCTTACACAATCCATCGCTGTATCACCGCCTCCGATAACAACAACATTTTTCCCTTTAGCATTTAACGTCCCATTATCAAAAAGATTAACTTGATCACCGAGCCCTTTTTTATTTGAGGCTGTTAAAAAATCCATAGCAGGAAAAATATTTTTGAGTTGAGATCCTGGCAAATCTATTTCTCTTGCTTTGTAAACTCCTGTAGCAATTAACACTGCATCGTGCTTACTTTTTAATTCTTTTAAGCTTTTATCTTTACCAACCTCAAAATTAAGCACAAACTTAATACCAGAGTCTTTTAATAATTTTGTTCTTCTTTCAACAATGTTCTTCTCCAATTTGAAGTTCGGTATTCCATATATTAAAAGTCCACCTGGTCTATCATAGCGGTCGTAAATTGTTACTTGATAACCAATCTTTCTTAATTCCTCAGCACAAGCCAATCCTGCTGGCCCAGATCCAATTATCCCTACACTTTCTTTAAGCTCTTTTCTTACATTAATTGGCTTCACCCAACCTTTCTCCCATGCGGTATCTGTGATATATTTTTCAATTGAACCGATTGTTACAGTTCCATGTCCAGACTGTTCTATTACGCAATTACCCTCGCAAAGTCTGTCTTGTGGACAAATCCTTCCGCAAACTTCAGGCATGTTATTAGTGCTTTGAGATAATTTGTATGCCTCTTCCAATCTCCCCTCAGCTGTAAGTTTTAGCCAATCTGGAATATTATTGCTTAGTGGGCAATGTATCTGGCAAAAAGGAACTCCGCACTGAGAACATCTGCTAGATTGCTCTTTAGCTTTATCATTTATGTAATCATCGTATATTTCTTTAAAATCTTTTTTACGTTTATCCGTCACTCTCTTGACTGGTGATTCTTGTTCTAAATCTGTAAATTTTAACATTTTATTTGTCATAAGCTTGAAGGGTATATTTTAATTAAAACTAAATTTAAAGCAATTAAAGGTAAATATTATTTACCTAATTTAAAAAAACGTTGTTTATATTGATTTTTTTTCTTCATAGCAGCTATGCAAAAATCTAATATCGTTGGAAATCAGCAGAAATTTTTTATAAATATAGTTATTAATGTTAGAAGTTTTTATTCTCTCAATTGTTCAAGGTATTACTGAATTTCTACCAATTAGCTCCTCCGCACATTTGGTACTTATTACAAAAATCACTAACTTTTCTTTTGGAGGTCTTTTGCTAGACATTAGCCTCCACATAGGATCATTTTTGGCAGTCTTAATCTATTTTAGAAAAGAGATTATAGAAATGTTATTTAATTTTAAAAAATTAAGTTTTTTAATTATTGCAGTAACTCCAATACTAATTTTAGGATTTTTTATTTCACAAACAACTATAGTGGATAGCTTAAGAAATTTAAAGGTCATTGGATGGATGACTGTTATTTTTGGTATTTTTTTATTTTTGAGTGATAAAGTTGAAGTGAAAAAAAATTATAGTGAAAATTTTAATTTTAAAGACGCCCTAATAATTGGTTTAATTCATTGTTTTGCAATTATTCCTGGGGTAAGTAGATCTGGGGTATCAATCACCACATGTAGATTTTTATCTTACGATAGGGTGAACTCAGCGAAAATATCTTTTTTAATATCAATTCCTACATTATTTGCTGTTAGTATTTTTGGTATTTATAATTTAAGTTTCAACGAAGTAATAGACGTAAAAAAAATTAATGTCATTTCGATATTTAGTTCATTTGTTTTTTCGTATCTTACAATCAAATTTTTTCTAGAATATCTTAAAAAATTTACATTAAGCTTTTTTGTTTATTATAGAGTAATAATAGGATTAATAATTTTATATTATGCTTACAACTAAAAAAATCAGCACAGATTTTTTAAGCATTTTGATATCTTTATATCCTTTGGCCTATATTTTGGGTAATTTTGCGATAAATTTATTAACATTTATAACAATAGTTTTTGCACTATTCTTATTTAAAGGAAAAATTATCCCATCAAATAATAAAAATTTAACAATTATATTGTTTTGTTTTTTTTCTTATCTTTTGGTTATTACTTTTATAAGCTATCTATTAGCAGAAAAGGAGCATGAAAATTTTTTAAATAATTTTTGGAAATCAATTTTATATTTCAGATATTTACTCTTATTTTTCGTTGTAGCAAAAATGATAGAAAAAAATATTTTTAATTTTAAATATTTTTTCTTTTCTGCATGTTTTTTCTCATTTATTTTAGGCGTTGATTTAATAGTTCAATATAATTTAGGTATAGATTTATTTGGATTTGAACAGCCCGAACATTTGCAAAACAGACGATTTTCTGGTTTCTTTGGTGATGAATTAATAGCAGGGGGCTATCTTTATAGATTTTGTTTATTTGCAATTTTCTTTTTTTGTTTTCAAAAATATTTAAGTAAAAATAAAATCTACGCTTTTTTTTTAGCAACTTTTGTTTTTTTCTTTATATCAATTTTTATTTCAGGTAATAGAATGCCTCTCATACTATTTATTTTTTCGGTTACAGTTTTTTCACTTATTGAAAAAAAACTGAGACACATAACAGTTCCTATATTAATTTTGTTGATAATATTCATTATCTCAACGATTAAAACCGATTTTAAAATTTTACCAGGAATTTATAAAGATCATCTAAATTCTTTTTATATTAAGTCAGCTGAGATAATGATCAAATCTAAAGATATCATTACAAGTAACCCATTGTACCAACACGACATGTTATATAGCGAGGATAAAAAAGAGGAATTTAAGGAAGCCACAAAAAATAAAGAAGAGTTTAAATCGGGTCACTTAAAAATTTTCAACGCAGCTTTTGTTACATGGGAAAAAAATAAATTTTTTGGAGCAGGGCTTAGGTCTTTTAGAATTAATTGTGAGTTTAAATTAAATGTTTATTGTGCACAACATTCTCATAATTACTATACTGAAATTTTAATAAATACAGGTGTAATTGGTTTCATATTATTTTTGTTAATTTGTTTTATCACAATAAAAAATTTTTTTAAGTTTTATTTTTCTGAAAAATTGGCTTTGAAAGAGAGATGTATATTAATTCCTTTTTTTCTTGTCCTTATTTCTGAAATACTGCCAATCAGAAGTGCGGGTAATTTTTTTTCTACATTTAATTCAACTATCTTTTTTGTTTATTTAGCTGTTGTAGCTAATTCCACTAAAACAATTCCAATTTTAAATAAGCTTAAATTATAAAACTATTGATAAAAGAAGAAGTATTCCTAAAGTTATCAAAAAGAAAACCAAAACAGCATTTTTTAAAGACATAAATTATAATATCATAAATATTGGCGCGCCTGCTAGGATTTGAACCCAGAACCTCCTGGTCCGTAGCCAAGCGCTCTATCCAGTTGAGCTACAGGCGCTTAAATATGAAATATCAAAGAAAGTATTGTATTTAAAGCTCTATCATCTATATAGTTATAAAATGTCAAATAATTCAGTAGTAATCACTTCTGCAACTAGGACAGCAGTTGGATCTTTAAATAAAAGCTTAAAAAATACTCCAGGTTTTGAGCTGGGCTCATCAGTCATATCTGAGTCAATTAGGAGATCTAAATTAAAGAAAGATGAAATTGATGAGGTAATTATGGGTCAAGTTTTAACTGGCGGTGCTGGACAGAATCCAGCAAGACAAGCATCTATTCGATCAGGAATTCCAAAGGAGAAGCCGGCTTATGTGGTAAATCAGGTTTGTGGCTCAGGTATTAGGTCAATCGCATCAGGATTTCAAAGTATTAAGTCTGGTGACTCAAATATTGTTATAGCTGGAGGTCAGGAAAGTATGTCATTAGCTCCCCATGCTATACATTTAAGGGACGGCAAGAAACTCGGAGACACCGAAATGATCGACACAATGATTAAAGACGGATTATGGGATGCATTCCATGGTTATCATATGGGCGTAACTGCAGAGAATGTTGCAACTAAATTTCAAGTAACCAGGGAACAGCAAGACAAATTCGCTTTAGGGTCACAAGAAAAAGCTTTGAAAGCCAAAAAAGAAAATAGATTTAATGAGGAAATTATTAATTTTAAGATTAAATCAAAAAAAGCTGAAGTTGATTTTAAAAAAGATGAGCACCCAAGAGATGGTATAAATATCGATGCTTTAAAAAGGTTAAAACCTGTATTTAAGAAAGACGGTACTGTTACCGCTGGAAATGCATCGGGAATTAATGATGGTGCAGCAGCAGTAACTTTAATGACTTCTAAAGAAGCTGATAAAAGAAATTTGAATAAATTGGTGACGATAAAATCTTGGGCAAGTTGTGGAGTTGATCCTGCATTAATGGGTACCGGACCAATACCCTCTTCAAAAAAAGCACTGGATTTGGCTGGATGGACAGTGAAAGATCTTGACCTTTTAGAGATTAATGAGGCATTTGCAGCTCAAAGTATCGCTGTAATAAAAACTTTAGGAGTGCCGGAAGAAAAGGTAAATGTTAATGGAGGTGCAATCGCTATTGGGCACCCAATTGGCGCTTCAGGGACTAGAATTCTTGTAACACTTATTCACGAAATGACTAAAAGAGACGTAAAAAAAGGCTTAGCAACTCTTTGTATTGGTGGTGGCATGGGTATCGCTATGTGCGTTGAGAGATAATGGAGATTTCAAAACCATACAAAGGTAAAGGCAAAAGAAAACTCAAAAAAATGCCTTTTACAGTCAGAGGATATATCCTCTATTATGCATTTTTTTGGGTTTTAATAATCTCAATATATTTGGCCTATAATTGAATATTAGATGCAACTTCCAGTCGTCAATCATCCCGATTATGTAGCTAAAATAAATGATGACAACAAGTTTCCTATAAAGAAATTTGGCGCATTAGCTAAACACCTTTTGGAAAATAATGTAGTAAATAAATTTCATGTACCAAAGGAATGTTCAGTCGAAACTATGAAAACTTCTCATTCTTTAGAATATATCAATCACATTAAGAATAAAACGCTCGATATTAAATCACAGAAGAAAATAGGTTTTCCAATTAATGACAGTGTAGTTAGAAGATCATTTGTTGCTACAGGAGGAACAGTTTTAGCAAGCAAACTTGCTTTAGATGCTAAGCTTGCTTGTAATACAGCTGGAGGGAGTCATCATGCTACATATAACCTCGGCGCTGGTTATTGTGTTTTCAATGATACTGCTGTTGCTGCAAATTATTTAAAAAACAAAGGATATGCTAATAAGATTCTCATATTAGATTTAGACGTTCACCAAGGGAATGGCAATTCCGAAATATTCCAAAATGATAAAGATGTGCTAACATTTAGTATGCATTGTGCATCAAATTACCCTGCAAAAAAATCAATAAGTGATATTGACATCGAGCTTAAAGATCATATGGAAGATACGGAATATCTAAACGTTTTGAATAAAAATCTAAAAGAATTAAATCAGAATAACTTTGATTTTGTTTTCTATGTAGCTGGGGTTGATATTCATCATGAGGACAGATTGGGAAAGTTAAAAATCACTGACGAAGGTATCAACAAAAGAGATCAAATTGTTATTGAAAATTTTTACTCAAAAAACATTCCTCTGTGTGGTGTTCTTGGAGGGGGATATAATAAAAGTTTTGATAAGCTTATTGAACTTCATTCAATGCTTCACAAAAATTGTGCTAAGTTCTTTTAGTGATCCTGGCCCTAGTTGACTTAAGAGAAGATACAGGGACTAGAGCCAGAAAATTTAATTTGGAATATTTTAAGTAAAGTGTTAATTATTAAAACTGACGCACTACGCTTTTAACTGCGGCAAATTTTCATAAAATTTAAGAGCCTGAGGATTTGCTATCACTTCTTTATTATATATTTCCTCACCGTTTATTATTTGTGTTACAGCCAGCTCTACAATTTTTCCACTTTTAGTTCTGGGAATATCAGGAACTTTAATAATCATTGCAGGAACATGTTTGGGAGAGCAGTTTTTTCTAATTTTAGATTTAATTATTTTTATTTTATCCTCGTCTAATTCTTGATTATTTTTGCTAGTTACAAATAAAATTATTCTTACATCATCGTTAAAATTTTGACCAATAACCAAGGCTTCTGTTATAAAATCTATGTCCTCAACTTGCTGATAAATTTCTGAAGTTCCAATTCTTACACCTCCTGGATTTAAGGTAGCATCGGATCTACCACGCATAATAAATCCGTTATTAGAAGTTCTCTCAACAAAATCTCCATGATGCCAGATATTTTCAAATCTTGTGAAATAAGCTTTATGATACTTTTGACCGTCCTTGTCTCCCCAAAACTTTACTGGCATGGAAGGAAAAGGTTGTTTAACAACTAATTCTCCTTTGTTTCCATCGAGAGTTCTTTTTCCATCATCAGTAAAAACATCAACATCTATACCTAAACTTTGCCCTTGTATTTCTCCTTTACGAACATTTGAGAACAGATTTCCTAAAACTAAACATCCAACTAGATCAGTTCCTCCGGCGATGGACGCCAGATGAACATCTCGTTTAATATTTTCATACACAAATTTAAAACTCTCTTCTGCTAATGGCGAGCCAGTTGAGGTAATAATCTTTATTGAGCTTAAATCTAAGTTTTTNCTATTANANTTTTCATTNTTTANATGATCNATATATTTNGCNCTTACNCCAAATAAATTNATTTTTTNNTTTTGACANTATTCNANAAGNANATCNATTTTNGGNTAAANNGGNGCTCCNTCANATANAAANATNGANGANCCANTNGCTAANCCTCCAACTAAGCCAATTCCACATCATCCANCCNGTNGTNGTNTAATAAAATAATTTTTCATTANCTCTNATATCNCAATGAAGCATAAATTCTTTATTGTGCTCAATTAAAACATTTCCAGCTCCATGAGTTATACATTTTGGTTTTCCTGTAGTTCCACTTGAAAAGAGAATATAAATAGGGTGATTAAAATCAAATTTTTCAAATATTTCGTCCAAATTTATTTCTAAGGTATCTTCAAAGTCAGTATAATTCCTTAAATTTTCTTTATCTTTTTTATTATAGTTAAACGCAATTACTTTTTGTATTGATGGTATTTGTTTTAAAATTTCCTCAGTCTTATCTATGATATTTATTTTTTTTCCACTATAAAAGTAGTAATCACACGTGATAAAAACTCTAGGTTCAATTTGTTTGAATCTATCGACTACACCTTGAACTCCAAAATCAGGAGAGCAAGAAGACCATATTATTCCATTTTTTGCACAAGCCAAAAAACAAATTACGGACTCTATCTTATTAGGAACATAAGCCGCTACTCTATCTCCTTTTTTAAGATTCAATTTTTTTAAATAAGAAGAAAATTTACAAACTTTTTTATATAACTCACTCCAGGTTATATTTTCTTCAAATCCTTTCTCGGATAAAAAATTAATCGCTAGTTCATCAGATTTTTTTTTAAGTATATTTTCTGAATAATTTAGCTTTGAGTCAGGAAAAAATTTTGTCTTATTGAAAATTTTATTCTTTTCAATAACTACATTTCCTTTATCACCTATTATCTTTGAGAAGTCCCAAAATTTTGACCAAAAGATTTCTGGATTACTAACTGTCCATTCCCATAGCAATTTAAAGTTTTTAGAAGAATTAATTTTTACAAATTTGCTAAATTCCTCTAATAGAGAATTATCAGATCTTTTTTTTGATGGTTCCCATAAAAACTTCATAAAGCTAAATTAGCTTATAAATTATCTTAATAGGTATTTTTTTAATAGGATTTTTTGAACTAGCATTTCATTGCCAGATCGAATTTCTCTATTTTTAAAGAGTATCTTAATTAACCATTTCATATAATAAATATTTCAAAATTTGTGGACCAAAAAACGGGTAAAATGTGACGAAATATTTGCGAAAAGACTAAAAAAGCCTCAATTTTGGGATTTATTAATGAATGAATTTTTTATAAATTCATCTTCAGATTATAATACAATTTATGGCTCAAAACATTTCAGTCCCAGACATAGGTGATTTCAAAGACGTAGAAGTAATAGAAATTCTTGTAAAACCTGGTGATCAAATAAAAAAGAATGATCCAATAGTTACAATTGAAAGTGACAAATCGAGTGTAGAGATCCCCTCTCCCTCAGCGGGACAAGTAAAAGATTTAAAAGTAAAAATTGGCGATAAAGTATCTGAAGGTAGTTTGCTTGCTACGATCGATAATGGCCAGGTAGTTAAAAAATCTGAACAAGAGGTAAAAAAGGAGGTTATAAAAAAAGAAGAGCCAATTTATGAAGAACCAAAAGGTAATGGTAATTTAAAACCTGTTTCTCAAGTCAAAAAAGTTTTTGCTCAGCCAGCATCTAAAGATGATATTGATCCAGTTGAAACAAATGAGTGGATTGAGTCGCTAAACGCAGTTATCGAAACAGATGGAGCTCCTAGAGCAAGCTATTTACTCAATAAAGTTATCGATCAAGCTTATAAATCAGGTTTAGTTCTTCCAGATACTAGAACAACACCTTATATTAATACAATTCCTCCTGAGGCAGAAGCAAAATCACCGGGAGATCAAAATATTGAAAAAAAAATTAGAGCTTACATTAGATGGAATGCAGCAGCTATGGTAGTCAAAGCTAACAAAAAAAGTTCTGAACTTGGTGGCCATATTGGTACTTTTGCATCAGCTGCAACTCTTTATGATATTGGTATGAATCATTTTTGGAGAGCAAAAAATAATAATTTTGGTGGAGACCTTATTTATTTTCAAGGTCATTCAGCTCCTGGTATGTATGCCAGAGCTTTTTTAGAGGGAAGACTTACTGCCAAACAACTGGATGGTTTTAGACAAGAGGTTGCCAAAGGAGGATTATCCTCCTATCCTCATCCTTGGTTGATGCCAAATTTTTGGCAGTTTCCGACTGTATCGATGGGACTTGGACCAATCATGGCGATCTATCAAGCCCGTTTTTTAAAATATTTGATAAATAGAGGTTTAATAAAAGATGAGGGAAGAAAAATTTGGGTTTTTTTAGGTGATGGTGAAATGGATGAACCAGAGTCACTCGGAGCAATAGGTTTGGCTGCAAGAGAAAAACTTGATAATTTAATTTTTGTAATTAATTGCAATCTTCAAAGGTTAGACGGTCCAGTTAGAGGAAATGGAAAGATTATTCAAGAGCTTGAAGGAAGTTTTAGGGGCACAGGTTGGAATGTGATTAAGGTAATCTGGGGCTCGTACTGGGATAAACTTTTAATCAAAGACAAGTCTGGACTGCTCGTAAAAAGAATGAATGAATGCGTTGATGGTGAATATCAGGCGTTTAAAGCAAAAGATGGAGCATATGTCAGAGAGAAGTTTTTTGGAAAATACCCTGAGCTTAAAGAAATGGTCTCTACTATGACTGATAAAGATATATGGAGATTAAATAGAGGAGGTCATGATCCTCACAAAGTTTATGCTGCATATCATTCAGCAATGCAGCATGTTGGTTCTCCTTCAGTGATATTGACGAAAACAATTAAAGGATACGGTATGGGTAAATCTGGGGAAAGTATAAATACTACTCACCAACAAAAAAAATTGGATGAAAATGATTTACTTTATTATAGAGATAGATTTGGCGTACCTCTAACAGACAAACAGGTAAAAGATATTGAATACTTTAAACCCAAAGAGGACTCTGAGGAAATGAAATATCTTAAGAATTGTAGGTTGAAATTGGGAGGCTTTATTCCTGAGAGATCCTCTTACGCAAAATCAATTAAGGCTCCACCAAAAGACATTTTTGAAAATTTTATGAAATCGACCGGAGATAAAGAAATGTCCACAACGATGGCCCTTGTTCGAATGATGACTTCTTTGCTTAGAGATAAAAATCTTTCACAAAGGCTTGTTCCTATCATACCTGACGAAGCCAGAACTTTTGGGATGGAGGGTTTTTTTCAAAAAATAGGGATTTATGCTCACGAAGGTCAAAAATATGAACCTGTAGACTCTGAACAATTAAGCTCTTACAGGGAGGATAAAAAAGGTCAAGTTTTAGAGGAAGGAATTACTGAGTCTGGTGCGATGTCTTCTTGGATTGCAGCAGGTACATCTTATTCTAATCATGATTTGGAGATGATACCCATTTATATTTTTTACTCAATGTTTGGATTTCAAAGAGTTGGTGACTTAGCTTGGGCAGCTGGAGATTCGCAAGCTAGGGGTTTCCTTATTGGCGCAACAGCTGGAAGGACCACACTTGCAGGAGAGGGATTACAACATCAAGATGGTCATAGCCATTTGTTGGCATCTAATATTCCAAATTGTGTTAGTTATGATCCTACTTTTGCTTATGAAATGGCAACAATCTTTAGAGACGGTATTAAGAGAATGCACGAAAAAAAAGAAAATATTTTTTATTATATTACTGCGATGAATGAAAATTATTCTCACCCAGAAAAACCAAAGGGTTGCGACGAAGGTATTCTAAAAGGAATGTACTTATATAAAGAATATAACAATAAAGGAAAAACTAAAGTTCAGCTTTTAGGATCAGGGACGATATTAAGAGAGATAATCTCGGCCGCAAAAATTTTATCCGATGATTATGGTATAGACTCAGACGTATGGAGTGTAACTAGTTTTAATGAATTAAGAAGAGAAGGTATGGAAACAGAGAGATGGAATCTTTTAAACCCTGACGAGAAAATAAAAAAATCATATGTTCAAAAATGCTTAGAAAAAAGAGATGGGCCGATAATTGCAGCCTCTGATTATACGAGATCTTTTTCGGACCAAATTAGACCCTACACAGAAAAACCGTTTTATTCTTTGGGAACAGATGGATATGGTCGAAGTGATACAAGAAAAAACTTAAGAAAATTTTTTGAAGTTGATAAGGAGCACATTGTGGCTTACACACTTAGTGCGTTAGCAAAGGAACAACTAATAGAGACAAAAAAGGCTGAGAAAGCTATTAAAAAATTTAAGATTGATAAAGAAAAAGTTTTTCCCTCTAATTTATAATTATGGCCAAGACAAAGATTCTTATTCCAGATATGGGTGACTTCAAAGATGTAGAAATAATTGAAGTTTTAGTTAAAGAAGGTCAAAATATAAAAAAGAATGATTCTTTAATTACATTAGAAAGTGACAAATCAAGTGTTGAAGTACCTTCCACACACGAAGGAATAGTTGAAAAAATAAATGTAAAAGTAGGTGATAAAGTAAATAAAGGAGACTTAATTCTAAACTTAATATCTGACACTGAAACAGTTCAGAAAAAGGAAAATGTTAGTGAAGACCAAGTTTTGAGAAATGAAAAACAAAATTTTAAAGAGAAGAAAGAGGAACAAGTAAAATCAAAAGAAAGCGTACCCGCAATATCATCTTTGACTAGTGGAACTAAGTCAGCAAGCCCAAAAGTTAGAAAATTTGCGAGAGAACTTGGTAAAAATATATCTGAAATACCCGGCTCAGAAAGAGGTGGAAGAGTAAATGAAGAAGACATAAAAAAATATGTAAGAACTCAACCTTTTACTCAATTAAAAGACGAAAAAAAAATATATAAAGAGGAATACGACCATAAAGAATTTGGAGAGGTAGAAATAAGAGATTTGCCCAGAGTAAAGAAAATATCTGGACCTCAATTAGTTAGGTCGTGGACAGAAATTCCACATGTAACTCAACATGACGAGATTGATATTACTGAAATGGAGAAATTTAGATCTTCATTGATTGACTATTACACTGGAGAAAAAATTTCAGTAACACCCTTGGCATTTATCACCAAAGCAGTTGTAAAGGCGCTTCAGGAATATCCAAACTTTAATTGTTCTTTAGGACCTAACAATAAAGTGTTTTATAAAAAATACATTCATATAGGATTTGCTGTAGATACTCCTCACGGTTTAATGGTTCCTAAACTTAGAAATGTTGATCAAATGGATATAAAAGTAATTGGTCAGGAATTAAGAAGAGTTAGTAGAGAATGTAGGGATCTAAAAATTGATAAAAAAGAATTTTTTGGTGGCTCTATTACTATCTCAAGCTTAGGTGGAATTGGCGGAACATTTTTTACTCCAATTATAAATCCTCCAGAAGTTGCAATTTTAGGTGTTGGAAAAAGTTTTGAAAAAATAACCAAATTAAACGGTCAAGTAAGATCTAGAAAAATGCTTCCTATATCTCTATCTTATGACCACAGAATGATTGATGGAGCGGAGGCAGCGAGATTTTGCGTTCACCTCGGTCAAAGTTTAGGTAAAGATTTTGCTTTCAAGCTTGCTGTCTAGAAAAAATTAAATTAGTAAATGTCATGAGAAATAATTTAATTCCTATTTCCTGTGCCCTCGGCTGTTCTTTTCTTTGGGGCACTACGTTCGTTGCGCAAGATACCGGTATGGATTTTATCGGTCCATACACATTTTGCGCCTCTAGATTGTTTATTGGTTTTTTTGGACTATTACCTTTTTTAATATATTTTGAATTTGATAAATTAAAGCAAATTAATTTTAATTTTCAAAAGGTTCTATTATATACATTAATTCTTGGATCGATATTTGGATTAGCAAATATTTTTCAACAAGTTTCACTGTTATACACCGACATTGCTAATTCAGCAGTCTTCACTGTTCTTTATGTGGTAATAGTACCTGTAGTTTCATATTTTATCTTCTCTTTAAAAGTTCATTCATCCATTTGGCCTTCGGTAACTTTATGTTTAATTGGTGGTTTACTTCTTAGTGAAATAAAAAATTATGATGTAAGATATGGTGACACTCTTGTGATTATTGGAGCTTTTTTTTGGGCTTTTCACATAATTTTCATATCTAAAATTTTAAAATTTTTTAATTTCCCAATTGCTATCGCGACTTTTCAATGTTTAGTTGCTGGAATATTTTGTTCAGTTCCTGCGCTTGCTTTAGAAACGGTATCAATTAGTCTTATTTCAAAAGAGATTAAAGAATTATTATATGCTGGTATTTTATCTAGCGGTGTTGCTTTTATGTTGCAAGCTTATGCTCAAAGAGTTTTGCAACCTGCATCAGTCGCAATTATCTTTTCGTTAGAGGGCGTGTTTGCTTCTATATTTGGATGGATAATTTTAGATCAATTTTTAAATGAGATAAAGATATTTGGAATTCTTATAATATTACTAGCAGTAATATTTTCACAATTGATGCCAATTTATGGTAAAAAAAAGTATGGACGAATCTAATCAAGGTTTTATGAAATATCTTGGCGGTTTAAATTTGATTAGAATTGACGATATTAATTATAAATTTAGTGTTGAAGTCAAAGATATGCACTTAAATACTGGAAAAATTGCTCACGGAGGATTTCTATCAACAATAGCTGATGCAGGAATGGGTACAGCTGCGCATCAAATAGCAGGAGACAAAAGATGCGTTACTATAAATCTAGATATGAAATTTATATCTGCAGGATTTCTTGGCGATAAACTTGTTGGTAAAGTAAAAATTTTGAAAAAAACCAAGACTTTAGTTTTTATTTACTGTGAAATCTTGAATTCAAGCGACATAGTTGCATCTGCAAGCGGTACTTGGAAAATACTACAATAGTATTAGATGTTTTCAAAAACTGTAATAATATCAACTTTCTTTTTCTTGATTTTAATAAAGAGTGCATCAGCTAATTTTTTTAAAAATATAACTGGTATGATAGAGAACAATTACGAGAGCTTAAGATATGGTATTTCAGTTGCTGATGTGAATAACGATGGGAATTACGAATTTATAGTTGCGGGGTTTGGAAGTGAGAATTTGGCTCTTGCCTATAAAGATAAAAAGTTAAAAAATATTATCAATAATGAAAAATTTGCAGATAATAAAAGTTTCACTATAGGAGTCGCTGCTTGCGATATTGACTCTGATGGGTATGAGGAGATTTACTTTCTTAATACTGACACATACAGCGGGGAGAAAAAATACTCTGATCGATTAATAGACTTAAAGGGTAAAAAATTTTTTGACATTTTTGAACAGAAGAAAAACCAAACCGACTTAAATTTTACAGCAGGTCGTTCAGTTGTTTGTGTTGATAGAGAGGGTAATGGTAAATATGGTATTTATGTTGCAAATTATGGCGGGCCAACAAGATTTTATGAGAAGTTGAAAGGAAAAATAACCGATAGAGCGAAAGAATTTGGTTTGAATAAAATAACTGGAGGTCGAGCGGTAGTTTCAGGTCATATTTTGTCCGACAATATTGATATTTTTGCTGCTAATGAAAGAGGGGTCAATTTTTTGTATAAAAATATAGATGGCACTTTTTATGATGTAGCGTCAATATATAATGTTTTAGATCCTTTTGAAAATGGAAGAGGAACTGCATTAAGTGATGTTTTGTATAGAGGACAATTAGATATTATTTCTGGAAATTGGGACGGAGAACACCGCGTATTTGTAAGAAGAAAAAATTTGTTTGAAGATATTGCAACTAAATCATTTAAAACACCTTCTAAGATTCGAACGATAATTTCTGCAGATTTTGACAATGATGGATATGATGAAATTTTTTTAAATAATATTGGGGAGCCAAATAAATTATTTAGAATTAAAGATAATGGCAAACTGGAAGAGATTGATATAACACCAAATTCTGAGATAAACGGCCTTGGTACAGGGGCGGCGGTAGCTGATATAGATAAAGATGGTATTCTTGAGCTATTAATTGCACATGGAGAAACAGGAAATCAAGTACTTACGCTCTATAAAGCTGATGTAAAAAAAAATCAAAATTTTTTAAGGATTAAAGCTTTAAACAAAAATGATGCTCCTGCAAGAGGAGCTTCGGTTACACTGATATCTAATTTAAGAAAGCACACAAAAACAATCGACTCTGGATCTGGATATTTGTGTCAAATGGAACCTGTGGCTCACTATGGTATTAGAGACAACGAAAAAGATATAAAGATTCAAATTAAATGGACCAATGGGAAAATTAATGAGTATAAAATTAAAGAAATTGGTAAAATGTATACCTTTAAAGAAAGTAAATAAACTATCTTGCCATCCTAATAAATATATCGCCCATGCCAATATTCATTTCATCTAAGGGTATATCATTTTTAAAAGCACAAAAACTTCCAGTAATTTCATTTGACTTAATTTTATTTATGTCTGCCTTTTTGCAATTTCTTGCATTATACAGAAGGCCTATGACTAGCTTACCATCAACAACAAAAACTTCATCTTTATTAAGCTTTTGTTTATTGCAAAAATAATTTCTATTCACCTCTTTAGGAAAGTCTTTTTTTGAACAAGGATTATCAATTAATAGCACATTAATTTTCTTAGAAACATCTTTGAACTTATGCTTAATCTTTTTTACTTTAGTATAATTCATTAAGTCACATGAGCAAGGCCAGCAACATCTATACAAATCGCCACAGATATTTTTTTTCAATTTAATATCCTTAACAAAAATAAAATCAGGTTTCTCGCCTGGATTAATTAGTGAGCCAGACACTGGACAATAAAACTTATTATATTCTAAAAATTCATTATAGGTTAAATTTTGGTCTATTAAATACTTAAAAAATCTTGGCCCTGCAGCATTTCTATTTCCATCGGGGAAAATTTTTGACCAGTTGTTTACAAGATTTTCATAATAAAATTTTTTTTGCTGAAAATTAGTTTCACTTTTAGAAATAAAATTTGAAAATGATATGAATAGAATTAGAAAATAAAAGATTAATTTTTTCATTAATATACTTATAATTATTTTAAGTTTTCTTCACTGCGATTTTATGATGCTGTTTCGAAATGTTTTAATGTCTTTTTCTTACTTTCTTAATTCCACAATCTTTACATTTTATCGTTTCAGTTGAACTTGCAGGACCAAAGCCGAACTGAGTGTCGATAATCTCATATCTGTGCCACCCTATTTTACAGAACATTTTATACAACCGAGTAATCATAATTTTGACAATAAAAAATATACTATCTAATTGGAGGTAAATTATGGCTGGCTATGAAGTTATCATATTAACATTTATTGTTTTAGCATATTTAAACAAGTAAAAAAAGATTGGTTAAAGATTAGTTAAAGTTTAATAACAGCAATTGAAGGCGTAAGCTCAAAAATTGCAAAGAGGAGATTATTTTCTTCATCATACTTTAAATCACGTATTCTTTGATTTTTAAAAAAAATTCTATCTTCACTTAAAATTTTTTCACTTTTTAAATCTATTTCCAAAACATAAATGGAACCTGCCCTTAGAGATGATGCATATAAAAATTCTTTTTGCTTATTATGGCTGTAAGCAATCTCACTTATTCCTATGGAGGGGGTAAAATTTTTGAATGGTTCTACAAATCCAAAATCGAGATGAGATTTTTTATAAGGATCCGTTCCATCGTACTCAATTCCATATGAGGAAATATTCCAACCAAAGTTTTGAATTTTATTTGGAACTTTGTTCATATTGATTTCGTCCCCACCTTTCGGACCATGTTCTGAATTAAAAATAATTTTTTTTTTTGGTAAATAAAATAGACCTTGGGGATTACGGTGACCCAAAGAAACTAACTCATGATTACCGGTTTTTTTATGAATAGATAATATTTTACCATATAATGATTTTAGATCCTGGGCTTTTTTTTGCTCTGTGAATGTGCCAATAGAAAATAAAATTTTTTCACCATCATATTTTTCAATTCTCCCTCCTGTTTGAACCGAGTAACTTTTAAAATATTCATTTAAATTAAAAAATAATTCAAAGTTTAATTTTTTTTGATTATATTTTGCTCTAAAGATATTTAATGTAGTGCCTTTGGAATTTTTAATAATTGTGGTTATATAAATATTTTTATCAAGTTTATCATAGTATAAATCTCTGACACCTAAAAATTTATTATTTGAGCTTTCAATCAAATCAACTAAATTATTTTGAATAATTTTCTGATTAAGTTTATCTTTTTTAAAATTTGCTTTTTCAAAAATAATAGTTTCACCTAGGCCTGATAAAGCAATAATATTGTCGTCTATAATTTCTATATAATGGGCTCTTTTAGAATTTTCAGTAGCTTTCCAACCTAAATTTACATCTAATCTTTCAAATGGTAAAAAGAATTCTTTTATAAGATATTTATTTTTTAGATTTTCAGATTTTTGATATTTTTCTGAAATAAGAAGTCCTTGATAGCCTTGTGATTTTTTTTTCTCAATTAATCTATTATTTCTTATTTCATAATATTTGGATCTTAGTTCACTCAGATAATTTCTTTTGATATGTTCCTTAATATTTTGAGGAACTAACTCTTTAACAAAAAGATAAAACCTATTTTGTTTATCGTACTGATTAGTTAAAAGAGGCCAAGATATAATTAGAACAATAACAAAAATTATAAAACTTATTATGTAACCATTTTTTTTCATTAACTATAAATTAGATTTTCTTTTATAATTCATATATCCAAATAATAATAAAAATATTACAGAAAATGGATAAATTACAGATTTATTTGGCCGCATCAAATTTTCTGTTTTTAATTCAGTTATAACATCCCCTGTTTTAAAACCACTTTCTTTAGCTAAACCGTTCCATTTTAACATGTCCACCCTTAAAATTTGCTCTTCATCACTAAAATTAATTCCGTATTCCTCTAAATTAAAATTATTCTGGAATGATGCCTTTTCAATTACAATCAATTTATATCTATCTCCATATTCTGTTTGTCTAGTAATTTTTATGTGTGTTTCTTTTTCTGGATCAAATTGCAGATCTACAAGTAGACTTTTATCAAGTTTAATATTCTCAAATTTAGGATAAAATTTATCGAGTATATAGCCAGGTCTAAATAACGACATTGAAATAATTAAAAATACTATTATTTCGTACCACTTTAGTTTATTAAATAACCAACCTTGCGTCGAGGCTGTAAATATTAAAATAGCGATAAGAGATGTAACCACGACAATCAAACCGTGCCAGAAATTTTCTATGCCGATCAACAAAAGTTCTGGATTAAAAATAAATACGATAGGCAAAATTCCAGTTCTTAAACTATACCAAAAAGCCTGGATTCCAGTTTTAATTGGATCTGCTTTCGATATTGCTGCCGCAGCATAGGATGCAAGACCTACCGGCGGTGTAACATCTGCCATCAATCCGTAATAGAAAACGTATAGATGTATAGCTATTAAAGGGAAAACATAACCAGAAGCGCTGCCTACCTCTACAACTACCTGGGCCATTAAGGCTGCAACTACTAAATAATTAGCTGTCGTTGGCAAACCCATTCCCAATATGATGCAAAGCACAGCAGTTAGTAAGAGAAGTGTAATTACATTTCCTCCTGAAATAGCCTCTACAATAACGATTAGGTTATTACTTAAACCAGTCGATGCTACTGCACCTACAATTATTCCAGCTGTTGCAATTGCAATTGCTACACTAATCATGTTAAGAGCGCCTTTTTCTAATCCAGTGATGACTTTATTATATCCTTCACGTATTCCGCTTAATAAACCCTCTTTCAACTGAATTGCAGAAAAAATCTCTTTGACTATTATAATCAAAAATAAAGATAAAATTGAGTAAAATACAGATGATGCAGCTGTCCAACGCTCAACTAATAATAAATAAACAAGAATAAATATTGGTATTAAAAAATGAATACCGCTTAAAAATGTTTTTCCTAGTGGTGGTATCTGATCATCAGGTAAACCTTCTATATTAAGTTTTACCGACTCCAAGTGTGAAATATAAAATAAAGCTATATAAGAAATAATTGCGGGTAAAAAAGCATGAGTGATTACTGTAAAATACGAAATTCCAAGTAGTTCAGCCATTACGAAAGCAGCCGCGCCCATAATTGGTGGCATTATTTGTCCATTAACAGATGCTGCAACTTCAATCGCTCCAGCTTTAGTAGGTGTAAGACCAGTTCTTTTCATTATTGGAATTGTGAAAGTTCCAGTTGTCACAGTATTCGCAACTGAAGACCCAGAAATCAATCCTGTCAGTCCAGAGGCCAAAATAGCTGCTTTTGCTGGACCCCCTCTCATTTTACCTACTAATGCAAAAGCTAGATTAAGGAAATATTTTCCACCTCCTGCTGCGTCTAGCGTAGCTCCAAATAAAACAAACAGAAAAATAAAACTAACTGAGACACTAATGGGAATTCCAAAGATTGCTTCTCCTCCAAACCAATGGTAGCCAACTAGCCTTGTTATAGACAAGCCTTGGTGGGAAATTAAATCAGGCATTTTTTGACCAAAAATTGAAAATAGTAAAAATATTAAAGCTATAGCAACCAATGGAATTCCAATGGCCCTTCTAGTTGCTTCTAAAAGTAATAAGATTCCGACGCTCCCAAGGATTAGCTCATAAGGAATTTTTAGACCTAGAAAATCAACTGCAGCAAGTATGCCTTGCCTATAAACTAAACGTTCATATTCAATAACCAAATAAAATGTAACTAAAATAGAAATTAGAGCTAAAGTAAAATCAAAAATATTTATATAGGAATGTCTTTTTGATTTCAAAGATGGGTAAGCTAAAAAACAAAGACCCATACCAAAAGCTAGATGAATTGCTCTTGCTGGGACATCAATAAATTTTCCAAAGTCTAAAAGAAATGGAAGAGGTGAAGCATACCATAATTGGAACACCGACCAAGCTATTGCAAGAAATCCGACTAGTTTAAGATTCCAAGTTTTAAGGATTCTTCTAGAACCACCCTCCTCATCGTGTTTCTTAAAAAAACTTTCATTCACTTGCGACATTTAAAGAGCATAAAAAAAAAGGCCCAGTTTTTCAACTGGGCCTTAAATTTATTAAGCTTACATTAAGCCTTTTTCTTTATAATATTTAACTGCACCCGGATGTAGCGGGGCAGAAAGACCATCTACTATCATTTTCTTAGGATCTAAATTTGCAAATGCAGGATGTTGTTTTCTAAAATCATCTAAATTTTCAAAAACAGCCTTAGTTACTGAATAAACTAGATCTTCAGAAACATCAGCACTTGTTACAAAAGATGCCATTGCTCCAAAAGTTGTTACATCTTTCTTAGAAGTTTTGTAAGTTCCTTTAGGAATGGTTGCAAAGGCATAAAAAGGATTGTCAGCCACCAGCTTTTTAACAGCATCAGTGCTTAAATTAATTATGCTTGCTCCACATCCATCTGTTGATTGCGCGACACCAGCATTAGGTACGCCGACAGTGTAACCAAAAGCATCAATTTTTTTATCACAAAGAGCTCCTGATTGTTCTGAGGAAGTTAGTTCTGAAGTAGAACCAAAATATCCAGTATCTACGCCATGCGCTTCCATTAAAACTTCAAAAGTTCCTCTTTGACCTGAGCCAGGGTTACCTATGTTTACCTTTTTACCTTTTAAAGATTTCCAATCTTTGATTTTAGAACCTTTTCTGGCTATTATTTGAAATGGTTCTGGATGAGCTGAAAAAACTGCTCGTAATTTATCGTAAGGTTTTACTTTATCAGGTCTTGTGCCATTATAAGCATGGTACTGCCAGTCTGACTGGGCCACACCGAATTGTAACTCACCTTGCATAATTTGACCTATGTTATAAGTAGAACCACCTGTTGAAGGAGCAGAACATCTATAAGCCTTATCTGTTCCTTTTTTTCTTCCATGATCTGCAGATTGTATTTTTGCCACCATTTTACAAACAGCATTACCTACCTGGAAGTAAACTCCAGTAGGACCGCCAGTTCCAATAGAAAAGAACTCAGCTGATTTTGCTATTGAATTAAATGGACTTGATACCGCAAATAATATCAATGCAGCAGAGATTTTTGTTATTATTTTTCTCATTATATATCCCTTCGTTAGAACGATGATTTAACTACTTTGGTACTGTAAGGTCAAAGAGAATCTCAGAATTTTTTGACCCAATTTGAGAGTTTTTTTATGCCCTCAACTACATTTGGGGCATATTTATTAATTAAGGCATCATCTATTGTTTTGTTGTTTGGTATGTCTCTGAGAAATACAGAACCATCAAAATCTGTAAAACTTAATCTTGCTATCATTTTTTTTGGAGAAAAACCAAAATCTGAACCAGGTAACAAAGCTACTCCAGTTTCTTTCAAGATAACTTCACACAATTTTGAGGAGTCTTTCAAATTAACATTTATAAACTCAGGCATTAAATAAAATCCCCCCTGTGGTTGATTAATCAATACCTTATTAGATTTTAAGTTCGTATAAACGTATTGTCCGACCGCATTAAGTATTTTGATAGTATTATTTAGATAATTACTATAGTCACCTTTATAAGCTTCAACAGCAGCGTATTGGGTTGGGGTATTAACTGTTGAGTAAGTTTCACTCGCTAAATTTTTCATAGTTTCCATAAAACTTTTGTGTTTTTGAGGAACTGCAATAAAGCCCAATCTCCATCCACCAGCACCACACCATTTGCTAAGCCCACTGCTTATAAAAGTATCATCAGGATAATATTTTGAAATAGATTCATATTTTTTATCAAAAGATAAATCTGTATAGATCTCATCTGATAGAATAATTAGATTATTTTTTTTTGCGACTTTTGCGATTTCTTTTAAATTTTTACATTTTGATCCTGAGGGATTATTAGGAGAATTCAAAAATAAGATATTATCTTTTTTTTTACTTGTTTTTAGAGTTTTTTGAATTTGTAAAGGTGAGGGGAACCAATTTTCATCTCTGGAGGTTTTTACCCAAAGAACTTTATTATCTGCAATAATAGCTTGGGGATGATAAGAGACCCAACTTGACTCTGGTAAAATTATATTACCCTTAAATGCTAAATGCATAAGATACATTGCTTCTTTTGAACCAGGCGTAATTAAAATATTGCTGGCAAGATATTTATTACCAGTTCTTTTAAAAAGGTATTCAGATATAGCTTGTCTTAATTCTAGCAAACCTTGAACTGGCAAGTATTCTTTTTTTACAGCATTGCTTTTTAAACACTCCACAATTTTTTCAGGCACAGGAAATGGAGATTGACCAAACCCAAATCGGTAAACCCTTTTTCCTAACTTTATTAACTCGTTAGACTTTTCATTAATCGCAAGTGTAGAAGAAGGTTTAAGATTTTTAATTTTCTTTTTTATAGAGATTTTGACCATTAGTTAATTAAACGCTTTTTAATATATTTAAAATAGCAAAATTAGAACATTTGACATATTGATTCGGTCATGTTTTAATCTTACTTTGTTCTCAAAACTAATCTATATATAGTGTTAAATTAAAATTCAGACATAATTATGGAAAACGCATCGAATAGAATTATCGCTCTACTTGGACCAACTAATACAGGGAAAACTCATGTGGCAATTGACAAAATGTTTAATTATGAGAGTGGGATTTTCGGGTTGCCTTTAAGGCTGCTCGCAAGAGAGATTTACGATAAATGCTTAAAAAAAGTCGGTCCAGAAAAGGTAGCTTTAATAACAGGTGAAGAAAAAATTGTTCCTAGTAACGCCCAATATTTTATTTGCACTGTAGAGTCCATGCCAATTGATAAAGATGTAGAGTTTGTTGCAGTTGATGAAATTCAAATGTGCGCAGATAAAGAAAGGGGGCATGTTTTTACAGATAGACTTTTAAACCTAAGAGGGACGAAATTAACAATGTTTCTTGGTTCTCAGGTTATGAGAAATATTATAAGTGAACTTATAAAAAATGTTGAATTTGAGAAAAAAGATAGATTTTCTAAATTAAGTTATGGAGGATATAAAAAAATTTCAAGATTAGATAGAAAAGTTGCAATAATAGCATTCTCTATTGAAGAAGTTTATGCTCTAGCGGAGCTTATAAGAAGACAAAAAGGAGGCGCGGCTGTAATAATGGGATCTTTAAGTCCAAAAACTCGTAATTCTCAAGTAGAGCTGTATCAATCAGGTGATGTTGATTATTTAGTAGCAACAGATGCTATTGGTATGGGTTTAAATATGGATATTAATGAAATTTATTTCTCAAATTTAAAAAAATTTGATGGAAAAAAAACAAGAAGATTAAACACAATTGAGATTTCTCAAATTGCAGGAAGAGCAGGAAGATACAAAAATGATGGAGTTTTTGGAACTACTGGTGAGTGTGGAAACTTAAACTCTGATGAAATAGAAAATATTGAGCAACATACTTTACCTGATAACAAAGCAATTTACTGGAGAAATAATAATCTTATATTTGAAAATCCAGAAAAACTTATAAAATCTTTAGAATTAAAACCTGAAAAAAGATCTTTAATAAAAACTCAAGATTCTTTAGATGAGACTGTTCTAAGACACTTCATAAAAAAAAGTGACAATAACAATATATATACAAAAAATTTGAAACTTTTGTGGGAATGCTGTCAAATACCAGACTTTGAAAAAAAAGCCTACGGACAACATATAAATATCATTGATAAAGTTTTTAAATTTCTTTCTACTAGAAAAGGAAAGATTCCTAATAATTATATGCGAGAACAATTAAAAGGTTTAGATAAACAACATGGTAATATAGATGTTTTATCTCACAGAATTTCAAATGTGCGCACTTGGTCATATGTAGCAAATAAAAAAAATTGGGTTGAAAATTCAGATTATTGGGTACAACTAACTAAAAGTATAGAGGATCAGTTATCGGATAAGCTTCACAGTGAATTAACAAGAAGTTTTATTGATAAAAAAATTAGTGTGCTTTCAAGAAGTTTGAAACAAGACTTAGAGCTTAAAACTACTATAGATGATCAAGATAGGATCATAATAGATAACCATATTATCGGAGAACTTAAAGCTTTAAAATTTAATATTGCAGTAACAGCTAAAACATTGGACACAGATGTGAAGTCAATAAAGAAAGCTGCTAGAAAAAGTATAGGGAACGAGCTATCAAAAAGAGTAGAAGAAATTGTAGAAAAAAAAGATATTATTTTAAACGATAAAAATTACATATTATGGAAAAATAATCCTATAGCCAGATTAAAAAAAGGTCATGATTACCTCAACCCAATTATAGAGACTATTTCAGATGACTCGATAGATTTTAATTATAAAAATAAGTTAGATGATTTTTTAAAAAATTGGTTGGAAAATTATATGAATATTACTTTAGGAGATCTAATAAATTTAACAAAAATAAAAATTGAAAATCAGTACTTAAGAGCTTTGGCATTTCAACTATTTGAAAAAAATGGAGTAATTAAAAGAGATGAGATAAGTAATATAATAAAAAAGATACCAGAAAATGAGAGAAAAAAACTATGGGGAATGGGTATCAAGGTTGGAAGATACCATGTTTATTTACCGAAAATGCTTAAACCTAAAGCTGTTACATTTAGAGTATCACTTTGGACTTTGTTTAATGACTTGACTTCTAATTACAATATTCCAAAATTTGGACTTAATTTTTTAAATAAATCAAAAGTAAATAGAGAATTTTTACTTCTTTGTGGTTTCGAAAAGTTTAAAGAATTCTTTGTAAGAATTGATATATTAGAAAAATTATTTCTTAAGATTATCGAGAAAACAAAGGAAAATAGATTTCAAGTAGACTCTTCGATGATGAACCTACTTGGGTGTTCTAAAGATAATTTTTATAAATTAATGATTTTTATGAACTATAAAAAAGATCAAGATTTAGATACCTACAAATATATTGGTTTGAGAAGAAATAAGTTGAAAAAAGATAAATTAAATAATAAAGATAATCCCTTTAATAAACTTCTACAATTAAAGTTAGGTCATTAATATGTCAAAATTAAATAAAGATGAAACGATAAATGTTACTGCTTTAATGATACACGCGTCAAAAATTGATGATAATTTTTCAGAAAAAGAAAAAAAACTTATAATAAATTTTATTAAAAATAACTGTGAGGAGAAAAACGATGAGGAAAATATCTTTTCTCTAGCAGAAAAGCTTGAGAATAATTCAAATCAACTTTTAACTTATACAAAAATTATTAAAGAAAAACCAAACGAATTTAAAACTCAAATTATTGAGGAGCTTTGGAAAATAATTATATCAGATGAAAATATTGATCAATTTGAATCAAATTTTATGAGAAGATTGTGTGGACTTATTTATTTTAGCGACAAGAGTTGTGGAGAAATTAAACTTAAAGTAAAGAATAGAAATTAAAATGACTTATTATGTTAAAGATGAATGTATTAAATGTAAGCTTACTGATTGTGTTGAAGTATGTCCTGTTGATTGTTTTTACGAGGGTGAGAATATGTTGGTTATTAATCCAGATGAGTGTATTGACTGCGGGGTGTGTGAGCCTGAATGTCCCATAGATGCTATTAAAGCGGATACGGAGGAAAATATAAAAGATAAAGAAAAATGGGTATTGCTTAATAAAAAGTATTCTGCAATATGGCCCAATATTACTAAAAAGAAAGAACCTATGAAAGAACATGAAAAATTTAGAAAAATAAAAGATAAATTTAAAGATCATTTTTCAGAAGAATCGGGAAAGTAATGAAAAAAAGAAAAAAAGTAAAAAAGAAGATTAAAAAAAAAGAAAAAACGAGAAAAAAAATCTCATCAACTTCAACCTCAAAAACCTTTGAGAAAAAAACTTCTTCCAATGAAATCGATCAGAAACCAGTTATTACAAAAATAAAAAAACAAAGCACGGAAAAAAGAATTTATAATTTAAAAGATTTTGTTGTTTACCCAAAGCATGGCGTGGGTAAGATAGTAGCTATTGAAAAAGCAAAAATTGGACAAATAGATATTCAATTTTATAAAATACTTATTGAAAAAGAAAAATTATCTTTAACGATACCAATTAATCAACAAAGTAACTTAAGGCCTATATCGTCTGTAAATCAAATCAACAAGTGTATATCTATTTTAAAAACAAAGCCTAAAATAAAAAGAACTATGTGGAGCAGAAGAGCTCAAGAGTATGATCAAAAAATTAATTCTGGTAAGATTTATGAGCTTGCCGAGGTGGTAAAAGACCTTAATAAGAATAGCGATATTATTGCAGATCAGTCATACTCGGAAAGACAGTTATTTGAAAAAGCTTATGAGAGATTAAAGTCTGAATTTGAAGCAGTTTTAACGATTACGCCCGACGAAGTAAAAAGAAAAATGGATAAAGCTTTAGGTAGATTAAATCTAATGGAAGAACAATAAAAAAAACGCCCTTTTAATAAAAATTAAAAGGGCGTTTCTAAAAAGAAAGACTATCTTCTTCTTCTTCTTTTTTTAGCTTTTTTCTTTTTTTTAGCTTTTTTTCTTCTTTTAGCCATCTTATCTCCCTGTTATCAAACGAATCTTTGTGATTCGTTTTATTTTTTAATCTTTAAATTTTTTTCGTTTAATGTCAAACATAAATTAATTTGCAAATTCTAAAAATAATTATTTAAAATAAAATAATTAATAGTTTAATTTTTTAATTAAAAAAATAAGCAATACCAATGTTTATTTAAGCAAATTAAATAAGTTTTAATTTAATTTTTAATAAAGATTTTCTAGTTGTTGTTTATAATTTTTAATTATTTCTTTTCTTCTTAACTTTAAAGTTGGTGTAAGCATTCTGTTCTCAATTGTAAATTCGTCATGAATTAATATAAATTTTTTTATTCTTTCTATTAAAGTTAAATTATTGTTTTTACTTTCAATTATAGGTTTAATTTTTTCGTTATTAATTCCTTTTTCACTTACAATTATTGCTACTAAATAATTTTTTTTATCTCCGTATACAAAAGATTGTTTTATATTTTCATTTAAACACAAAATATTTTCTATCTTACTTGGTGAAATGTTGTCTCCACCAAGATTTACAATTATATCTTTTTTTCTGTCCGTAATTTTTAAATAGTTGTTATTATCTAGTTCTCCAATATCTCCAGTATGCAACCATCCGTCTTTAATTACTTTTTCAGTCTCTATTTTTAAATTCCAATATCCCAACATTATGTTTTCACCCTTAATAAGGATTTCTCCATCTTCAGCAATTTTCACTTGATTTGTTCTAAAAGGAGGACCCACTGATTCAACTTTTACTAAATCAGGTAAATTACAACTCACCACCGGAGATGCTTCTGTGAGACCATAACCTTGAAGAGTGGTTAAGCCAACAGCATTCAAAAATTCTCCAATATTACGGTCTAAGGCTCCTCCTCCTGACACAAAAGCTTGAAGGTTTCCGCCAAATTGATTTCTTATTTTTTTTCTTACTAGTTTTTCACATAAAAAATTCATCATTTTTTCGCTTAATGTTAACTTCTCTTTTTTTAATATTTTTTTTCCAAGACTTAAAGTCCGATCTATTAATGCTCTTTTTAATCCTGATTGTTTTTCAAAATTCATATTTATTTTGGTAAATAAATTTTGATAAAATCTTGGAACTGCTGTCATGATAGTTGGTTTTGCTACTCCCATATTAGAAATTAATTTTTCTAAACTTTCAGCGTAAAAAACTTTCGCACCAATTGCAATTTGTATGAATTGAACTGTATGTTCATAGGAGTGAGAAAGTGGTAACCAGGTTAAAAATGTAGGTTCTTTTTTATCAGTCAAAACTTTAAGTAACTCAACTGCACCTTCGCAATTAGATAAAATTCCTCCGTGGCTTAAAACTACTCCTTTAGGATTACCTGATGTACCTGAAGTATAGATAATACATGCGGGCATGTTTCTCTCTAAATCTTTATTTACTATTTTTTCTTTTATCTCCTCATTTAATATCTCTTCAATTAGTAAACTTTCGGTATCTAATTTTTCAAACGATATTATTTTCTTAACATCGCTACTGATGAACTTTTTTATTTTATTAAATTGATCTTGATTTGAAACAAATATTAATGAGGGCTTACAGTCATTTAAAATATACTCATAGTCACTTTCAGAATATGTTGTAAAAATAGGCACTGAGATACCACCAGAGTTCATGATAGATATGTCAGCGATTAACCAATAAGGTCTATTCTCCGATAATAGTAAGCATCTATCACCTTCATTAATTAAAGATTTAATTTTTGCTGAGAGTTTATAAATTCTAAGAGTAATTTCTTCCCAATTATAAGTTGGTTTATCTGATTTTAACCACTTTAAAAATGGTTTCTTGCCATCAACTTTCTCTATCTTCTTAAAATATAGATCAACTAAACTTTTTAATTTATTTACTTCCATAATTTGGTGGGCGAAGAGAGACTCGAACTCTCACAGTATTGCTACTACCGGATTTTGAATCCGGCGCGTCTACCAGTTCCACCATTCGCCCTTTTTATATAATCTAATTGATTTTTCTTACTATGAGAACAAAAATAATAGAAGTACAAAACATTACTAAGGCATATGCCGCAGTAGGAACAATAAAGATTACATCATTAAATAATTGGGTGGCTACAACCACTGCTAAAGTACCGTTTTGTAAGCCACACTCAAGAGAAATGCATTTTCTTTGAGCGACATCCGAAGCAAAGAATTTTGCAACATAATATCCAACAAAAATCATTATCATATTTAAAATGAAAGCTATTAAACCCGCTTTAGTAACAAAAGAAAGAATCCTATCCCACTCCTCTATCCAAATTGAAGTAAAAACGACTAAAAATAAAATTACTGACAGTCTTTGGATTATAAGAGTTTTGGAAACAACAAAATCAGTCATTAAACCTCTCATAATCATTCCAAAAATAACCGGGACAGTTACCACGAAAAACATTTTCGTCGCTATGTTAAGCATTGATATTTCCTTTATAATTTCTATACCTAAAAAATCTGCAGAGTTAAAAACAATAAATGGAACTATTAAAACAGATAGTAAACTTACAATCGCCGTTAAACTTACGGATAACGCGACATCTCCATCTGCAAACTTGGTTAAGATATTAGAGGTTACACCGCCTGGAGCTGCTGCAATTATCATTACACCCATAGCTATTTCAATCGGGAGCGAAACAATTTGTATTAGAAAAAAAGCTATAACGGGAAGTAAAATTACCTGACAGATAATGCCGACAAGAAAGTCTCTTGGATTTTTTATAACTCTAGTGAAATCTGAAATTGTTAAACCAAGGCCTAAACCAAACATAATAATCGCTAAACACAATGGGGCTATATTTTTCGCTATTTCCATTTTTAATATTTAATTTTTAAACTACTTTAAATGAAGAGTTTTTCATTAAATCAAAAATTGTTGTCACAAAACGCGCTTTATGTTTTTGATTATGCATATAGTTTTGTTCAAAAGATTTGATATTTTTTGGTGAGGAAAAAAGTTGATATTCGAGCTTATTGTTTTTTAATATAAGTTTTTGCTTTAAAAGAAATTTTAATTTTCTTATCACAGTAGCCCTTGGAATTGATGAGATTTCTGAAATTGAGGATGCGTTAATTCCATTTTTTGGACTGTGTCTCAAAAGATGTAAATATAAATCAGCGTAAGATCTTGGATCTTCAACGATTTTATTTTTAATTTGATTTGCATAATCTGTGAATTGAGAAATACCTATCGTGCCCCAAACATTCCAAGTTTCTAAATCACCATAAAAAGTTCTATGTCTTATTAGAAATGGTATTTGCAATCTAAACCAATGCTGCCAACATATTGTAAAATGTTTATCAATAAACATTTCTATTTCCTCTCTAGTAAATTCTCTCCCAAACCAATTTTCTTTCGCTAAAATTTGACCTGACTTTTCTAAAAATATTGACATCATTTTTTTCGAATTTTCAGGTCTTTGAGTTTCAGTTAAATTTCTATGAAAAATAATTGTTTTTCCTTTTCTAGAAAGGATATTTTTATTTTGCAATAAGTTTACTTTTCTCCTTACTGTTTCTTTTGGTATATCTAATTCTTTTGAAATTTCAATTAAGTTTATTTTGTCAATTAAAAGCTCTTTTTTTTCATAAAATTCATTATAGGACAGGTACTGGAAACGGTCAGAATACTTTTTAAAAACCTCATTTACTAAATAAACTAGAACTAAATAAGTGTCATAATCTTTAAAAGTAGTATAAGCATTTTTGCACCATGTTTGTTGCAGCTTAAACCAATCACTAACAGTATCATTAGAGTTTTTATTTAAAATTTCATAAACTTCCTCGGAATTAAAAGATACAAAATCTTTAACACGTTCGTCTGGTTTTTTTTTTAAATGCTCAAAAATTGATACTGTTTTAGAATCCAGGGTTTTAGACATTTATTTTTTCCAAGTTACGCTTTGATTGATTAAAATTGCCATTAACAACCAGACTACAAAGGCTTCTCCATTAGTGAACTCGTAATTAGCACCAAATATTTTTGCAAGAAAAAACACTGCATAGATTGCTATTGGAGACAAGATTAAACTTGCCATGAACTTAAGTATTGTGCATTTTAGATCCATGATTAAAAAGTTATACGATAGATGTGTAGAGTTGGCTAGACATAAATTTTCAAAGCCTATTTTAGGTTTTGTATCTTTCATTGAGAGTTCATTTTTCCCGATACCGCCAGATGTAATGATAGTGCCAATGGTTGTGGCAAAAAGAAATGAATTCATTTTAATTGCTTCTGTTGCTACCATCTTTTCAGCGCTTGGTGCATTATTTGGTTACCTTATAGGAGTCCTATTTTTTAATGAGATAGGAATTAAAATTTTTGAGCTATACGGTTATGACAATGTAAACTTTCTAAAAGAAAAGTTTTCAGAAAGTAAAAGTATGCTTCCATATATCGTAACTCTTTTTATTGCGGGATTCACACCAGTTCCTTTTAAACTTTTAACAATAACTAGTGGTTTTGTTCAATTCAATTTAGTAATTTTTTTAATTACATGTATAATTACAAGAGGACTTAGATTTTTTTTAGTAGCATATTTAACAAATAGATTCGGTAAAGCTTTTGGCCCTTTTCTTGAAAAAAGGGGCGCAAAATTTTCAGCTATCTTAGGAATTCTGATAATATTAATTGCGTTAATTTTTTATTTTATAATTAAAAAATATGTTTAATTTCAAAACCACCACGTTTTTAAAATCAATGATTTTTATAAGTTTTTTTGCACTTTCGTCAGCATATTTTGTTGAATTTATTCTTGATCATAAACCTTGCTCACTTTGTAAATTGCAAAGGATTCCTTATATTGCCTCCCTAATTTTAATTTCATCATTTTTTATTTTTAAGTTTAAATATAAGGTCATTTTAGTCATACTTACTCTTTTTTTTATCTTTGGAACAGTAATCTCTTTTTACCATTATGGCATTGAAGAAGGTTTTTTTAATGAGAGTTTTTTGTGTAAACTTCAAGGAAATTTTCAGGTGGACTCGGCCTCTGAACTTTTGTCACAACTAAAAACGAGTAATATAAGTTGCAAAGAGGTTCCATTAAGACTATTTGGGTTTTCACTTGCTACAATTAATGCTATTTTCTCTCTTGCTATAAGTGTTATTTTGGTTGGAATTTTGATTAATTATGAAAAAAACAAATAAAAAAACTCTAGAAGAGATAATAAGAGTCGATCATGCTGGCGAAAGAGGTGCAATAAAAATATACGAAGGTCAATTGCTAGCTCTAAAAACATTTAAACAACATGATGCTTTAAAAAGGAAAATTGAGGACATGAAAGAGCACGAAGCTGAGCACTATGATTATTTTAATAAACTCATAAAAAAAAGAAAAATTAAGCCAACTAAACTATTACCATTATGGGACCTTATGGGAGTAACACTGGGTTTTGGAACTGCGATGCTTGGCGAGAAAGCTGCAATGTTATGTACGGCATCTGTCGAGGAGGTAATTGATGAACATTACAAAAATCAAACTTATAAACTCAAAGATGATGAGAAAGAACTAAAAAAAAAGATTGAAAAGTTTAGAGCGGATGAGATTGAACATAAAAATATTGCTTATGAAGGTGGTGCAACTAAAGATGGTGTCTATGGATTGTTAGATAAGATCATCAAAACCTCATCAAGAATAGCAATTACAATATCTGAAAAAATATAATTAAGGCTCTAGTTCTATATCCCAATATAAATAATCCATCCAACTTTCGTGAAGAAAATTTGGTGGGAAGTTTCTACCATTTTTGTGTAAATCATCTACGGTTGGTCTGAATGGCTTGCTGAATAGTTTCATACCACTATTCTCAAATAATTTACCACCTTTTTTAACATTGCAAGTTGAACAGGCAGTTACAACATTTTCCCAATCCGTAATTCCTCCTTTGGATTTTGGTAGCAAGTGGTCAAACGTAAGATTTTTTTTATCGCCACAGTATTGGCAAGTAAATTTATCTCTTAAAAAAACGTTAAATCTTGTAAAGTTGGGATTATCTGAAGGTTTGATAAAACTTTTAAGTGCAATAACACTTGGTAAATTCATTTCAAATGATGGGCTTCTAATTTTTCTTTTGTAATTTGAAACAATGCTCACCCTGTTAAGAAAAACTGATTTAACTGCATCTTGCCAGCACCACAATGACAGTGGATAATAACTTAAGGGCCTAAAGTCAGCATTTAAAACAAGTGCTGGACACTTTTCTAAGGGTACTTGCTTGTTCGCAGATATAATCATATTCAAAAGCTATCTGAAAGTAATAATTATATCAAGTTATAATTTTATTAATTAATATAAATTTTTTTTGATAAACTTTAAACCTAGGCTCGATCCCTCTTGGGGAATTCGATGCTCACAGTTTTTAAACATTTTTGTTTCTATTGAGTAGTTATTATTTAAAAAAAATTCTTTTGCCTCTAAAAAAGATTCTATTGGAACCACCTCATCTTTATCCCCATGCATCAAAATGACCTTAGGTCTAGATTTTATGTTTTTTGATAAGTGTTCAGTGCTAATAATTTTACCAGAGTATCCTATAATAGAATTAATTTTATCATTTCTTTTTAATCCAGTTTGAATAGAGATCATGCATCCTTGACTAAATCCAG
>NZJU01000048.1 GCA_002692325.1 Candidatus Pelagibacter sp.
CTAGTTCTTCCTATAGAGCCGTAGTAGACCACTACGTTGATAGGCTGGGTGTGGAAGCACGGTAACGTGTGCAGCTGACCAGTACTAATAGCTCAATTGGCTTGATTTATGCACTGAAAAAAATTTTTTATTCAAATGTTGGATATAATTGAAAAATTAAAACAACTAATTTCTCATAAAATTATTTTTAATATCTAAAAATTTCTTAGGGCGAACTAACTTATCTAGGGTTCCTATCTTAATTTTTACATGAAGAAAAGACGGACCTTTTGATTTAATAAAATTTTTCACGTTTGTATCAAGTTTTTTGATGCTATCTGTAAAATAAAATTTATTAAAGCCAAGTCCCTCAGAAATTTTTTTATAATTTATATTTTTCAATTTTGTTGGTTGATGACCTATGGACTCGTGAGATCCATTATCTATAAGAATATATTTAAAATTTTTCCGTCTATTATTACTCAAGAGTGTAAGTGCCCCAAGGTGCATTACAAAAGAACCATCACCATCCAAACAAATTGTTTGATCATTGGTGTTTTGACTTATACCAAATGCAACCATTGAAGTATGACCCATTGCACCAACCATAAGAAAATCTTTTCCATTTTTAAAATTATACTTTTTTCTAATTTGGTAAAGTTCTCTCGAATTAAATCCTACAGAAGAAATAATCTTGGTTTTTTTTGGTATCATTCTTAGTAGAGAAATGATTAAATCCTGTCTTCTAATCATATTCTTGTTTTCTTTTCTTTTTCTAATTTCTTTATTTCTGTAAAAAACTTTAGGTTTAACTAAAAATGCTACAATGCGTGAGTTCTTCTTTGAAAATTCGATAAGTTTTTTAATTTTTGAAAAATCTCTATCGTTTTTTATTTCTAAGTGTTTGATTTTGTAAGAGTTTAGTGTTGTTTTTAATATTCTACCTTGGATTTTGTGTTGAGCCTCATCTTTCAAAGAAGGTGCACCTCTCCAGCCAATTAATAGAATAATTGGAATTCCATAAACTTCTTTATTAGATAGATTTGTTAGCGGGTCTGTGGCGTTTCCTAGGCCTGAATTTTGAAGATAAATACAAGATAATTTCTTTTTTGATAAATAATGTCCTACTCCTAAAGAAACACCAGCACCTTCGTTTGCCGTCACTGTGTTATGGACAAATTTGCTTTCATTAAGTTCGTCACAAAACTTGTTTACACAGCTATCAGGTACCCCACAAAAAAACTTTATATTTTTCTCAATAAATATTTTTAATAATTTTTTTGTGTCAATCATTTGGTTATTTTGAATATTTTAGCAGATCAGAGATTTTTGATATTTTTTTTTCACTTTCAAAAGAGCGACTATTTTTCAAAATATCTAAAGCCAATTTTTTCATTGATAAATAAGAAGCTCTTAACATGTGATTAGCATAAATAACTATATTAAACCCATTTTTAATTAGATCTTTCTCAAGTGTTTTTGAATAACTTGATGGGACCGCAATTAAATGTTTATGATTATTAAATTTTTTATAAATTTTTGAGAATTTGAAAATTTCCTTTGGATTATTTTCTTTGCTATGAATTAAGATTGCGTCTGCTCCTGAGTTAGAGTATGCTTTTGCTCTTTTCAAAGCATCTTGTAAGCCCTTTCCAAGAATAAAACTCTCAATTCTTGCTACTATAAAAAAATCTTTGGAATTTTTAGATTTAGCGGCAACCTTTAGTTTTTTACAAAAGTTTTTTATACTATCTTGTTGTGCATTTTTCTGATTTTTAAATAATGAATTTTTTTTCAATCCAATTTTATCCTCTATTACAATAGCTGAAACACCTTGCCTCTCCAAGGTATTAATTCTATATGAGAGATGCTCAATTCTTCCTCCGTTATCTGCATCGAAAATAATTGGTTTAGTTGTAATATCTAGTAATTCATTAAGAGCAGTTATTCTAGTCGACAACTCTACAGACTGGTTATCTGGTTTTCCTCTCATTAATGACTCTGTTAAACTAGAAGACCACATTCCGTCATACTCTTTATCATTTTTGTTTTTTTTATATTTTGTATTTTCTATTATAAGACCAGCTAAAGGAGAATGAGCTTCGATTATACGAACAAATCCTTTTACACTTAAAAGTCTTTTAAGCATTGAAACTCTGCTTACATTAAACAAAGGAGAGTTAATTATATTTTCTTTAATTGAACTTGACGAAATATTTTTTGTATATGGGTATTCAATTAACTTTCCTGACCATTTTTTTAATTGCTCCACAACTTCTTTTCTAAGTTTTTTAAGCGCAGGTTTCCAAATATCACCGTGAACAACATAGTCAGGTTTTAATAATCTAAGATTCGGTCTGAAATCCATCGTGTATTGAGGGATTACCTTTTTTACCATACTTAGGTTTTTAACAACAACTTCTCTTTGGTGATAATTTAAAAATGGTATTTTTTTATATTTGCCAATTGCATTATCTGTCATTAAGCCGACAGTCACATCACCATGCTTTGATGCTTTTTTTAAAATGTTTACATGACCCTCGTGCAATATATCTGCAGCTAAACAAACGTATACTTTTTTTTTCATATTTTTCTAATAATTAAATCTTTGATCATTAATAATTTTATTCATATTTGTCACGTCCCTTAATTTGTCAATTTCTTTCCAAATAAAATTTTTACTATCAATATAATTTATTTCCTTTCCATCGTTTATCATCTTATTAAAAACTATAGTATAATAATCTTTCATATTATTTTTTTGAAAAGTTAAATATTTTTTCAATATTTTAGATCCTCTTTTAGAAAATTTTGAGATACCAATAAAATTACCATGACCTTCACTAGTTTTGATGTGGCTTCCAATATTTGTTATCTTATTTCTCTTTTTTTTAATACGCATAGTGTCACTAAGCACTCTACTAGTATCTATAGCAAGACAAAAATCTACCTTTTTATTTAAAATCTTATCAATAATTTTTTCATCGAAAATTAAATCAGAAAAAAAACATAGCAATTCGCCCTTCAACTCTTTCTTGGCAGCAAGCATACTTTGAAGGTTATTGCTTTTTTTAAAATTTTTAGAATAAATATATTTTACGCTATTTCCTAATTTTTTTTTTATCAATTCTTTTTTAAAGCCTGTAACTACAAAAATTTTATTTATTTTTTTTTTCAACAAAATTTTATATAGCCTTTCAATAATTGTGAGCTTTTCATTACCAAATGTAAGTAAGCATTTTGGTTTTTTGTGATATTTGCGTATTCTAGATCCTCTTCCAGCTGCTAAAATTATTGCCTTCATTATTTTTTTATTGAACCTATGTATTTTTCAATTCCTTTCTCAAGTGATATTTTAGCTTTGAAATTTGTAGCTTTAAATAACTTTTCACTATTAGAAAAAATTCCAAATTGATCAAATGGAGTCCCATTCACCTTTTTGATTGAAAAGTTTTTTTTGATTTTCTTTTTGATGAGTTTTAAAACATCTTTTACTAAGTATTTCTTTCCATAACCAACATTAAAAGTTTTATTTATACAATTTCTATTTCCTATTATTTTAAATAAGATTTTGTTTACATCTTCAATATGAATAAAATCTCTAAATCTATTGAGACTACCTTTAACAAAAAGATTATTATTCTGAAAGATTTGGGTTAAATAAATCCTTATCATTCCTTGTTTTAGATTGTTAAGAATTTGGCCTTCTCCATAAACATTGAAAAATCTCAATATAGTGTAATTAATTTTTTTATAGGAAAACATTTTGATATACTTTTCACTTGAAAGTTTAGATAAACCATAAAAACTAATTGGTTTAGTGTAATCATTTTCATTTACTTTTCTTCTCAGATCTCCATAAACCGACATTGAACTGGAAAAAATAAATTGTTTAGATTTTTTCTTTAAACCAAAGTCTAAAAGTGCAATGGTAGAATATAAATTTCTTTTCATGTCATTTAACGGATCATAAAAACTTTTTTCCCCACTTGATTGTCCTGCAAGATGAATGATTATATCAATTTTACCTTTAATTTTATCCAAAATCTTTTTATTCCCACAATCTCCTTTTAAAAACTTAAACTTTTTATTTCTTGGTAAACTCTTCAAACATCCCGCTGATAAGTCATCAATTCCTATAATTTTCACATTTTTTTTTATAATACTTTTTAAAAAAGAGCTTCCAATAAAACCTGCACAACCTGTAATTAAAATAGTTTTCATAAATTATCATTTCTGTTTAATTCTTTTTTTACTAAATTTCTAAAAATATGATTATTAAAATCAAACTCTAAAATTTTTTTTGCCACTTTTTTTGATTTCTTTTCCCAAGCGTTTTTATTAGATTTAGTGACAAAATTAAAAACTCTCTTTAATTCATTAGAATTAAACTTATAATCAGACGTCCAAAAAGAGCCTCTATTTTTAATTTTTTCCAGACTTCCAAATCGATAATATTTACATGGATTGTTTAAAGACTTAAAAAATATAAACCCGGTTCTCCCGCCCTTCGAAAGATTTTCAACTCCCAAAGTAGAATATGTACAGAAAATATATTTAAATTTACTTGAGATTTTATAGGAACTTGAAACATTCTTTTTTTNTAAAAAATTAAAATTATTTCTTAAAATATTTTTGTAATAATAAAATTCTTTTTTATTTTTGGCTTTATCAGCTTGTCTTGGGAGAATATTGAATTTTAATTTATTTTTTATAGCTAATCTGTAAAGATTTAAAACTACTAAATCATCATTTTCACAATTTTTCTCTACTTTATTGTAATTATCAATTTTAAAATTAGAAATGAACAAGACTTCTTTTTTTTGGGAGGAAAAATCCAATTTCTTAAAATTATTTTCAAAGGATCCAATAGAAAAATAATTTCCTTTGATTAGCTTTTTATAATTATCACAAGTAGATTTATTATATAAAAAAATATAATCAACAAAATAATTGTTAGACTTTGACTCTTTAATAAATATTTGATTTTTAAAAATATTATCTGAAAAAGTTCTTTTTCCCTTTTGGAGCATTAACGTTTTAATTTTTGTTACCTTTTTAAGTTTATAAAAAATTGGATGGTAATCAAAAGCTGTAAGAATTAGTTTGGGGCTGGATGTTTTTATAAAATGATTGAAATAATTAAGTGAAGAAATATTCAAATCAAAAATACATTTTATTAAAATTCTTATATTTATTTTTTCCCCTCGTCTATAGAGTATATTAAAATCTTTTTTATCATAATATTTTACAAAAGGATTGGAGTTGCCGTCTACCAGTAGAAATTTTTTTTTTTCAATTTTACTTAGATCCCACTTTGATTTTAAAAAAATATTAATTATACTCATATTCGGTTTATTTTTTTATTATCTAAAAATCTTTCTATTTGATTAAGGTCCTTAATGGTGTCTACTGGATGTGATTTGTTTGTCATTTTAACAAGCTTTACATGAGAACCAATTTCTAAAAATCTCAAGATCTCAATATCCTCTTTTTCCTCTAAAGATGTTTTATTTTTTATTTTATAAAATTTTAATATCTCAATTCTTGGAAATGAATACACAAGGACCTGGCGCCAGAATTCTGTAGACTTACCTAAATTTGCGAAGGGAATAGGAGCTCTAGAAGCGTAAAGCAAATTTTCATTTTTATCAAAAACAACTTTTGGAATATTTTTATTACTGGCATTTATTTTATTTTGTATTTTTGTGTAACCTAATAATATTTTATTTCTATTTTTTTTTGAAAGTTTTATCATNTTTTTTAAATCGACAGGGTTAAATATAGGTTCATCTCCCTGAACATTAATATAATTTTTTACTTTTATTTTTTTGGCTACCTCTGCGACTCTATCAGTACCAGTTTTACATTTTTTAGATGTAAGTATTGAATTTATTAAATATTTTTCGCAGCATTTTTGAATTCTTTTGTCATCAGTGGCAACAATTAGCTGAGATTTTTTCACCACTTTTAGGCACTGCATGCAAGTTCTAATTATCATCGGTATTCCTAGTATCTTTTTTAAAGGTTTGCCAGGTAATCTTTTTGACGAAAATCTCGCTGGTATTACAACTATAAAGTCAGAGTTTCTATTCATCAAATTATTTTCTATAAAATTTATATCTGGTTTTAGTGAGTGAGACTAGTTTCAATGACTTATTGTTTTTTAAAATTACCTCAATAGTTTTTTGCATCTCATTTGATAAACGGTGATTTTTTTTATACCCATCAAAACCAGCAAAATATATTTTTTTTGCCTTACCTATTAAAGCCAGAGCCACTGCATAAGCAAAAGTAAGATTAAAAGGTATTACCGCAAAATTTTTATAAAATTCAAATTTTTTATCTTTAACCAGCACACCATAGTCAAGAAATTTGACATTTCCAATTTTTGTTTTCATTTTATTTAATTTAAACTTTGGAATGATTAAAGGCTTTTTTAAATTTTCATATTTGTGTTGTTCTAACGGAATTCTTGTTTCATTAGCTGAAACATAATAATCAATCAGATATTCAGGTATGTAATTATTTACATTAATAGCAAGCACAGTTGATTTAGTTTCTAATATAACTTTTTTCAATTTTTCAACGGTATTTTTATTTTTGAGGCTGGGTCCTTGCCCCAGAATAATTAAATTTTTATTGAAGCACCAATTATTTGCATTCCAATTTCCTTTGAAATTTTTATAATTTACAAATGTTTCCTCAAGTTTGTTAGGATCAAAGCTTGTTGCTTGAATTTTTTTCAAAGAATTAATAGATTTCATTTTTTCAGTTGCAGAGTATCTTTTGTCTGTTTGAAGCATCTGAATATAAGTTGGATGTATATTAAAGTTAGCTGCAATTTTATAATAATTTGATTTGCCCCATTTATATTTTTTTTTTAAATTTAAAAAATATTTTTTTGAAATATTATTTATTGATGACGGTTTGTAGTTGGCAAATTTAAATTTTCTTAATAAACTTTCAGTTTTAACATTTCCTGCTCCACGGCCCATACCTTGAATTGTGCTATCAATCCACTTCACACCTGATTTAAAAGCTTGAATTGAATTTTTGAGAGCCAATCCACAATTATCATGGGCATGAATACNAATGTCACTTTTCCAATTTTTCCTGATAATTTCACAAATTGATTTAACATTCTCAGGCTTCAAGTTACCAAAGGAGTCTGCAAAATAAAAAACATCAACGCTTTTTGACAATGATAGTTTTCTCAAACAGATTTTAAGTTCATTTTGAGAAACATTATTTATTTGCATTAAATTAAAACATATCTTGTAGTTCAATTTCTTTAAATATTTTATATATTTAAGTAACTTACTTATATCCTTGTAATGAGCTGCAATTCTTATTATAGAAAAACTTAAATAATTATTTTTAAACTTTTTATCTAAATATTTTTTATAATTTCCTTTTATCTTGAAAAAATCCGTTCCATTAATCATTATCGCAAGCTTAGTATTTTTAGATTTTTTTAATTTTTTGATAAGATTTTTGTCTGTGAATGCAAATTTTCCATAATTCGGGTTATTTTCAAAAAAGTTAAACCCTACTTCAACCACATCAATTCCAGAGGAGTAAACTTGTTTAAGATATTTATTGGCATCATTAATATTAAATTTCCAATTATTGTAATATCCACCATCCCTAAGAGTGCAATCAAGTAATTTTANATTTCGAGCGTCCATAATAAGCTTAATATGTTCAAAAGTTGAACAAATATAGTATTTTTTTAAAAAAAATAAAAGTAAAATATTGACTTTTAATCGTAATTATTTTTATATACGTTCAATTATTGAACATTAGTAAACAATTATATGAAAAAAACAGAAGATCACTTTGAGGTCTTGAGAAAAATTAATAGGGAAAATAACTCTAGCCAGAGAAAACTCGCAGAAGAGCTTGGTTTTAGTCTCGGCAAATTAAACTATTGTTTAAAAGAACTTAAAAAAAAAGGACTAATTAAAATTAAAAATTTTCAAAAGCAAAATAATAAAATCAAATATTTAAATTACGTCATAACTCCCAAGGGTATTGCTGAAAGAACGAAACTTACAATTAATTTTATGGCAAGGAAAATGAGAGAATATGACGAATTAAAAAAAGAACTTAAAAGAAATAAATAATTTATGTGGGCAGTTGCAAAAATAAAAAAAAATCAAGAGGGCATTTTTTTATCTGAACTTTCAAAGAAATTCCAAAAAAATTTTGAAGTTTATTATCCTAGAGTATTAATCACCGAGAATAACAAGAAAGAAAAAATAAAAAATATTTTAGGTAATTATATTTTTTTTTATCAATCAGAACTAAATTTATCAAAAAGCAATTCTAATTTTAATTTTATCAAAGGACTTCAATATTTTATTTATGGGAGTCAAAATGACTCTGATCAAATTATGAATTTTGTAGATTATTGTAAAAGAAGTGAAAATAAAAAAGGATACATTTCTAATTCATTTTTTTTCAAAATGATAAAAACTAAGGCACAAATTATTTCAGGACCACTAAAAAATATTATTCTCAATATAGTTAATATTGATAAAAACAAAATTATTGCTAATACAGGTAAAATAAATATATCCATAAATAAAAAATCCGGAAATTATTGTTATCCGCTTTAGTAATAAATTATGAATAAAATTTTATCCATATCCATAGCAGGGTAAGTGCGGAGCTATGACTAAAATTAAAAAAAACAAAATATTTAAAAAAAAATTTTAATAAAGAGGCAATGTCAAATAATATTTTTAAGTTATTTAATATTCTGAAGATCAATAAAAATTATTTATTCTTCATAATATTTTTATTTATTACATCAAGCATGATAGATCTTTTAAGTATCGGTTTAATTGCACCTTACGTATCTGTAATTTTAGATATTGAAAACAATTTTTTTAATTTTTCACAGATAAAATTTTTTCAAAATTTTGAAAGGAAAANTCTTGTTATTACATTAAGCGTTATTTTGATATTAATTTTTTTATTTAAAACTATATTATCAATTTTTATAAGATGGATGATAACTAAGTTTGCTTTTACTCAATATACAAATATTCAAGTTGCATTAATGACTGCATATCAAACTATGAATTTTGAAGATTATATTTTGAGAAATAGCTCTGAATATAAAAGAAACATTAGAGAATTGTCATCTGACTGTGCATCGGCAATCGATGCTTATTTCAGAGTGATAAGTGAAGTACTTATTTTTCTTACAATTTTTTTATTTTTAATATTTATTAACTATGAAATTGTAATTTTTTTATTAATTTTTTTTCTACCAGTAATTTTTATTTATGAATTTTTTTTGAAGCCTATCAACTCAAGACTTGGAAAAAATAAAATTGAATTATCAAAGCATATTTTCAAAATAGTTGACTCTGGAATAAATGCTTTTAAAGAGATTAAAGTCTTATCGAAACAAAACTTTTTTCTATCTTCGATGAGGTCTAAAGCAAAAAAGGTTATAGATGTAGAGCTTAAGTCTTCACTAATCAAAGACTCTCCAAGATATGTTTTTGAATTTATAATTATAGCACCAACCTTACTATTTATAATTTATTTATTTTTTGCTGATAGTTTTAATGCAACCGAATATATACCAATTATTTCAGTTTTTTTATTTGCTGCTCTACGTATACTTCCAAGTGTTGCAATTATAGTAAATGCTCGAGGTAGACTTAGCTATGCTGCGCAAGCAATTAATTTAGTAGTATCAGATTTAGAAAAAAACAAATCAAACTTGGAAAGTCAAAATAATCTTAATTATCCAAGTAATCTTGATTTAGATAATTTTTCAGAAATAAGTTTAGAAAATATTAATTTTAAGTATCAAAATTCTGACAAAACTGTATTTAAAAATCTAAATATAAAAATAAAGGAAAATGATTGCATTGGTATTATGGGAGAGTCTGGAGCTGGTAAGACTACATTAATTCATATTTTGTTAGGATTAATTAAACCACAAACAGGAATGATTAAATTAAATGGTAAAAAAATTGACTTCACCGAGACAATGAAAAGTTTCTCAGCATATTTACCTCAAGACCCAATAATATTAGATGATACCATAGAAAATAATATTTCTTTAGAACAAGATGAGCATAAAGTAGACTTGGAGAGATTTCAGGACTCAATAAAAAAAGCAAATCTTAATGATGTTATAGATAATTTGCCAAACGGTAAAAAAACTTTAATAGGTGAAAATGGAGTTCGATTATCTGGAGGTCAGTCTCGAAGAGTAGCAATTGCTAGAACATTTTATCACAGAAAAAAAATTATTATTATGGACGAAGCTGTAAATTCTTTAGATAAAAAAACAGAGGCACTTGTTACTGAACAAATAAAAGATCTTAAGGGTAAAACTGCTATAATTTTAATAAGTCATGATAAAAATTCATTAAAGTATTGTGACAAGGTTTTGCATATAAAGAACCAAGGCATAACTCAAAATTTTTAAATAAATAGAATGATGAATTTTTATAAAAAACAATTAAAAAAAAATAAGGATTTATTTTTGATCTATAAGTCTTATTCATTTTTTGGTTCTGTATATAGGTTTTTATCAATAGTAGTCTCGCCCTTATTCTTAAAGTTTAACCCAAATTTAATTTCGGTATTTGGTCTAAGTTTAGCGATTATTGGTTTTTTTATAGGAATCAAAGATAGTGAAAATATTCAGTTAGCTATTTTCGTATTTATAATTTCATTTGTTGTAGATTATTCAGATGGATTAATTGCAAGATATCAGAACAAATCCTCATTTTTTGGTAGGTTTATTGATGGTCTTTTTGACATAATTAGCATTGGTTTGCTACACATACTTTTCATTAAATTTTTACTATTAAAAAATAATACATTTTTTGATTTATCTTTTTATTTTATAATTTTATTGATTTACCCTATACAACATTTAATATTAGACAGATTTTCAGCACTAGCAAGATGGTGTAATGAGATTGATAAACGAAATAAAATCCAACCATATTTAAGAAGTATTTTTTTCAAAAAAACGACACTATTTCTTTTAGATATTCAACATCTTTGTATTTGGATGGCACTTATCTTCGGAACAAATATTTCAAGCAACTTGTTAGAATTTTATCTTACGGTTTCATTCTTAACATCTATTTTTGGAATTTTATTATATATTTACTTTGCAAAAAAATTTTTTTCAAATCGTTCTAACAAACTTGATAATCTTGAATAACTTTTAATCAATGAAAATATTTCTTACAGGCTCTGAAGGGTTTATCGGATCTCATCTTACAGAAAAGCTTGTAAGGAATAATCATGAATTAACTTGCTTAGTACAATATAATTCATTCAACTCTTGGGGCTGGCTTGAAAAAATAGACAAAAAAGTCAAAAAGAATATCAATGTAATTACTGGTGATATCCGCGATGATAATCTTATAAATAAGACAATTAAGAAATTTGATATTATAATAAATTTAGCTGCATTAATTGGCATACCCTATTCTTACAGAGCTCCTAAATCTTATTTTGATACAAATGTAAATGGTATTTTGAATATTTTAAACGCCTCAAAAATTTCAAATGTAAGAAAAATAATTCACACTTCAACTAGTGAAGTTTACGGGACCGCAAAGTATATACCCATAGATGAAAAACACCCTCTTTCGGCACAATCGCCCTATGCTGCTAGTAAAATAGCTGCAGATCAACTTGCTTTATCTTATCAGAGATCTTTTGGTTTACCAGTTTCGATCTTAAGACCATTTAATACTTTTGGTCCAAGACAATCGGCCAGGGCAATAATTCCAACGATTATTACTCAAATTAATAAAAAAAATAATTTGAAATTGGGATCATTACATCCAACGAGAGATCTCACATTCATTGAAGATACAACAGACGCTTTCTTAGCCTCTATAATAAGTAATAAGGGGATCGGAGAAGTAGTGAATGTAGGCAGTGGTTTCGAAATTTCAATAAAACAATTAGCGCATAAGATTGCAAAAATTATGGGCATTAAAATTTCTATTAAAAAAGAGCCTTCGAGGGTAAGACCTAAGAATAGTGAAGTAGACAGATTGTGTGCTTCGATTAAGAAAGCAAATAAAATCTACAAATGGAAACCTAAATTTGCCTCTAAAAAAGGTTTTGAAACGGGTCTTAAAAAAACAATTGATTGGTTCTTAAATAGCAAAAACTCAATTGCTTATAAGTCTAGTATTTTTAATGATTAACAAATCATGAAAAATCTAAATATTTTAGTGACTGGCGCTGGTAGTGGAGTCGGGCAATCTATTATTAAGGCACTAAAGATATCAAAGATTAAATGCAATGTAATTTCCGCAGATATAAACCATTCCAATGCTGCTCTATTTAGAACGAGAAAATCAATTATTATTCCTAAAGTTGAAGATAAAGGAGCTTTGAAATGGTTCCTGAAAAATTTAAAAATAAATAAAATTGATATACTAATGATTGGATCAGAATTTGATATGATTTTCTTTTCAAAGCATAAAGATATTATTAAAAAAAAAACTGGGTGCGAGGTATGTATATCTAACTTAAACGTAATTAAGATGGCTGATGATAAATATGCTACTCAAGAATTTTTAAAAAAAAATAATCTTCCTTTTTTACGAACATTCATAATTAGAAATCAGAGAGATTTAAAATTACTTCCTAAAAAACTTACATTACCTTTTATACTTAAAAGCCGATTTGGAACATCATCAAGAAACCTTCATTTAATTAAAAATATGAATGAATTGAAATATTTAATAAAAAAAGTGCCTAATCCAATTATTCAAGAGCACATTGGCACTGAAAAAGATATGTTCGAAAACGAATACACTTGCAGTTATTTTAAATCAAAAGATAAAAAAATTTTTGGTCCGTTTCTCGCAAAAAGAAAACTAGTTAATGGTACATCCTGGGTTGTTGAAATTATTAGAGATGAAAAAATTTCGGCACTTGTGATGAAAATTGCACATTTAATCGACAATCAAGGCACTTTTAATATCCAACTTAAAAATAGAAAAAATGAACCTGTTCCATTTGAATTTAATCCAAGGTTTTCAGGCACTACTTCAATTAGATCTCATTTTGGTTTTAATGAGCCAGAGATGTACATAAAAAATTTTATTCAAAAAAAAACTTTGAAAAAACCAAGAATTAAAAAAGGTATCTCGTTTAGATATATTGAAGAGATATTTCTTGATGGAGTGAAAAGAAAGAATTTAAAAAAAAATACTGGCAAGGGTGTTATCAATAAATGGTTTTAAATACTGAGTTTATAGGTGTTACAGGCGGCTCAGGTTTGTTGGGTATGCATGTAATTTCAATATTTTTGAGTAAAAATTGTAAGATAGTAACTTTTTCTAGAAATAAGCCCAAAATAAAACATAGGAATCTTTATTGGGTCAAATTAGATTTAAACAAAAATCTGTCACTAAGAAAACTTAATAAAATTTTCAGTAAATTAGCATGCTTAATACATATCGGAGCGTTTGTTCCAGACGGTAAAATAATACAGAGCAAAAATTATATTAATCAAGTAAATGTCTCAACATCACTGAGATTAGCAAGATGGTCAAAAACTAATAACAAACACTTTATCTTTCTTTCAGGCGCTGCAATCTATAAAGATGAAAAAAAGAAAAATTCTGAGGAATCAAAATTAAAATTAAAATCTAAAAATATTTATATTAACTCAAAAATTTTATCGGAAAAGTCAATTTCAAAATTAAGAAATAAAAAATTTAAATTAACGATCTTAAGACCCACATCTATTTATGGTCATGGTATGAAAGATAATAAGATTATTTCTATTTTGATCAATAAGATAAAAAATCATAAACATATTCAAATTCAAAATAACGAGGATACCAAAATCAATTTAATTCATGCAAAGGATGTTGCAAAAGGAGTTTTTAAATCTTATAAAAAAAAGAAATACGGTATTTTTAATTTAGGTCAAAATCAATGCGTTAATTTTTTTAAGATAGCACAAACATTAAAGAGAATTTCAAATAGCAAAAGCAAAATAACAATTACTAATAATTTAAATTTTTCAAAAATGTTAAACCCAATGGACGTAAAAATTCAATTAGCAAAAAAAATCTTATCATGGAGTCCCAGTATAAATTTAAGAAAAGGACTTAAAATGCAAATCGATAAAAAATGTATTTAAAAAACTATACATATATAATAGCAGAGGCTGGGGTTAATCATAACGGTAATTTTAATTTAGCAAAAAAATTAATTTTTGCTGCTAAGAAATGTGGAGCTGATGCTGTTAAATTTCAATCCTTTAACCCTGAAGATGTTGTAACAAAAAAACTTACCTTAGCAAAATATCAACAAAAAAATTTAAGCTTGAAAAAAAATAATATGTTAGAAATGATTAAAAAACTTGAGCTAACTAAAAAAGATCAATTTAAATTATTAAAAATCTCAAAAAAACTAAGAATTGATTTTATATCCTCTGCTTTTGATTTAGACAGTTTAAATTTTTTAATAAAAAAATTGAAACTCTCAATAATTAAAATTCCCTCTGGTGAGATAAACAATTTTCCTTACTTAAAAAAAATCTCAGAGTTTAATAAAAAGGTAATATTATCTACTGGTATGTCAAATTTTAAAGAGATAGATCAAGCTTTAAAAATTTTAACTTCAAAATCACTTAAGAAAAATAAAATAATTGTTCTTCACTGTAATACAGCTTATCCGACACCCTACAAAGACGTGAATTTAAAAGTTTTAGATGAATTTAAAAAAAGATATAAAAATAGATTCGGTTTATCAGATCATTCTTTAGGTATAGAAGTGCCAATTGCAGCTGCAGCATTAGATGCAAAAGTTATAGAGAAACATTTTACTTTAAATAAAAAATTTAAAGGTCCAGATCACAAATCTAGTTTAGAACCAAAAGAATTTAGCAAAATGGTTAACTCGATAAGAAATATTGATGTAGCAAAAGGTAGTAAAATTAAGAAAGTTTCAATGTCAGAAAAACAAAATATTTTTTTTGCAAGAAAGTCTATTGTTGCAAAAATTCCGATTAAGAAAGGTCAAAGGTTTACTGATAAAAATATTACAGTAAAGAGACCAGGAAATGGCTTATCACCAATGTCATGGCCAAAGGTTATAAAAAAAAGAGCAAAGGTCAGTTTTAAAAAAGATGAACAAATTAGGTAAAAGTATAAAAAAAATTTTAATCGTATCAGGTGGACGAGCTGATTATGATCTATTAAAGCCAGTTATTTTAAAACTAAAAAAAGTCAAAAGTTTAAATATTAAAATTGGAATAACTGGATCTCACCTTTTTCAAAAACATGAAACATATAAAAATTTTATCAGAGATAAATTAAATATAAATTATAAGATTAAAATACCTTTTCAAAGTGACACAAATAAATCAATTTTAAATTTCTTCAGTATTGGTGTAATTAAATTCGGAAAAATTTTCTCTAAAGAAAATTTTGACGCAATGATTGTGCTAGGAGACAGATACGAAATTTTTTCGGCAGTGATCAGTGCTGGCTTTTACAAGCTGCCAATTATACACATTTCAGGTGGAGAAACGACGCTTGGTGCAATTGATGAACCAATAAGACACTCTATAACAAAATTTGCAAATTTTCATTTTGTAACACATCAAACATATAAAAAAAGAATTATTCAACTTGGTGAAAATCCAAAAAATGTTTATGTTGTTGGAAACACATCAGTAGAAAATATTAAAAATGAAAAGCTTTTAAGTAAAAATGAAATAGAAAAAAAATTTAAATTTAAATTCCAAAATGAAAATTATCTTATAACATATCATCCTGTTACCTTTGCTAAAGATTATGGAATTTTAGATTTCAAGAATCTATTAAATTTTTTGTCCAAAAAAAGAAATTTAGGTCTTTTTTTCACCCTTCCAAACGCAGATCCAAAAAATTTTTACATCTCAAAATTAATAACAAAATTTATCAAAATGAATAAAAATGCTAAGCTTTTTAATTCACTAGGGAAACAAAATTACTTTTCATTTATAAAATGTGTAGATGCAGTTGTTGGTAATTCTTCTAGTGGTTTATCAGAGGTACCTTCTTTGAAAAAACCTACTATTAACATAGGTATTAGACAAAAGGGAAGACTACTTGCAAAAAGTATTATTAATATCGAAAATACAAGTTATAGAAATTTGAATGATGCGTTTAAAAAAATTAAATCAAAAAAATTTAAAAAAAAATTAGTTAACGTTTCAAATCCATATTTTAAAAAAAATTCTAGCTCTAATATTGTTAAAATAATTAAAAAAATTAAAACAGATGGATCTGTGCTAAAGCCGTTTTTTGACTTAAGATAAAAATGAAAAATATATTTTGGTGTAAAAATTGTGTGACAATGTCAACAAGACCAAGAATTACTTTTGACGAGAGAGGTTTTTGTAGTGCTTGTCAATGGTCTGAGGAAAAGAAAAAAATTGATTGGAAAAAGCGTCAAGAAAAATTAAGAACTTTATTAAATAAACATAGATCAAACGGGACTAAATATGATTGTATTACTACTGTGAGTGGTGGAAAAGATGGCTCATACGTAAGCTACAACATAAAACACAAACATAAAATGAACCCTCTGGCTATTACTTTTAGACCAATTATGGAGACAGAAATTGGTAAAAAAAATTTGAACTCATTTATTAATAGCGGTTATGATCACATACATATTACACCAGATACAGAAGCTATGAGAGTAATAAATAAAATTGGTTTATTAGATATGGGCTTTCCTTACTATGGATGGTTGATGGGTATTCACACCGCTGTTCTTAGAATGGCGATGCAAATGAATATTCCTCTAGTATTTTATTCTGAAGATGGTGAGGTCGAGTATGGAGGAGATTCAAAATTTAAGGATAAAGGTGTTTATAACGTGGATTACCAGATCTCAAGATATATGGAGGGAGGTTATGACAAGGTAATTGAAAAAGCAAAACTTCAAGGTTTAAATGATAGACAGCTATTTTGGTTTACATATCCAAAAAAAGAAGATTTAAAAAAATTCGATCTTGAATTAACTCATTATGGTTTTTATGAGGATTGGGACCCTTATAGAAACTATGTCGTAGCTAAAGATAAATGTGGATTAGCTGAAGCTCCAACATTAAATCAAGGTAGTTACACAAACTTTGCACAAACTGATCAAAAAATTTATGAGTTACACGTATACTTTATGTATTTAAAGTTTGGTTTTGGAAGAACTACACAAGATGCTGGGATTGATGTCAGACGAGGTGCAATGACAAGATCACAAGCAGTTCAATTGGTAAAAATATATGATGATATTTATCCTGAGAAATTATTTGAGGAATATTGTGAATACTACAAAATGACAACGCAAGAATTTCAAGAGAATATTGACAAATGGGCTAACAAAGATCTTTTTGAAAAAAAAAACAGATGGGTGCCAAAATTTAAAATCAAGTGATATGAAAAAAAGAATTATATATGCTTTATTATATAGTAATGGAAGTTTTCATTTGAGTAGAAATTTTAGACTGCAGAAAGTGGGAGATGTAGATTGGTTAAAGAATAATTTTGGTTTTGGGGAGACCTGCGATTACATCGATGAGCTTATGATTATTAATGTTACCCCTAATGCAACTAATAAAGATTTTGAAATGTATTTTAGTGATATAGACGTTTTAAGAAAAAAAATATTTGTGCCAATTACACTTGGTGGAGGTATAAGAAACTTAAACACAGCGAAAGCATGTTTTGATAATGGAGCAGATAAAATATTAATAAATTTCTTAGCTCACAAAGATTTTAAGATTATTAACGAGATTTCCAAAATTTATGGAGAACAAGCAATATCAATAATGGTTGATTTTAAATCTGAAGAACAAAATTTTTTTACATATACAAACTCAGGAAATATAAAGTCACTTAGTCTTAAAGAATTTTTACAGTCTATTAAAAAATTAAAGTATGGTGAAATTATATTAAATTCTATTGATCGCGATGGAACTGCAGCAGGCCTAGAAATGAAATCTATTGGCGAACTGCCGAGCGATTTCAATAACCCAGTGTTATTAATGGGGGGCGCTGGAAAACCAGAGCATTTTTATGAAGTGTTAAATAATCAGAAAATTTCTGGAATTATCACTGCTAATTTATTTAATTTTCTAGGAAGCGGTTTAGAAGAAGCTAGACAATTTTCATTGAGAAAAAATATTAATCTTACAAAATTTAGCAGAATTTTTAATGAATAAAAAAATTAACAAAATTTTTCTTTCATCTAGTGATGAAACTATTAAGGAATCTTTAAAAAAAATTATAAAGAATGGAACTAGGACTGTATTAGTCGTTGATAAAAAAGATAAATTATTAGGCACTTTATCTGAGGGGGATGTTCAAAAATTTTTAATAAAAAATAAAGATATTAACTCAAAAATAATTGGTATTTTTAATAGATTTCCTCAAAAAGTAAACTATTTAAATGTTGATAAGGAAAAATTAAGAGAAAAATTTATTTCGAAACAAATTGGACTTCTTCCAGTTGTAAATAAAAAAAACATCGTTACAAAAGTATTAACATGGTCAGAAATATTTGAAGATAAAAAATTAATATCCCGCCTCAAAAATATTGATGTTATTGTTATGGCTGGAGGCAGAGGGGAAAGATTAAAGCCATATACAGATATTTTACCTAAACCTTTGGTACCAATTAATTCTAAGCCAATGTTAGAACATATTATTGAAAACTTTAAATATTTTAATTTTAAAAACTTTCATTTGATTCTAAATCATCAGGCAAATTTAATTAAGACTTATTTTCAAACAAAAAATAAGGATTATTCAATTAAGTTTATTAAAGAAAAAAAACCTCTTGGTACCATTGGCGGTATGTCATTAATAAAGAAAATCAAATCTGAGAATATTTTAATTTCAAATTGTGATACTTTATTTAAGATAGATTTCTCTGAATTCTTTAATTTTCATACAAAAGGAAATTATTTTTTATCTCTTATTGTTTCTAAAACAAACTATGAGTTCCCATATGGGGCTTGCAAGGTAAAATCAAAAAGATTAGTTTCTTTAAAAGAGAAGCCAAGATCTAACTTTATTGCTAATACAGGATTATATTTTGCAAAAAAAGAAATTATACAATTGATACCAAAAAAAAGGTTTTTTCATATGAATATGCTTATTGAGAAGTGTTTGAGATTAAAAAAAAAAGTTGGAGTATTTTATATTTCTCAAAATTCATGGACAGATTTAGGTCAACTATCAGATTTGGAGAAATTTAGAAAAAAATTTTAAATATGTCTGTATTATGTACCATATGTGCTAGGGGAGGATCTAAAGGTCTAACGAATAAAGCTTTAAGAAAAATTAAGAGCAAACCTCTTATAAGTTATACAATCCATCAAGCTATAAGTTCAAAAGTATTTAAAGAAGTGGTAGTATCAACTGACTCAAAAAAAATACAAAAAACCTCCATAAAAGCGGGTGCAAAAACTTGGTTTTTAAGACCTAAAAAGCTATCAAACGACTATTGCTCAAAACTTTTAGCAATTAGACATGCTTTTATTGAGTCCGAAAGACATTTTGGAAAAAAATTTAGATATTGCATAGATCTAGATATAACTTCACCATTGAGAACATCACAAGATATAAAAAAATCATTTAAATTATTTAAAAAACAAAAATCTTCAAACTTGATTACAGTTTGTGAAGCAAAAAAAAATCCTTATTTCAACATGGTCGAAAGAAATAAAGGTTATATCAAAATAGTAAAGAAAACAAAAAATTCCGATAAATTTTCCAGAACATTTTCAAATAAGCCAAATTTTTTGAGAAGACAGGATGCACCTAAAGTTTACGAAATGAATGCAAGTATATATATTTTTACAAGAAATTTTTTAGTTAAAAAAAAGAGTCTTTTAAATAAAAAAACATCTCTATATCATATGCCTAGAGACAGATCTATTGATATAGACGATATGTTTGATCTAAAATTAGTAAAATATTTAATGCGCAAATGAACAAAAGTATATTTTCAAAATTTTCTTTAAAAAATAAAAAGGTTTTTATTATAGGTGGTTGTGGTTTAATTGGATCACATATTTCAAGAGCAGCTTTATCTGCTTCTGCAGAGGTACTAATCTTAGACAACGATAATAAAGAAGGAAAAAATTTTATTAAAAAATACAAAAATTTAAAATTAAAATTTACAAATTTCGATTTATCCGCTGTAAAAAGTATCGAGAAAAAATTTGATAAAGTTACAAAAGTTTTTGGATGTCCTGATGTTTTTATTAATTGTTCTTACCCGGCTACAAAAGACTGGGCACACAGTTCATTTAAAAAAAATAAATTTTCAATTTTAAGAAAAAATATAGATATTCATTTAAATACTCACTCTTGGCTGTCCTACAAAGTTTGCAATTTAATGAAGAAGAAGAAAGTGAAGGGAAGTATTATAATGTTTGGCTCTATCTATGGATTAGTTGGACAGAATGAAAATATTTATAAAAATACCAAGATGCATGAGAATATGAATTATTCTATAATTAAAGGTGGGTTAGTTACATTAACAAAACAATTAGCAGCTTATTATGGTAAATTTGGAATAAGAGTGAACATCGTATGCCCGGGAGGAATAGAGGGTAAAATTAAAGGTCAAAATAATAAACAATCATTTAATTTTATAAAAAATTATTCAAAACAGTCTCCTTTAAAACGCTTAGGTAGACCGGAGGAAGTTGCTCCGTCAGTAGTATTTTTATCTTCAGACGCATCATCTTACATAACAGGAAGTGTATTCCTAATTGATGGTGGCTGGACATCAATTTGAAAACAACATCCTTTTTTAATGATTAAAATTAATAGAGTAATTATCATCGGTAGAGGTTCTATAGCCAAAAAACACGAAATTATTTTAAGAAATATAAAAAAAAATTTGAATATACTTAAAATTAAGTCCAGAAATTTAGAAAAAAAAAAATAAAAAATTAATATTTCAGATTAAAAGATTTAATCCTGATTACATTATTATTAGTTCACCAGCTACTTCACACTACAAACAAATGATGATTATAGAAAGTATTTTAATAAAGAAAGTTGTGTTAATAGAAAAACCATTATTTGACAAAAACTATAAGCTACCCTCAAAAATAAAAAATAAATACTTTGTGGGCTATAATCTAAGACACGATCCATCGTTAATTTATCTAAAGAAATATCTCACGAAAAAAAAAATTTTCCATATGAGTATTAATTGCTCATCCTTTTTACCATCATGGAGAAAAAATATTGATTATCAAAGATCAGTCTCAGCAAGCAGATCTCTTGGAGGCGGTGTTTTGTTAGAGTTAAGTCACGAAATAGATTACCTTATTTGGTTAATCGGTAAAATAAAAATTTTACATGTTATCAATAAAAAAATTTCAAATCTAAAAATAAATACAGATGATTATTTTAATCTAAATGCAAAAANTCAGNAAAAACTTTGATTAATATTTCACTTAACTTTTTTTCCAGAATTAAAAGACGAGAAATAATTATAGATGGAAATAATTTTAGCATATTAGCTGATATAATTAATGGAAAAGTAATTATTTATGAAAAAAAACACAGAATAGTAAAAAGTTTTTTAAAACCAGAAAATTACTCATTTAAACAACAACATCTGAATATCATGAAAAGAGACTATTCTAAACTATGCTCCTTAAATGAGGGTATAAATGTAACAAAACTTATTGATAAATTAAAATTTAACTCCTTACAAAGATGAATAACAAATTAATGGTTTTTTTATTAAATAAAGAACTTTTTGAGATCGATAAATATAGATATGAACTCGAAAACTTCGATTTGACCAATATAAAATATGAGATACATGACTTGCAAGAAGTTATAAATAAAAAGAGGATATTTGATATAGATTTAAATACGATACAAAATAAAAATATAAAAAAATTTAATGATTATAATGAGTGGAAAAAATATATTGAAACATTATTTACCAAATACGGTAGAAATAACCTCGCTTTTAAAAATCAAATTATACCTACGAATTTAAATAGTTTTCTCATAAATTATTTCATAAAAAAAAAAATCAAAATAAATATTATCGAAAACACATTAAAAAATTCACCAACTCAAAAAAGAAATAATAAGATCAGTTATTTATGTAGATCTATTTTTCATTTTTTTAAAAACCCAAAAAAAATAATCATTTATTTCAACCATTATTTTTTTAAATATTTGAGTAGAGTCTTAAACTTACAACCAAGTTTTTATTTAAGATTTGGAACTAAAAGTGAAAAATTTTACGATAATAAAATCATTAATGGTAATAGTTTTGATTATAACATACATTTAATAACAAAAAATCATAAAACCTCAAACGATATTAAAGGTGATTATGCATTATTTTTAGAATCACCAACTCCTATTTTTACGGGAGACGTGAATTTAGAGGGAGTAAATAAAAACGACAAAATGACAGTCGAAGGTTGGACAAATTCTTTAAATAATTTTTTTTCTTTTTTAGAAGAAAATTTTAATTTAGAGGTTTTGATTTCACCTCATCCTAAAGCAAAACACAAAAGTTATACACCACCATATTATTTTGGAAGAAAAATATCTAAAGACTTGCTCAGCGTGTCTTCAAGAAATGCAAAATTAATAATTACTAGAGCTAGTATTGGCATTTCTTTCGGCATAATAAATTCTGTACCAATATCTTTCATTACAAGTAATGAAATAAAGAAAAACAGATATAATCATATGGTTTGGCAAGAATTTTTTGCAAATAGTATTGGAAAAACATTAATAAATATCGATGATTATTCCAAAGAGCAAGTAGTAAATCAAATATTTGAAATTGATAAAAACAAGTATTCTGAATATAAAAAAAATTATCTAACTTTAAGAAAAGATGACAAAAAAAATTCTGAACTTATCAAGGAAAAACTAACATGGTAAAAAAAATTGGTATTCATGAACCGCACTTTATGGGAAACGAAAAAAAATACCTTTCGGATTGTATTTCATCTAATTGGGTATCAAATAAAGGTAAATATTTAAAAATTTTAGAAAATAAGATAAAAAAAATAACAAAAACAAAATATGTTATACCAGTTCTAAATGGAACTATAGGTTTACATATATCACTAATATTAAGTAACGTTAATAAAGACTCCGAAGTTATCGTGCCTACTATCTCATTTATTTCACCTATTAATGCAACAAGATATTTAGGCGCGAGTCCTATTTTTATGGATGTCGATGATTGTTATAATATTGACCAAGATAAGTGTATTGATTTTATAGAAACTAAAACTTTTTTTAAAAATAATAAAACTTTTAATTTAAAGACTAAGAAAGAAATTAAAGCTATTATTATAGTTCATTGTTTTGGCAATGCGGCTAATTTTGAAAAATTAGCTAAATTGTGTAAAAAAAGAAATATTAAAATTATAGAAGATGCTGCTGAAAGTTTAGGCTCAATATATACAAAAGGAAAATTTAAAAATAAACATACGGGCACTATTGGGGAACTAGGAATAATATCTTTTAATGGTAATAAAATCACTACAGCAGGAAATGGCGGGGTAGTTCTTACACAAAAACGAAGTATCTATAAAAAATGTAAATATATTGTAAATCAATCGAAAGATGATCCAGTCAGGTTTATTCATAATTCTATAGGATATAATTATTCCCTTTCTAATTTATCTGCTTCTTTGGTTGTGGCACAATTAGAAAATTTAAAATTTTTTTTAAAAAAAAAAAGGGAAATTAATAAATATTATCAAAAAGCAGTTTTCAAAATACCAGGACTTAATATTTTAGAAGGGCCAAGATATTCAAAAAATAATAATTGGTTGAATCTTTTATTAGGAAGAAAAATTTGGAAAAAAAAATTATTTCAAAATAATAAAATTCAGTTAAGGCCCATATGGTTTCCAAATCACCTGCAAAAACCATTTAAGCAATTTCAAAAATTCAAAGTCTACAAAGCTCAAAATATTTACAAAAATGCCATATGTTTGCCATCAAGTACGAGTTTGTCAAAGAAAGACATAAAAACAATTATAAATTTCATAAATATTAATCAATAATAATGAAAAAGACTTCTTTATTTGCTACATAAATTTAGAATATAAAAAATGGATCCAAAAGAAACTATAAAAAAAAATATAAAGAGAAGGTCAGAATTTGTTGATATTGTTGAAATGCACAACAACATTCCAAAGCCAACCTGGGTGGAGCTAAGCTTAATTGATGTTTGTAATCGTAAATGTGTATTCTGTCCAAAATCAAACGAAAATATTGCGCCAGATACTTTCCAAAAAATGAATAGAAAAATAATTGATAAAATTCACGATCAATTATCAGAATTAAAGTTTTCCGGTACAATATCGCTTTGTGGTTACGGGGAGCCATTACTTCATAAAGATATTGGATATATAACAGAAAAATTATCAAAAGTTTCTAAAGTTGAAATAGTAACTAATGGGGATGTTTTAAATCCAAAAAAAATGCAAGAATTATATCTTTCCAAAGCAAGTAAAGTTCTCGTTAGTATGTACGATGGACCAGAGCAAATTGAAAAATTTAATAAAATGACTAAACAGGCAAACGTGCCGGAAGATTTTATAATTTTGAGAGATAGATGGTATGATAAATATAATGATTTTGGGGTGAAACTCACAAATAGAGCTGGCACGATAGAGGTTGGTGATCAAAATAAAGTGAACTTGAACAAAGAGTGTTTTTATCCCACCTATCAATTTTTGATAGATTGGAATGGAGATATATTTTTGTGTCCTCAAGATTGGCAAAGAAGAGTATCTATGGGAAACGTTATGCAAGAAACAATATTTGAAATCTGGACTGGTAAAACTTTAACTAAGTATAGAAAAGATTTACTACAAGGAAAAAGATGTTCACTTCCTTGCACGAAATGTAATGCGGATGGCACTTTGTTGGGCAAAGACCATGCAAAAAAATGGAAGTTAATTTATAAAATGTGACAAATGAAAAATAAACAAGTTACAATAATTGATTATGGTATGGGTAATCTTGCTTCTATAAAAAATGCTTTAGAACATTTGGGGAATAGTGTCACAATCTCTGATGAACCTGAATTTATATCTAAATCTTCTTTTTCAATTTTACCAGGTGTTGGTTCTTTCAAAACTGCAATGAATAAGATTAGAGAGAAGAAAATAGATGAAGCGATATTTAATTTAATTAAAAAGGGAAATTATTTATTAGGCATTTGTCTTGGTATGCAGATTTTAGGTAAGTCAAGCACAGAGGACGGTTACACAGATGGGTTAGGTTTAGTAGAAAACGAAGTCATCAAATTTGAAAAATCAAATACTAATGGTAACAAAATTCCACATATAGGGTTTAATTCAGTGAATTTTGACAGCGGTAATAAATTATTTAAAGATCTAAACAATAATATAGATTTTTATTTTGTTCACTCTTATTTTATGCAGACCAAAGATTTAAAAAAAAATATCTCAACGACGAATTACGGTATTAATTTTCTTTCATCTTTTAATATCGAAAATATCTTTGCAACACAATTTCATCCAGAAAAAAGCCAAAAAAACGGTCTAATACTTTTAAAAAATTTTTTAAACTTAAATTAAAATATACATCAAACAAAATGGATAAATTAAGTAATTATTATAGAAATAAAAAAATTTTAATTACTGGACATACAGGTTTTAAAGGTGCTTGGTTATCTTTGGCACTATCAACTTTTGGTGCAAAAATTCTTGGTATATCTAAAAATATTCCAACTAAGCCTTCATTATATGAAGCTTCACAATTAAAACAAAAAGTTAAAACAGAATTCATAGATATTCAAAATTTAAAAAAAACAAAAAGAGTAATTAAAAAATTTAACCCAGATATTATTTTTCACTTAGCAGCTCAGTCTTTAGTAAAAAAATCTTTTTCATATCCTGTAGAAACCTTTTTGACAAATTCTATTGGAACTTTAAATGTTCTTGAGTCACTTCGAGAGATAAAAAAAAAATGCAATATAATCATAATTACTAGTGACAAATGTTATGAAAATATTGAAATAAAAAAAGGTTACAAGGAAACTGACCGTCTTGGTGGAAAAGATCCCTACAGCGCCTCAAAGGCATCAGCAGAAATTATTTTACATTCATATTTCAATTCGTTTATTTGCAAAAAAGATAATTTAAGAATTAGTATTGCTAGAGCTGGAAATGTAGTAGGGGGAGGGGATTGGTCGGATGATAGACTTGTACCAGATATTGTTAAATCATGGTCTAAGAATAGAACTGTTAATATCAGAAATTTAAAATCTACTAGACCTTGGCAACACGTTTTGGAAGCAATATTTGGATATTTATTACTTTGTTATAATTTAAATAAAAAAAAAAATCTTAATGGTGAGGCATTTAATTTTGGACCAGGAGGAAATTATAATTATTCAACTAAAGAAGTTTTAGAAAAACTTAAAACATTATGGCCAAAAAAAAGTAAGATAAAAGTAAGAAGAAGTTCAAGTATTGCGGAGTCCACATTATTGAAGTTGAATTGTGCAAAAGCAAAAAAAAGATTAGCATGGAGGTCAATTTTAAATTTTCACTCTACCTTTGATTTAACAATTAATTGGTATATTAATTTTTATTTTAAAAGAAAAAAAAATATTTATGATTTTTCTAGGACGCAGATAAAAAATTATTTAGTAAAATTTGTTAAAAAAAATAAACTAAGATGAAAGTTGTAATATTGGCTGGTGGTTTAGGTACTAGAATAAGTGAGTATACTAGAAATATTCCTAAACCTATGATCGAAATCAAAGGCCAACCCATTTTGCTGAGAATAATGAAACATTATTATAAATTTGGCTTTAAAGATTTTTATATTGCATCAGGCTATAAAGGTAAAATTATTAAAAATTATTTCAAAAACAAAAAATTCAATTTTAAGGTTAATATTATTGATACTGGTTTGAATACAATGACTGGTGGAAGAGTCTTAAGATTAAAAAAAATCTTAAAATCAGAAACCTTTTTACTCACATATGGTGATGGTTTATCTGACGTTAATATAAAAAATTTAATCCGCTTTCATAAAAAATCAAAAAATTACGTTACTTTGACTGCAGTAAGACCACCAGCGAGATTTGGCGCAATTAAATTAAATGGTAACAGAGTTAAAGTTTTTAAAGAAAAATCAAGATTAGATGAGGGATGGATAAATGGGGGGTTTTTTGTAATGAGTCCAAAAATTTTTAAATTTATTAAAAATGACAAATCTTATTTAGAGAGACATCCATTAGAAAATTTAAGTAAAAAAAATAAACTTGGGGCTTATAAGCATTTTGGATTTTGGCAGTGCATGGATACTTTAAGAGACAAAGAAATTTTAGAAAAAAAAATTAAAAAAGCTTGAAAAAAACCATTCTTATAATTGGCGGCTCAGGATTTATTGGTCAAAACCTTATCAGAGAATTAAATTTTTCTAAATATAAAGTAATATCTGCATCTAGAAGTATTCCCAAAAAATACAATAAATCTAATAACATTAAGTATATTTCGTTAGATGTCTCTAAGAAGAGTCATTTTAAACGCATAAAAGATAAAATTGAAATTGTTATTAATCTTGGTGGAAACATTAATCATGCTAATAAAAAAGAAACTTACAACTCTCATTTTGTTGGTTGTAAAAATCTTGTAAATTATTTTAAAGATAAAGGTCTTCACATTTTCATTCAAATAGGAAGTAGCTTAGAATATGGAAAGGTTACAAATCCTCATAAAGAACAATACAAATGTAAACCAAATTCTCATTATGGCATGGCTAAACTCAAAGCCACAAATTACATAAAAAAAAGTAATTTACCTTATGTTGTATTGAGGCTTTATCAAGTCTATGGACCATTTCAAAAAAAAAATAGAGTCATTTCAACTGTTGTTGATAGTTTAATTAAAGAAAAAATTTTTAGAAGTTCAAATGGAAAACAAATTAGAGACTTTATGTATATAGGTGATCTTGTATCACTTATCAAAATAATTTTGAAAAGAAAAAGCTTTAATAATGGTGTTTATAACGTTGGATCAGGCAAAGGCATTCAGGTAAAAAAAATTTTAAATCAAGCTAAACTTTTGATTCAAAAAGGTAAAATAGAATTTGGCTCCACTAAAATGAGAAAAGATGAACTTTTAAAGAATTACCCTAACATACAAAAAGTAAAGAAAGAATTTGATTGGTCTAGTAAGTTTTCTATTAAAAAAGGGCTTAGACATACTATTAAATTTTATGAAAAAAATTAAAAAACCATTAGTAAGCGTCGTAATGAATTGTTTCAATGGTGAAAAATTTCTAAAAAAAAGCGTTCATAGCGTTTTAATGCAAACTTTTAAAAATTGGGAACTAATTTTCTTTGATAACAGGTCAACAGATAAAAGTTTAAAAATCGTAAAAAATTTTAATGATAAAAGAATAAAAATTGTAAAATCAAAAAAACATTTAAAACTTTATCATGCAAGAAATGAGGCAATAAAAATTTCAAAAGGAAAATTTATAGCATTTATAGATTGTGATGATTGGTGGAAAAAAAATAAATTAAAAAAACAACTAAATCTTTTTACAAAAGATAAAGCAATAGATTTAGTTTATACAAATTTATATATTTATAACAATGCAAAAAAAAAAAGTTCAATTTTTTCTAATGATAAACTTAAATCTGGTTTTTTATTCAGGGAATTATTAAAGAGTTATAAGATTTTCATTTTAACTGTTTTGGCAAAAAGGGAAGTTTTTCAAAAAAAAATGTTTAATCAACATTACGATATTATTGGAGACTTTGAATTTTTTATTAGAAAAAGTTTTAAATATTATTATGGAGCTTTACAAGAACCGCTTGCATATTATAGACATCATTCTGATAATTACTCAAAAAAAAAAATTAAATTATATTACGAAGAATTAATTGATTGGATGAAAAATTTTGAAAAAAAAAAAATAAGACATAGTTTAAATTTAAAGCATGTTAAAAAGGAGTTATTCAAAACAAAAATGAAGATTTATTTGAGGGATTTTCTAAAATTGGGTGTGTAGTTCAGTGGTAGAACGCTACGTTGACATCGTAGAGGTCATAAGTTCAATTCTTATCACACCCACCAAATAAATTAAATTACTAAAAAATAAATTTTAGTTTAATATATACATCGTAATGTATTTTAATAATTCTAATAATTTCTTTCATGGCATAATGTTTCATCATTTTCATGATGACGGAATTCATCTAAAAAGCCAAGGATCGATATCAGAAGATGATTTTAAAAACTTAATTAATTTCATTGGTAGAAAAAATATTTTGAATGCGGACAATTTCTATGAAAAATTTAAAAAAAATTTATTAAAAAAAAATGAAGTTTGTATTACTTTTGATGACGCGATTAAAAGTCAAATAGATGTAGCTCTTCCAGTTTTAAGTGCCTACAAAATTAAAGCTTTTTTCTTTGTTTACACATCTATGTTCGAAGGTAATCCTGATAATTTAGAAATATATAGATATTTCAGAACAAATTATTTTTCCAGTATTAATGAATTTTATTCAAACTTTTACGAGACTTTAAATGAAAATTTAGAACCTTTTTTTACTCAGAACCAAAAAGAGATTGAAAACAAAGAATCAAAATTTCAAATGTACACTATTGGAGATATTAAATTTAGGCTTGTAAGGGATCTTTATCTTAAAAAAGATAAATACGAGGACATAATGCAAAAAATGATAAAAAAGAAAAAAATTATATCAAGTGAGCTTTATTCAAAACTTTTTTTTAGCAAAGACGATTTGAAAAAATTAGATAAGCAAGGTCACTTAATAGGTCCCCACTCTCATTTTCACCCTACGTTAATGGAAAATTTAACAATTGATAAACAAAAGTATGAATATGAAAAAGCAATTTCAGTTTTGTCAAAAATTCTAAATAAGTCCAAATCAGATTTTAAATGGATGTCCCATCCAAACGGTAGTTATAGTAAGGATACATTAAAAGTTTTGAATAAAATTGGTCTCGAGCTTGGTTTTAAACAAATCATGAAGATTGAACCTGAAAAAGGTATGAAAAAAATAAATAATTCAAATCTTGAAATAGCCAGAGAGGATCATAGCAATATAATTAGATTGATGAATTAATGAAAATAACTTTATTTACATCAAATAAAAATCGTCATAATTACTTTATTAATTTATTATCAGACATCTGCGATGAATTGTTCGTTGTGCAAGAATGTGGAACTATTTTTCCTGGTATTATTCCAGACCATTACGATAGCTCAGATACGATGAGATCTTATTTTGATAAAGTAAATGAAGCTCAACTCAAAATTTTTAACAAAACATACATAAATAAATCTGCGAAAATAAAATTATTTCCAATGCTAATGGGTGACTTAAATAAATGTGACGAAAATCTTTTATCAGATTTTTTACAAAGTGATATTTACTTAGTTTATGGTTCTAGTTATATAAAAAAACCTTTAGTAGATTTTTTAGTAAAAAAAAAAGCAATAAATATCCATGTAGGAGTGTCACCATATTATAGGGGCACCGATTGTAACTTTTGGGCTCTATATGATGGTAATCCACATTTAGTAGGATCAACAATACATTTTTTATCCAAGGGGTTAGATAGTGGACCAATTCTTTATCATGCAATGTCAAATAATAAAACCAACCCTTTCGATTACACAATGTCATCAGTCAAGGCTGCGTTTCATTCAATAGTTGAAAGAATAAAAGACAAATCTATTTTTAAACATGAACCTTTATTACAAAACAAATCATTAGAAGTAAGGTATTCAAAAAAAAGTGAGTTTAATGATAATATTATTAAGGAATTTTTAAAAAAAAAATTAGATTTACAATCAAAAAAATTTGATAATTCTTTATTCCATAGGCCATTTTTTTTAAATTAAAAATCTAGATAATTTGTATTATTACTTACAAAAAGGGCTAGATTTCACTATTTACTTTACTCTTTAATGGTAATATAAACTTTTCGCCTGGTAATTATAGCGAAGGGGTTATACCCGATCCCATTCCGAACTCGGAAGTCAAGTCCTTCAGCGCCGATGGTACTTTGTCTTAAGGCACGGGAGAGTAGGTCATT
>NZJU01000049.1 GCA_002692325.1 Candidatus Pelagibacter sp.
TTTATCGAAACCTAATAAAACATAAAAATAATTATAATTTTTTATTTAAACAAAAAATGAAAAGAATGGATTATTCTATGGGTTTATTTGTTTATTATTTTGGATCAAAAAAACAATACAAAGATGTTGCCCATCACACTATTTATTTTGGAAATTCTTATGAAAAACATTTGGAGAAAATTTTTGAAGAAAAAGAATTATCAAATGACATAAGCTATTATTTACATAGACCCTCTGCTACAGATCCATCTATGGCTCCTAAAGGACAAGATGCATTTTATGTTTTAGTTCCAGTTCCAAACAATCTTTCTAATATTAAGTGGTCTAAGGAGGGTGAAAAATTTAAAAATTTAATTTTAGACAAAATGGATAAATCAGTTCTACCTGGAATAAAACAAAATGTAGTGAGTGATTTTTATTTAACTCCTGATTATTTCGAAAAGGATTTAGCAACACTACATGGATCTGGATTTTCAATTCAACCAAAATTTTCACAGTCAGCTTATTTCAGATTTCATAATCAATCTGAAGTATTTAATAATTTATATTTTGTAGGTGCTGGGACACACCCGGGTGCTGGAATGCCAGGTGTACTTTCATCCGCTAAGGTATTAGATAGATTATTTTAATAAATGTTATGCTAAGAAAACACGCGAAATCTTTTTACTGGGCAAGTTTTTTTTTATCTAAATCAGTATTCGATAAGTGTTCGTCTCTCTACAATTTCTGTAGAACGTTAGATGATATTGTCGATGATGATAATAAACTTGAGGTTAGGAGAGAAAATTTTTTAAAATTTAAAAAATGTTTTTTAAACAAAGATCTCAAGAACCCTATAATAAAAGATATGTGGTCCATAATAGATAGCGAAGGAATATCCAAAAAAGTGGTAATGGATTTATTTGATGGGGTTGAAACAGACTTAGAGGAAAGTGTCCAAATTAATTCAAAAAAAGAATTGATTGTCTATTCTTATAGAGTTGCTGGAACAGTAGGTTTAATGATGTCAAAAATTTTAAAAGTTAATAATATAGGAGCTCTTAAGGGAGCTGTTGATCTAGGAATAGCCATGCAACTTACTAATATTGCACGTGATGTTTGCGAGGACAAAGCTCGGAATAGGCAATATGTTAAACATGATTTCTCATCAATAAAAGAAACAATAAGTGATTCCAAAATATTTTATGATAAGTCTTTTCGTTCAATTAGGAGTATCCCAATAGGGTCAAGATTTTCAATTATTGTAGCAAGGCGTGTTTATAAAAAAATCAATGACTATATCATTAAAAAAAAAAGTATAGAAAATTATAATAATGCTGGGAAAATATATGTCCCGATACATCAAAAAGTATTGCAAACTTTTTTATCTTTTTTTGATTTTATCATATTATTATTTGTTAAAGAGTCAAATTACGATAATCATGTAAGTCATAATCTTTTACAAAATGAAGTTGATTTAAATGAAAGAATTTAATTATATAATAATAGGTGGTGGATGTGCCGGTCTGTCTTTGGCCTATGAATTAGAAGTTAATGGAAAACTAAAAGATAAAACTCTTGCAATAATTGAAACTCGTGAAGAGTATAAAAGGGACAAAACATGGTCTTTTTGGAAAGTTTTTGATCATAATTTTGATGATTGTGTTATCAAAAGTTGGAACAATTTTACAATTAATACACCGGAAAGTTCTAATGAATTAACTAATAAAAAGTTTCCCTATCAAAGTATCGATAGTGGAAAATTTTACAAAAAAATAAATTCTAAGCTGTCCAATAATTCTAATGTTAGTTTTTTTAAAAATTTAAGTGAAATCAAGTCAGAAAATTCAATTATTTTTAACAGTATTGTTGAAGAAGAACTTGATAAATCTGAGTTATGGCAACATTTTCAAGGTATCGAAATAGAGACACCAGAGAACATTTTTGACGAAGAAATTATAAATTTAATGGATTTTAATTGTGACCAAAGAAATGATGTACATTTTTTCTACACATTGCCATTTGAAAAAAATAAAGCCTTGGTTGAGACAACTTGGTTGTCAAATTTAGAGGATCAAAGCTTGAGGGATTATGATTTTCAATTAGAAAATTATATTAAGAATAATTTAGGTATAAAAAACTATAAAATAAATTTTACCGAAAAAGGAGCTATACCGCTTTTTTATCCCTCTTTAACTAATAATAACAAGGTAATCAATATTGGATCGGCTGGAGGTATGACTCGATTGAGCACAGGTTATACTTTTTTAAACATTCAAGAACATAGTAAATATTTAGTAAAAAATATTGATAATATTGATAAGGCAAAAAAATTCAAACTAGGGAAAAAATATCAATTCTTAGATAAAGTATTTCTTAGAGTGCTAGAGAAACATCCAGAAAAGATGCCTAAAATATTTTTAAATATGTTTAAAACCTCTTCAAATACCATTATAAAATTTCTATCAAATAAAAGTAACATGATTGAAGACATAAATATTATCAGTAAAATGCCAAAATTAATTTTTTTAAAGGCATTATTTAATTAATGGAAAAAATAAACTTTAAGCACTCAATTATATTTTTTAATTTTTGTATTTTGATAAGCCCTCTTTATCTAATATCAAATTTCGAACCAGTAATATTGTGCTTATTTTTAATATTAATTTTAGGAATTTCTCATGGCGCATTAGATAATATCAAAGGTGAGAAACTTTTAAAATTGTTTGGATATAAACAATCCATTGCTTTTTATTTTATATATATAATAATCTCGTTATTAATAATTATACTCTGGTTAATATTACCCAATATAATTTTGTTATTATTTTTGATTGTTGCTGCATACCATTTTGGGAAAGAAGACACTATATTTTCTTTCAAAAGAAAATTTTTCATATCTGAGTGCTTATTTTTCTTAAAAGGTTCGACTGTAATTATAGCTCCTCTATTGTTAAAGCGAGAGGAAACAAACGAAATATTCAAAATTCTAAATTTTGATATTTTTGAAGCAAAATTTTTTAATAACGAATTTTTAATTGCAATGTTGTGTTTGAGTTTCTTTTCAGCTTTGTATATTTCAAAAAAACAAAATACAAATCTTAAAGGAGTTATGATAATGGACTTCTTTTCTTTAATTATTTTAAATTTTTTTTTATCACCTATTTTAGCTTTCACTCTTTATTTTTGTTTTCTTCACTCAATTAGACATTCGATCTCTCTCATTTTTGAATTGAGCAAATCTTTCAAACCAGGGTTTAAAAAATTTATAAACAAAGCTATCCCTTTAACTTTTACAACTGCAATTATGTTTTTATTTGCAATATATTTTTTGAATAATTTTTATAAGCTTGATGAGGCTATTTATAAGGTTATTTTTATTGGTTTGGCGTCACTAACTTTTCCGCATATATTGTTAGAATATTTATTAGAAAAAAATGAAAAAAGAACTTAAAATTTATTTAGCCTCTCCGAGAGGTTTTTGTGCTGGGGTTAAAAGAGCAATTGAAATAGTTGAAAAATCAATAAATAAGTTTGGTGCTCCTGTTTATGTTAGACACGAAATTGTTCACAATAAACAAGTTGTAGAAGAACTGAAAGTAAAAGGTGCGATTTTTATAGATGAACTCTCAGACATTAAAGATATTACAAGACCCGTAATTTTTTCTGCTCATGGGGTACCTAAATCAGTTCCAGAGGAAGCGAAACTGAAAAATCTGTCTTTTGTAGATGCTACTTGTCCTTTAGTTTCTAAGGTACATAGAGAGTCCGAGCAATTAAACAAAAAAGGATATGAAATATTATTAATTGGTCATAAGAATCATCCTGAAGTGATTGGTACTATGGGTCAACTTCCTCAAGGTTCAATAAAATTGATTGAAACTAAGAATGATGCTCAAAACTTAAAATCGGATACGTTCAAAAAACCTGTGGCTTACATTACGCAAACAACACTTTCGGTAGATGATACAGCTGAAATAATTGAAACACTTAAAGAAAAGTTTCCAAAAATTAAAGGCCCGATAAAAGAAGATATTTGTTATGCAACCACTAATAGACAGTCTGCAGTCAAAGAGATAGCATCAAAATGTGATATTTTTTTTGTCGTGGGGAGTCGTAATTCGTCAAACTCTGTAAGATTGGTTGAGGTGGCAAAAAAAGCAGGTTGCAATAATTCTCAACTTATGCACTCAGAAAAAGTAATACCTTATGATGAAATTGATAGTTCAGATATAATTGGAATATCATCGGGTGCCTCAGCTCCTGAAAAATTAGTTCAAACTTTGTTAAATAACATAAAAAAAGATCGGAAAGTATCTGTACAAGAAGTAGTAGTTGCTGAAGAAAAAGTTGTTTTTAAATTACCAAAAGAGTTGAACTAATGGCCGTTTATACAAAATTAAATCAAAATAAAATTGAGGAAATTTTATCAAATTATAATTTAGGAAAACTTGACTCATTCGAAGGGATTAAAGAGGGTATTGAGAATACGAATTATTTTCTATTAGTAAATCAAAAGAAGTTTATCCTAACGATTTATGAGAAAAGAGTAAAATCTGAGGATCTCCCCTTTTTTTCCACCTTGATGTCATCTCTAAACAAAGCTAGTTTTAAATGTCCTATTCCCATCAAAAATAATAGAAATGAAACAATTACAAATTACTCTGGAAAAAAATTAATGATAGTCTCTTTTCTTGAGGGAAAGGCGAAACAAAATTTATCACCTATTAATTGTAATATTGTTGGAGTCGAAGTTGCAAAAATGCACGAGATTACAAAAAATTTTAAATTTGAAAGACAAAATGGTCTCTCAATAAAATCTTGGAGGAACTTATTCGACACAGTAAAAGAAAAATGTTCAAATATACACGCAGATCTTCCAAAATTAATTGAGGAAAATCTAAAAAATGTTGAAGAAAAGTGGCCTAGAAATTTACCAAGCGGAATTATTCACGCTGACTTATTTCACGATAATATTTTTTTTATAAATGATAAATTTAATGGGATTATTGATTTCTATTTCTCTTGTAATGACTTTTATGCATTTGAAATTGCAATATGTTTCAATGCCTTGTGTTTTGATGGTTCAAAAGAAAATTTAAGTTTTAACGTAACTAAAGCGAAAAAATTTATTGAGGGTTATACTTCAATAAGAAAATTATCTGATCAAGAAAGGGATAGTATTAAAGTTCTTTCTCAGGGGGCTTCCTTAAGGTTTTTATTAACAAGAGTTTTTGATGCTTTATATACTGTTGAAGGTGCGGTGGTTAAAACAAAAGATCCAATCGAATATTTAAAAAGATTGGAATTTCATAAAAACTCAAAAAATTATGAAGATTATTATTTTTAATGAAAATAAAAATTTATACTGATGGCGCATGTTCAGGTAACCCAGGAAAAGGAGGTTGGGCTGCAATTATCATAGATGAAAAATCTACTCAATCTATTATTTCGGGCAAAGAAAATAATACCACAAATAATCGTATGGAATTAATAGCTCCCATTATGGCTTTACGAAAAATCAAAAAAAGAACTGAAATTACAATTTATACTGACTCGAAGTATGTGAAGAACGGAATCACTGAATGGATTAAAAAATGGAAATTAAATGATTGGAAAACGTCAAATAAGAAACCAGTTAAAAATAAAGATCTTTGGGTAAGATTAGATGATTCATGTAAAAAACATAAGGTCAACTGGAAGTGGGTTAAAGCTCACGCGAACAATGAACTTAATAATCAAGTGGATGAATTGGCAGTATTAAAAACTAAATAGAATTTAAAAAACTTTCTGCAGCTGATAAATTACAAGTAGCGGTCTCTTTTTCTTCCTCAATTTTTTTTACCAGGCCTTTCTCAACAAGCATTGTGTATCGATTTGATCTAATCCCCAGGCCTTTTGCTGATTTATCTACTTCTGCGCCAATAGCTTTAGTAAATTTCAAAAACGGGTCTCCTAACATCAAAATTTTATTATTTACGTTTTGATTTTCTCCCCATGCCTTCATTACATTTGGATCATTAACAGCAATACAAATTATTTTTGTGATATCTTTTTTTAAAGCTAACTCAAAGTTTTTTATATACCCTGGTAAGTGAAGAGCTGAACATGTTTTTGTGAATGCTCCCGGCATACCTAATAAAATTACTTTATCATTTTTACAATTTTCAAAAATATTAGTTTTTCTTACTTCATTATTTTGATCAATATAAAATAAATCTACGCTAGGTAATTTGTCTCCTTTTTTTAATTTCATCTAATTTTTTTTAAGATATATTCTTTAATACTTTCGAGATTACTATCAATTATGTCAAATTTTTCAACTTTATCTTTTAAATTTCCCAATTGTTTTGGAGGCTCGAGATTCTTTTCAATTGCCAATTTAATAGTATCTAAAAATTTATAAGGATGAGCGGTGCCCAAAACAACGGTTTTTGAATCATTTTTTATTTTGTGGGCTGCCCCTACTGCTGTTGCGGTATGTGGATCTAAAACAAAACTATGTTTGACGTAAAAATCTTTAATTATTCTTAAAGTTTCAGTATCATTAATTGTTACTGCTGCAAAATTTTTTTTTATAAATTTTAACTCTTCGTTATCAATCTTAAAAAAACCTTCATCAATTAATTTGCTCATGGATGAAGAAACTTTTTGGTCTTGTTCTTTGTAAATATCAAATAGTAATCTCTCGAAGTTACTTGCTACTTGTATATCCATACTCGGGGAAAGAGAGGATTTTACTTTATGTGGTCTATATTCACCCGTATTGATTACTCTGCAAAGAATATCATTATTATTTGTGGCTACAATCAGTTTATTGATAGGTAGTCCCATTTTTTTCGCAACATAGCCTGCATAGACATCTCCAAAATTTCCGGTCGGAACAGAAAAATTCAGACGAGAGGAAAATTTAAAATATGCATAAAAATAGTAGACTATTTGACAAATTATTCTCGCCCAATTAATTGAATTGACACCTGACATATTTATTTTTTCTCTAAATTTTTCATCACTAAACATCTGTTTAACAATTTTTTGGCAGTCATCGAAGTTACCTTTGACCGCCATATTAAAAACATTTTTTGAGTTGCGGGTAGTCATAATTTTTCTTTGAATATTTGAAATTTTTTCGTGCGGATGTAAAACAAATAAATTTATATTTTTTTTATCTTCTAAAGCAGCTATAGCAGCTGAGCCGGTATCGCCAGATGTTGCAACAATTATATTAATCTCATTGCTATTCAGTCCCAACTCTTCATACATCAGACCTATAACCTGCAGAGCTATATCTTTAAATGCTAACGTTGGCCCATGATAAAGTTCAAGTAAATTTGTGTCATATATTTTTTTTATTTCTACAACTTCACTAGTATTAAAGTTTGAATAAGCTTTATCTAGGATATTCTTAATTTGTTTTTTATTCAAATTTGGCTGGCAAAAATTTGTGATTATTTCTGATGCTAGGTCAATATAGTTAAGCTTACTTAATTTTTTTAGATCCTCTTGGTTATATTTTTTAATTTTTTTAGGTAGAAACAACCCTCCATCTGGAGCTAAACCTCTTAAAAAAATACTTTTAAAATCTATGTTTAATTTTTTATTTCTAGTGCTTATATAATTCATTGTTTTTTTCTAAAGTATAAAAAATAAAATAAAATAGAAAGTGCTAATGAATACCATGTTAGAGCGTATTTAAGGTGATTGTTTGACAAATTAGCACTAATTTTTTTTGGATTAGGTATATTTTGAGAATTACCTTCTATAATAATAACATGGTTATCGAATGCTAAACCAGTAAATCTTTTAAGATCTTCTAAATTTATTGAAAACCAAATATTATTCTTGATATCATTTTCTGGCTTAAATATATTTGGTTTTGATATTTCCCTCAAAATTCCTACAAGTTTGATATCATTGAAGTTATTAATTTTTTTGCTTTCTCTTAAATTTTTTTCAATCCATCCCCTGTTAACAAGAACATACTCGTTTGAAGAAGATATCAATGGTGTAATTACATCATAACCGGGTTTTCCACTCTCATTTAAGCTATAAAGATATATTTGTTTATCGTAGACAAATTTTCCCTCAATTTTAACTCTTTGGTAATTTGTCTTGATCAATCTAGAATATATAATAGGCTCAGATTTAAGACCAATATTAATTTTTTCAATTAATTCGAGCTTCCATTGAAGTCTATAAACTTGCCAAGTTCCTAAGGAACAGAGTAAAGTAATAAAAAAAATAACAAATAAGTTAAAAAGAGTTTTTTTCAATTATTTTTTAACTTCCCCAGATGTAAATTGCGGCAAATAGAAATAACCAAACTACATCAACAAAGTGCCAGTACCACGCAGCTGCTTCGAAACCAAAATGATGATCTGGTTTGAAGTGACCTCTTATTGATCTGTATAAACATACTGCAAGAAAAATTGTACCTATTATCACATGAAAACCGTGGAAACCTGTAGCCATGTAAAAAGTTGAACCATAGATATTTTGTGAAATTGTAAAAGTTGCGTGATGATATTCGTATGCTTGAAAACAAGAAAAGATAAAGCCTAAAAATACAGTTAAAATTAATCCATTGACTAAACCTTTTCTGTCGTTTTCTAACATTGCGTGGTGGGCCCATGTAACAGTTGTGCCAGACAAAAGTAAAATTAAAGTATTGATAAGAGGTATATCCCACGGATCGAAAGTTGTTATATCGGCTGGTGGCCAGATTTTTCCAACTGCCTCCGTTGGAAATAAGCTCGCATTGAAGAAAGCCCAAAACCAGGCTACAAAAAACATTACCTCTGAAGCTATAAATAATGTCATCCCATATCTGTGACCTACCTGAACTACTGAAGTGTGATGTCCTTGTTTCTCTGCTTCATCTATAACATCTCTAAACCACATAAAAGAACCATAAATAAGAAGAGCAGAGCCAACCAACAATAACCATAAAGTTTTAGTATGAAAATAATAAACAGCACCAAAAGCCAAAATTAGAGAAGAAAAAGAGGTAAAGATTGGCCAGGGACTTGGGTCTACTAAATGAAAATCATGTTTTTTTTGCGTGGCCATATTCAAACTTTATTCCCTTCAAAAAATTCAGACGAAAAAAAAGTAAAGGATAGTGTGACATCTGAAATTTTGCTTGTTTTATTATCGTCAACTACCTCTGGATCTAAAAAGAATGTTAATATAAATTCTTTTTTTTCTCCAGCCTGTAGTGTCTGTTTCTCAAAACAGAAACATCCAACTTTGTTAAGATATACACCAAAAGGCGCTGGGGACACATTGAAAGTCGCTGAACCTGAAGACAAATTTTCACTTTTATTTTCAACATAAAACTTTACATTATGAACTTCGCCTGGTTTCAACTTTATTGTATTTTGTTCAGCATAGAATTTCCATGACAAGTTGCTATTCGAATTTGTGTCAAATCTAACTTTGTAATCCTGATTAACTATAATTTTTGGAAGTTCTTTTTCAGACGCATTTTGCGTAGTTCCACCAAAACCAGTTACTCTACAAAATAAATCATAGAGTGGCACAGACGCAAATGAAAGCCCAAGCATTAGAAAAAATATAAATACCAAAACTACTGGAGTTAATTTTTTTTTATTCAAATTCATTAAATTTCCCTGTTGTAAATTCCAATATTATAAAAAGTCATCAAAAATAAAAATAACATAAATAAAATTAATGCTATTGCTGTAATTAAATTTTTTTTTTTCTTATCCATAGTAAATGCTCGTGAATTTATTGACCAATGTTAATAAAAAAATTAGAAATAAGTAAAATATTGAATATATGAATATTTTTTTGGCTAATATATTTCTTGAAATAATACTTTTTGATTTTAGTAATAAAAAACACAGATAAACATAGTAAATAGTAAGTATTAAACTTATCAAAGAAAAAGTTAAGGTGTTTATTTTTACTAAATACATTGAGCCGACTGTGGGTAACATTAATAGGGAGTAAACAAATATATTTTTTTTTGTAACCTCAGCTCCTGATGTGAGCGGTAGCATGGGTATTTTAGCTTTTTTATAATCTTGAGACTTATACAAACTTAATGCCCAAAAATGTGATGGTGTCCAAAAAAAAATGATTGCAAATAAGATCAAAGGTTCGATTGAAATACTACCTGTTGAAATAGTCCAGCCTATTACAGGGGGTAAAGCTCCAGCTGCACCACCTATTACAATGTTCTGTGCAGTTCTTTTTTTAAGCCAAACGGTGTAAACAAAAAAGTAGAAGCTAATTGTTAAAGCTAATAAAGCGGCTGAGATTAGGTTTGAGCTATAATTCAAAAGACTTACTGAGATTATGCTTAATGCCACACCAAATATTAAGGCTTGTTTTTTTTTTACCTTGCCTAAAGGTATTGGTCTTAAACAAGTTCTGGACATAACAGCATCTAAATCTGCTTCATACCACATATTAAGCGCACCTGCCGCACCAGCGCCTAGAGCTACTGCAAACAAAGAAGTAATAGAAGAAATATAACTATTATTTTCTGGGGCAATTATCATTCCTACCATACAAGTGAATAGAACAAGAGACATTACTCTAGGTTTCATAAGTTTAACGAAAGATTTTAGATTCACTGAAAAATCGTTAGAAAAGTTTTTTATTTTTAAGGTTGTTGAATTCAATTTATCTTATTTTAGGCAACTCTTCAAAAGTATGGAACGGTGGCGGTGACGCAACGGTCCACTCTAATGTTGTAGCTCCTTCTCCCCATGGATTTTTTGCCGCTGATTGTTTTTTTATAAATGCATACAAAATATTTATTAAAAACACCCCAACTCCAATTATTGAAATATATGATCCTATTGAAGATACATAGTTCCAACCAGCAAATGCATCCGGGTAGTCTGCATATCTTCTTGGCATTCCCGCTAAACCTAGAAAATGTTGAGGAAAGAAAATCAAATTTACCCCAATAAATGTTAACCAGAAGTGAATTTTTCCCAAAAACTCAGAGTATTGATAGCCAGACATTTTACTAAACCAGTAGTAAAATCCTGCGAATATAGCAAAAACAGCCCCAAGTGATAATACATAATGAAAGTGCGCGACGACATAATAAGTATCGTGTAAAGCAGTATCGACACCTGCGTTTGCTAAAACTACTCCAGTAACCCCACCTAATGTAAATAGGACTATAAAACCTATAGCAAACAACATTGGGGTCTGAAAACTTATTGAACCTCCCCACATTGTAGCTATCCAAGAAAATACTTTTATTCCTGTTGGAACAGCTATGATCATAGTTGCAGCCAGGAAGTATGCTTTTGTGTCTGTGTCTAATCCCACAGTATACATGTGGTGAGCCCACACTACAAAGCCTACTACACCTATAGCTACCATCGCATAAGCCATTCCTAAATATCCAAATACTGGTTTTTTAGAGAAGGTAGATATAATATGACTGATCATTCCAAAACCGGGTAAAATTAAAATGTAAACTTCAGGATGACCAAAAAACCAAAATAAATGTTGGAATAAAACTGGATCACCACCAGTTTGTGCTTCAAAAAAAGCTGTTCCGAAATTTCTATCAGTCAAAAGCATAGTTATAGCACCCGCTAACACAGGTAGGGATAATAATAGAAGAAATGCCGTAACTAAAATAGACCATGCAAATAAAGGCATCTTGTGTAACGTCATGCCTGGAGTTCTCATGTTTAAAATTGTTGTTATAAAATTTATTGCTCCTAAAATCGAGGAGGCTCCAGCGATATGTAAACTTAGAATTGCTAAGTCCATTGCTGGACCAGGTTGTCCAGTTTTAGAGGATAATGGAGGATAAATCGTCCAGCCTCCGCCAACTCCAGTTTGACCTGGAGGTCCATCAACAAATATTGAGGATAAAAGTAAAATAAATGCTACAGGTAATAGCCAAAAAGAAATATTATTCATTCTCGGAAAAGCCATATCTGGAGCACCTATCATAATTGGCACAAACCAATTACCAAAGCCTCCAATCATTGCTGGCATAACCATAAAAAATATCATTATCAAACCATGTCCAGTAACTAAAACGTTGTATAAATGATAATTACCTCCAAGAATACCGTCGCCTGGATGCATCAACTCCATTCTCATAATGACCGAGAATGCTGATCCTATTAATCCAGCGATTATTGCAAAGATTAAATACATTGTTCCTATATCTTTATGATTTGTTGAGTAAGCCCACCTCTTCCAGCCAGTAGGTGTATGATGGTGTGAGTCCGCTGTAATCGATGACATAATTATCTAATACCTTTCAAAGTAACTTTTTTTACAATTTTATTATCTTTATCAATAATATCTTTAGCAAATTTTTCTTTTGCTCCTATTAACCACTCCTTATATTCTGACTCCGTTACAACTCTAACAGTAATTGGCATGAAAGCATGTTTGATACCACATAATTCTGAACATTGTCCATAAAATGTTCCTGTTCTATCTGCTCGAAACCAAGTTTCATTAATTCTTCCAGGTACCGCGTCTCTTTTAACTCCAAATGAGGGCAGTGCCCAAGCATGCAGAACGTCATTTGCAGTAATCAAAACTTTAATATTTTTATTCACTGGAACTACAACTTCGTTGTCAACACTCAATAATCTAGGTTGATTAGCTTTTAAATCTTTTTCTTCAATCATATATGAATCAAAAATAATATTTTCGTCCGGATATTCATAACCCCAATACCATTGATACCCTACAGCTTTTACTGTCACGTCTGCGGGAGGTATTTTATCTTGAGAATACAAAACTTTGAATGAAGGCACAGCCATTACAATTAAAATTAAACATGGTACTAATGTCCATAATATTTCTATAGCAGTATTGTGACTAGTTTGGGAAGCAACCTTATTTTTTGTTGCCCTAAATTTTATACATGCGTAAATTACTAAAAATAAAACGAAAACTGTTATTGCGGTGATGATAGGTAAAAGCATATAATCATGAAATAAAACTATGTCGCTCATCGATTTAGATGCTGAGCTCTGAAAACCTAACTGCCAGTCTTTTGGTTGATTAGCTAAAAGTTTACCTGTAGTAAATTGTGATAATAGTATGTAAGCAATTAATCGCATATAATTTATATATACCATTTTTATAATTTAACAATTTCAATTAATGCGACAATTAATGGTCATTAAGAATAAAATTTACCAATGAAATAGCGCTTATAGCAGCGGTATCTGACCTTAATATACTTTTCGATAAAGAAAATGGAATTGAATTGCTTTTAGACATAATTAGCTCTCTCTCATTTAAAGAGAAATCGCCTTCCGGACCAATTAAAATAAAAGTTTGTTTTTCAGAATTTAAAGAATCTTTTTTTATTTTATTCATTGAGTTTACATCAGCAAATAAAAGTTGAGATGTATTATCCATATTGTCTAAGAAATTTGATAATTTGATTACTTCAAGAATTTCAGGTGGTTTTAATTGATTAGACTGTTCAGTTGCCTCTATGACTATTTTGTTTGCTCTGTCATAATTTAATTCTTTGACCTCGGTTCTTTCAGAAACTATTGGAATAATTTTTTTAATACCAAGTTCGGTTGCTTTTTGAAGAATAGTTTCAAACGAATTTTTTTTTATTAAACAAATAGCTAGTTCGACTTTTGATGACACAATTTTTTTTTTTATTTTTTTTAAAAACTTTACTTCTACCCTATTTTTATTTAAAAAAATAATTTCACCTTCCCATTCTCCTTCCTCATTAAAAAAATTTATTCTTGATCCTCTTTTTAATCGCATTACATTTACAACATAATGGGTGTGTTCTTTTGATAATAATTTAGTCGTATTTTCAGCTATACTGTTAGGTTGATATAATCTAATATTCATAATTAATTAACATAATATAAAAAAATAAGATTTATTAAAGGAGCTTATAATGGCAAAAGGAGAAAGAGCTGGAGATACTCCTATAGGAGTAGATGTAGTCAAAGGAAAATCGTATTTTTGGTGTTCTTGTGGAAAAAGTGCAAAGCAACCATTTTGTGACGGATCACACAAAGGAACAGTTTTTAAGTCTGTAGTTTTTAAAGCAGATCAATCTAAAAAGGTTTTTTTCTGTACATGCAAACAAACAAGTGACCAACCACTTTGTGATGGTTCTCATAATGTTAAATAAATTATGAGCACAAAAGTAATAGTATTTGATGCATATGGCACTTTGTTTGACGTGAATTCAGCTGCAGAAAAATGCAAAGATAAAATTGGAGATAAGTGGGAAAACTTTTCAAATTTTTGGAGAACTACACAGCTTGAATATACTTGGTTGAGAAGTTTGATGAAGAGGCATAAAAACTTTTGGCAAATAACTGAAGATAGCTTGGATAAATCAATGAATGTTTTTAGTATAGACAAAAGTATGAAGAATGAATTATTAGATCTCTATAAAACTTTAACCCCGTATCCAGAAATAAAAGAGGTCTTACAAAACCTAAAAAATAAAAATCTTCGACTTGCAATACTTTCGAACGGAACACCGGCTCTGTTGCAGGAATTAGTATCAAGCAATAAAATGAATAATCTATTTGATGACCTTTTTTCAGTCGAAGAGGTAGAAGTATATAAACCTGACCCAAAAGTTTATGAAATACCTGTGAAAAAATATAACGTCAAACCTAGTGAAATAACTTTTTTAAGTGCAAATACCTGGGATGTCGCAGGAGCTGGTAATTATGGTTACAATTCTGTTTGGGTAAATAGAAATAACTCTAAGTTTGATAATCTTGATTATCAACCAAAAAATAAGATAATCAACTTATCGCAATTACTTGATATCATCTAAAATTTAATTATATTCGAACAATGTCACAAATTGAAGTTAAAAAAATTATAAAAGCCTTGAATGCATCTGATGGTGCTGGAGTAAAATTAAAAAGAAGTATTGGGACACCTGAAGCAGACTATGTGGATCCGTTTTTGATGTTAGATGAATTTGGTTCTGATAATAAAGATGACTATGTAGCAGGATTTCCTCCTCACCCGCATAGAGGAATAGAAACAGTAACTTACATGTTAAGCGGTGAGTTCGAGCACCAAGATAGTACAGGTGCCAAAGGTATGATGGTTTCTGGAGATGTTCAATGGATGAAAACAGGAAGAGGTATAATTCACTCTGAAATGCCAGCTATGAAAGAGGGAAAACTGCTAGGTTTTCAACTTTGGATAAACATGCCAGCTAAATTAAAAAAAAATAAACCTGAGTACTTATACTTTAAAAGAGACCAAATTGGTGTGCACAAAGATGAAGATAAAATTGTAAAAGTAATTGCCGGAAAATATGAGAAAGCTGAGAGTCCTGAAAAGAATCACAATGTTGAACCAATTTATTTTCATATTATCTTAAAGGAAAGAAGAGAATTCAACTGTAACGTACCATCTAGTCACAATTCATTCATTTATTTGCTTAAGGGAGAGTTAAAAGTTGGAGAAAAGAGTCATAATACAACAGGAGATTCTAATTTAATTTTACTAAATAAAGGGGACAAACTAAAAGTAAGCGCTCTAAAGAAATCTGAGTTTTTATTTATTGCTGGAAAGCCAATCGGAGAGCCAATTGCAAGAGGTGGACCATTTGTTATGAATACAAAAGCTGAGATACTTGAGGCTATTCAAGATTATAACAACGGTACCTTCGCAAAATATTAATGCCAAAATCCATAGTAATTAAAAAAAATGGTGGTCCTGAAGTTTTGGAACTTCAGGAAACTAGTGTTGGCGAACCAGGTCCACATGAAATTAAAGTAACAAATTTAGCAATTGGAATAAATTATATTGATACTTACCATCGATCAGGGCTATATAAATTACCTTTGCCTTCAGGAATCGGACTTGAGGCAGCTGCAAAAATTGAAAAAATAGGTTCTGAGGTAAAAAATTTTGACGTAGGAAATAAGATTGCTTATGCATCAATGCCAATAGGAGCCTACTCACAACAAAGAATTATACCTGCGAAAATAGCAGTAAAACTTCCTGAATTTATATCACCTAAGATCGCAGCAACTTTGATGACTAAAGGCTTAACGACAAATTATTTAATTTGTAAGACCTACAAGCTGAAAGCTGGAGAGACAGTTTTGTTTCATGCAGCAGCAGGTGGAGTAGGCCAAATATTTGCACAATGGGCTAATAGCATTGGTGCTAAAGTTATTGGAACTGTTGGTTCAGATGAAAAAATAAAAATCGCAGAGAAAAATGGTTACGATTATGTTATAAATTACAATAAAGGAGATTTTGCTAAAGAGGTACTTAAAATTACTAACAATGAGGGTGTGCCAGCAGTTTTTGATGGAGTGGGAAAAAGTACCTTCAAAGGTTCTATCGCTTGTCTTAAAACTAGAGGAATTATGGTAAGCTTTGGAAATGCATCGGGACCTTTAGATCCAGTAGATGTTCCTAAGGATATTCAAGCAAAAAGTTTATTTTTTACCAGACCCTCTGTGGGTCATTACTTTACCAATCAAACAGAAATTCAAACTGGTGCAGATGAAATATTTGAGAAGGTAAAATATGGTAAATTAAAAATGGATATTTTTAAAGAATATAGCTTAGAGGATGCAAATAAAGCTCACGCTGATCTAGAAGCTAGAAAATTATTAGGACCGTCTATACTGATACCTTAAATACAATGAAAATTATTTCACCCTGTATCAGTATATGCAAAAATGATCCAAGGTCTGGATTTTGTTATGGTTGCGCAAGGACATTGAGTGAAAAGAAGATATGGAAAGATCCAAACACACCAAATGATTGGAAAAATAGCAACCTAAATGAACTAATCAAAAGAATGTCTGGTTGGCAACTTGAGACTTTTACAGCGTCTTATAAAAATAAAAAAATCGAAGGTGTTTCACTTTATAAGAAGACATTAAATAAAAAAGAGTCCTAGTAATCGTCTTTCATTGATTTCATATCGCTAAGGTGAAATTTTAAAGCCTGGTTAGAAAGTCTTATTTCTTGAAGAAAAATAAATATTGAGGCTATCATACATACGCAGCAAGCAGCAAATATCATTCTAGCAATCTGCAATTCATCTAAATAAAGAGCAAATACTGTTAACATATTAAATAAAAAACCAAAACTTGCAAAGCCCATGGTATATTTCAACAAATTAGTTCTCTTGTTTAAATTATGAAGTTGTTTTTCCCAAGCAGGTGGTATTTGTTTTTGAAATACATATTCATCATGAAGTTTTCGTATTAGAGCGCTCAAAGTATGAAATCTATTACTATAAACTGCCATAATTAATGGTATTGCAGGGAACATAAGCGCAGTAACTGTATAATCTATATCCATAACGAATCGATTTGATTATGTAATTTGTGTTTGATATTTACAAGTAATATCTTAAATGACACAAATTAAATTATTTATAAATCTAATTAGAATAAAAAAACCGGTAGGTTTTATGTTGTTATTTTGGCCATGCGCTTGGGGGCTTGCGTATGCTAATGGGATAGAAAAAAATGAGAATTTTTTTTACTATCTTATTTTATTTTTTCTTGGTTCTGTCTTGATGAGAAGTGCTGGCTGTATATTCAACGATTTTATAGATAAAAATTATGATTATAGAGTCAAAAGAACTAAAGATAGGCCAATAGCATCAGGAAAAATAAGTCCACAGAGAGCTTTGGTCTATACGGCTCTTCTTTGTATGTTGGCATTTTTAATTTTAATACAATTCAATATGACGACAATTTTTCTTGGCTTAATTTCAATGATACTAGCATTTAGTTATCCCTTTATGAAAAGAATTACTTATTGGCCTCAATTATTTCTAGGTCTAACTTTTAATTGGGGAATAATCATGGCTTGGGCGGCAATGGGAATGGAAATGAATCTAAACGTATTAATACTTTACTTAGCAGCCATATTTTGGACATTGGGATATGACACAATTTATGGTGTTCAAGATATGTCAGATGATGAAATAATAGGTTTAAAATCTACAGCTATAAAATTTAAAAATAATATAAAATTATTTGTGGGCATAAGCTATAGCATTACTATTATTCTTTTATTTTATCTTTTAAATAAATATTTGGGGATAAATCTTGTCACTGCACTCTTTTTAGTATTTGTATTTCTAAAAATTTTTCAGGTTTATTATTTTGATAAAAAAGATTCTCAAAAATGCTTGAAAGCATTTAAACTTAACAACTTATCTGGAATTTCTTTATTTTTAGTATTTGCGATATAACTTATGGAAAAAGGTGAATTAGTAAAAATTTTAAAAAGATTATTTAGAGAGAATATTCAAAAATACCTTAATGTTATTTTTCTTGCACTATTTTTGTCAGTAATAGTGGCTATAAGCACTTCTGGCACTGCATGGTTATTAGACCCTGCTGTAAAAAAAATATTTTTAGACAAAGACAATACTTTAGCTCTTTTAATTCCATTGGGTATAATTGTTGCTTTCACGGCCAAAGGGTTATCGCTTTACTTCGCAAGGACTTTAATTTTTACTGTTGGAAATAAAATTTCAGGAGAGTTACAAAAAAAAATTGCAGGTCATATCTTGATATCTGATGTGCAAACACTAGATAACAGACACTCCGGAAAGTATGTTGGGAACATAATGTATGATTGCACTCAAGTTCAATCATTTGTGAGCGCAGGTGTTTTAAATCTTATGAAAGATAGTTTAACTTTATTTTGCCTTACGTGCTTAATGTTTTATCAAAATTGGAAATTAGCTATTTTTGCTCTTCTTATAATGCCTTTAGCAGCAGCTTTAGTAAAATCTTTAGGAAAAAGAATGGGAAAAGCAACAGGTGAGGCAGGCTCGATTGCTGGAGTTGTTGCTACTTTTTTAAATGAAATTATTAAGGGTTCAAGAATGATAAAAATTTATCAAAGAGAAAATGAAGAATTAACAAATGCTAATCGTAAAATCGACTCGTTGGTCGATAAAAATATAAAAATTGCTAAAATATTAGTTAGAACCACTCCCATTATGGAAGCGCTAACCGGAGTAATGATTGCTGGATTTATTTATTATTCTGGGATTTTAATTTCATCCGGTGAATTAGAAATAAATCAATTTTTCTCTTTTTTGGCAGCAATGATGCTTGCCTATCAACCAGTAAGGTCGCTAGCCACAATAAATATGGCTGCACATCAAGGTGCGGCGGCGGCGAAGAGAATTTATTCAGTTATAGATAAGCCAGTTCAAATTAGAGAGGAAAGTGATTTGCCCAAATTAGAATTAAAAAATTGTGACATCAATTTTAAAAATGTTTCTTTTCACTACCTTCAAACAGATAAAAAAGCAGTAAAAAATATTAATTTGGATATAAAAGGAGGTGAAATAACAGCTTTTGTGGGACACAGTGGTGCTGGAAAAAGTACGATAATAAATTTATTACCTAGATTTTACGACCCGCAAAATGGAGAAATTCTTATTGATGATCAAAAAATAAATAAAGTAAGTCTTCATTCATTAAGAAAAAACATTTCATTGGTAAGTCAGGATGTAATTTTGTTCGATGATACTATTAGAGCAAACATTGCATATGCTAATTTAAACGCTTCTAATGATGAAATAGATAAAGCATGCGAATTCGCTGCAGCAAGTGAGTTTATCAATAAGCTACCTAAAAATTACGAGACTGTAATTGGAGAAAATGGAATAAGGTTATCTGGCGGTCAAAAACAAAGGCTTTCCATTGCAAGAGCAATTTTAAAACAATCACCTATCATTTTAATGGACGAGGCAACATCATCTTTGGACTCGGAGTCTGAGAGGATCGTACAGAACGCTATAAATAATTTAACTAAGAATAAAACTACACTTGTAATTGCACACAGACTTTCTACAATTCATAATGCAAATAAGATATTTGTAATAAAAGACGGAATTATTATTGATTCAGGTGATCATTCACATTTGATAAAAAACTGTGACGAATATAAGATTTTGTATAAAAATCAATTAAAGTAAATTAATGCTTTTAATATATAAGATTTCAACTTTTTTAGTATTGCCCTTAGTTATTCTAATTTTATTTATTAGAGTAATTTTTAAAAAGGAAACATTCGAAAGTTTAAGTCAAAAGATTCTACCAAAAAAAAATTACAAATTAATCTATCAAAACTGTATTTGGTTCCATGCAGCGAGTATTGGGGAAGCTTTAACTATTTTTCCAATAATTGAAGAGATTAAGAGGAAACAAAATAAAGATCCTATTTTGATTACAACAAATACGATTAGCTCTGCAAAAATTGTAAAAGAAAAAATTAAAGAATATAACAATCTTGTACACAGATTTTTTCCTTTGGACAATTCTATTATAGTAAAAAAATTTTTAAATATCTGGAAACCAAAGCTGATCATTTTTGTAGACTCTGAAATTTGGCCGAATTCTTTATCAATTATAAAAGACAAAGGTATCAAATTAATCTTATTGAATGCTAGAATAACAAATAAAACGTTTACTAGATGGAAGATTTTTAGATCTACTGCTAGAAATATTTTTAGTAAATTTGATCTTTGTTTGCCATGTAGCATTGAGTCGGAGCAGAACCTTAGAGAAATAGGTGTCGAGAAGATGAAATATATCGGAAATTTAAAATTTTCTCAAAACTATTTTCCCAAAGTAAATAACAGAGTCAGCGAAAGTATTTTAGAAAGTTCAAAAATATGGTGTGCGGCTAGTATTCATGAAGGAGAGACCGAAATTATTTTAAAAACACATTTAAAATTGAAAAAGAAATTAGATAATATAATTTCTGTAATTATTCCACGTCATATTATTAATTCAAAAAAAATTTTCAAAGAGGCAGAAGATTTAGGTCTCTCGGCGCAAATTCTAAACTCCGGTCAAAACATGTTGATAAATAAAGAAATAATAATTATTAATTCATTTGGGTCTTTATCAGAATTTTTTTATTATTGTAAGAATGTTTTCATAGGTAAATCTTTAATCAAAAAATTTAAAAACGATGGAGGGCAAAATCCTATCGAAGCAGCAAAAAATGGTTGTAAAATTTTTTATGGGCCAAATGTTTCAAATTTTACTGAAATTTATAATTATCTTGATGGTCTTCAGATCTCAAAAAAAATTAAAGATGAAAACGAACTTGCTGAAAATTTGAAAGAGAATTTTAATTTTCCAGTACAAAAAAATAGTAAAAATATTGAAATATTAACTCAAAATGGAAAACATATTTTAGATAAAACCTTAATAGAAATACAAAAGTTTTTGTAATGAATTATATAAAGCCAAAATTTTGGGGGGATGAAAAGAGTATAATAAGTTTTTTATTATTTCCTTTTTCCATCATCTACAAAATTTTATTTTATATGAAAAGAATTCTTTCAAAAAATAAAGTTTTTTCAAATCCAGTTATTTGTATTGGAAATATTTATCTTGGTGGAACAGGCAAAACCCCTCTAGCTATCAAAGTTTCTAAATTACTTGAGAAAAAAAACAAAAATTCTGCAATTATTAAAAAGAAATATAAATCACACTTTGATGAAGTTGAGTTAATCAGAAAAAATTCAGTTAAATTATTTGAGAATGAAAAGAGAGAAACCGCAATAAGCGCAGCAATAAATAGTGGTCATGACTATATAATAATGGATGATGGTTTGCAGGATTTTAACATTAAGGCAGGTTTAAACATTGTTTGTTTTAATACAAAACAATTAATAGGAAACGGTTTAGTGCTACCAGCGGGCCCACTTAGAGAAGATTTGAATAGCATCAGCAGATGTCAAATTGTAGTTTTGAATGGTAAAAAAAATGAAGTGTTTGAGTCGAAATTAAAAAGTATTAATAAAGATGTTAATATATTTTATACAAAATATACTTTGGAAAATGCAGAAAATTTAAAATATGAAAAAATATTGTGTTTTGCCGGAATCGGCAACCCAAATAACTTTTTTGAAATTTTAAAAGAAAATGGTTTAAATGTTATTAAAGAATTATCTTTTCCCGATCATTATACATTTAAAAAAAAAGACATGGATTATATTTACGAATTATCAAAGAAGTTAGATCTTAAAATTGTTACTACAGAAAAAGATTATTTCAGACTTAGGAAAGTTGGTTTTAAAAACATAGATTTTCTTAAGGTCAAACTAGATATTGAAAATGAGGAAGAATTTCTAAAAAATATAATGGGTTATTTTTAATGAAAATAATAACATATTTTTTTCAGTCAGTTTTAATTTATTTAATGTTTTTTTTAGTTAAAATTTTGGGATTAAAGATTAGTAGAATATTTTTTTCATTTATTTTTCAAAATTTAGGTCCTTTGATTAAATCAAAAAAAGTTGTAGACGAAAATTTAGAACTAATTAAAAATAAAACTCATATAAATAAAAAAGAAATTGTAAAATCTATGTNGTCTAATTATGCTAAAACTTTTGTTGAGTATATGTATTTAAGAAGATTCATGGAACAGAACAATCATATTGAGATTAAAGGTGAGGAATTCTTAGATAATATTATTAAAAAAAAAAAACAAGTAATTTTTGTTTCAGGTCATTTTGCTAATTTTGAGCTCATGTCAATGGAGCTTACCAAAAGAAATATTAAATTAGCGACGATTTATAGACCTTTAAATAATTTATTTTTAAATCCCTTGATGGAATATTTAAGAGAAAAATATATTTGCAAAATTCAAATTAGAAAAGGAATTAAAGGCTTAAAAAAAACTATAAATTTGATTAATGATGGTTTTAATATAGCACTTATGGTGGACCAAAGATTAAGTGAAGGTATAAAATCAAAATTTATAGGTAGAGAGGCCTTAACAACAACTTTACCTGCGCAATTGATAAAAAAGTTTAATTTAGAAATTGTTCCTATCTATATCTATAGATTAAGGAACGAAAAATTTGTTATGGAAGTAATGCAACCAATTTTATATAAAGATTCTAAATCGAGTGACAAAGAGTTAATTACTGAAAATTTAAATGATCTAATTGAAAAACTTATTTTGCGTAATCCTGGTCAATGGATTTGGACACACAATAGATGGAAATAATTATTTTCCATTTTTGATTTGTTCGTGACGTATTTTCACCTCAATAGGTGAAAAATATGCCTCTTGTAATTCTACATTCCAATAACTTAAGCTTTCTAAAGGAATCAATTTGTTACTTACAGCGCAAATAACGTGGTCTCCATGTTCTATCACATCAAAAGAATTTGGCTTGAATTTAAGTTTTGCTTTGGTTTTAAACATATAATATTTATATAATATAAATTCTTTATGAATATTGCAATTATTGGAAGCGGTGGAAGAGAGCATGCTTTATGCCTAAAATTTTTTGAATCAAAAAAAATAAGTAAAATTTTTTGTATCCCAGGAAATGCTGGAACCCATGCAATAGCAACAAATCTGAATATTGATTTATTAGATTTTAAAAATATTAAGGATTCTATTAAAAAAAATGAGATTAAATTAGTGATTGTTGGACCTGAATTGCCATTAGTTAAAGGCATGGTTGATTATTTGCGAAAAGAAAATATTAAAGTGTTTGGCCCATCTAAATTTGCATCTAAATTAGAAGGCTCAAAAGCATTTGTAAAACAATTGTGCAGAAAATTCAAAATTCCAACGGCGCAATATAAAATATGCAAAAGTTTTTCGGATGTAAAAATTTTCTTAAAAAAAAATAATTTTCCTATAGTGGTCAAAGCAGATGGTTTAGCGGCGGGGAAAGGAGTAAAAATCTGTAAAAACATAAAACAAGTAAAATATTTCTGTAATAAAATTTTTTCGGGAGAGATAGGAGATTCAAAAAAAGTAGTTTTAGAGGAATTTTTAGTTGGGGAGGAGTTAAGTTACTTTTCAATAGTAGATAAAAAATCTTTAATTTTTTTTGGATCTGCGCAAGATCATAAAAGAGTTGGTGAAAAAGATACTGGACCAAACACCGGTGGGATGGGAGCTTATTCCCCTTCCCCTTTGTTAAATAAAAAAATTGAAAAAAAGATTATAAATAGAATTGTCAAACCAACTTTAAGAGCTCTCACATTAAAAAATAAACCTTACACTGGATTTTTATATACCGGCTTAATGATAAAAGATAATGATCCATATTTAATAGAATTCAACGTAAGAATGGGTGATCCAGAGTGCCAAGTAATATTGCCAAGAATTAAAACAGATATTTTAGAAATTATCCAGGCAGCAGTCGAAAATAGGTTATCTAATATTAAGATAAGATGGAATAATTTGAAATGTATGACAATTGTTTTATGCTCAAAAGGATATCCTGGAATTTTTAAAAAGAATAAACCGTTAGAAAATTTAAAGAAAATAAATATTAAACATAATACTTTCATCTTTCATGCTGGCACTAAAATTTTAAAATCTAAAATTGTTTCAAGCGGAGGAAGAGTTCTTAATGTTACAAATGTTGGTACTTCTTTTAAAAAGATAAGAATAAATTTAATTAAGTTATTAAAAAAAATTAATTGGAAAGATGGTTTTTTTAGAAAGGATATAGGATGGAGAGTGATAGGAAAATGAGAATCGTAAGCGGTGAATTAAAAGGAAAAAAAATTCATCACGTTAAATCAAATTTAACTCGACCTTTGAAAGATCAAGTAAAAGAAAGTATTTTTAATATAATCAATCATTCAAATTTGTTTCAGATTAAGATAAAGCATTCTGAAATTTTAGATTTATACTCAGGTACTGGTTCTTTCGGAATAGAGTGTTTATCAAGAGGGGCAAAACAAGTTAATTTTGTAGAACAAAATAACATACCATTTAATATCTTGAAAAATAATTTGAGAGAAACAAATCTACAAAATAAGTCATTATGTTCAAATATGAATGTAAGTGAATTTTTAAAAATAAATAAAAAAAAGTTCGATATTATTTTTTTTGACCCTCCTTTTAAAAATTTGGATTATTTAGAAGAAATTAAGCAAATTAAAGAATTTTTATTATATAAAAAGAATAATTTAATTATCATCCATAGAGAAAAAAGATCTGATGAACATTACCCTAATTTTTTTAAGATCTTAAAGGAAAGTTTTTATGGTAGATCTAAAATTTTATTTGGTACGATTTTTTAATCGTTGGAAAGTTCTTTTTTTAACCTCCTCCACTGCTGGTTGATCAAAAGGATTTATTTTCAACTTTTTTCCAATTAGGAAAGTTTCTAACATGAAAAACGAGAAAAGCTCCGCTAAACTCTCTTCATTAGTGGATGTAATTTTAAATTCTCTGAAAGGTATTTTTTTTCTTTCAAATACGTCTATTAAAGAGTCTTTTTGAATTCTAGCTATCTCTGATAAACTTTTTTGACTCAAAATATTAAACTTGGATCCAAAAAAATTGTTTTTTAATTTTTTCCCACTACTTTCATCAATGCTAAAAAAATAAAAAATCTTATCTTTGGGTCCGTCTAAATAAAGCTGTAAAAGACTATGGTGGTCTTTGGGGGTAGATGAGACAACCGGCAGTAACCCATTTCCTTTTTTGCCAAGACTTTCAGCGAATAGTTGCTGATACCAAAAGAGGAATTGTTCTAGTCTTGGATGATAGCTTAATAATACCAGTGAACTATACTTTTTACTTTGAAATTTTTTTACCATTTCATTTACACCCAAAAATAATTTGGACTTATTTTTTTTTGTTACAGAAAGAATTCCTTTCTTGAATTTGTCTATTTTTAAACCCATCAGAAAAGCAGGCAACATGGCTACCTCTGAAAGGACAGAATACCTGCCTCCAATTGTAGGATTATGTTTTACTATTTCAAAATTCCTTTTTTTGGCGAAAGAATTTAAAGCATTATTATTATCTTCAGTAATTATAATGGTATTATTTTTTTTCAGATATTTTGAGTTTAGAAAATTTGATATTAATATTGTTTCTAAAGTATTTCCTGACTTCGATATTATAATAAACAAAAATTTGCCAAATTTTTTTGATTTATCGAAGTTATAAAGTTTTAGTTCATCAAGATTATCAAAAAAAATTATATCTTTTTTTATTCTCTCTATTAAGAAACTTTTTATCGCATTAGCACCAAGAGAGGACCCCCCCATACCAACAATTACAATTTGTTTAAATTTTTTAAATTTGTTAAATCTAGCAAAATTTAATTTATAATTTTGATGGAAGTATTGGAAAAAATTTTTATTACCAATTAAAGATTCTTGAAAAATTTTTTGGTTAAAAAATGTTGATTTTGTAAATTTTTTTGAATTGGTTTTTTTACTTATATTATTTGTTATAGTAAAATTTTCTATTTTTTTCACTTTTTAATGTTTTTTAAAATTCTTTCTTCAGCTGAACTTTTGTCATTGTCCTGAGCTGTATTGCCTTTTGAATTAAGCATACCCTGAATCTTACTTTGAGCAGTATTTTCTTTTTTCAATTCCTCGGGTTTTGGTAATTCAAAAATTTCTGGTGGAGTAGTTAAAGGTTCTTTTTTTTCGACTAAAAACTCATCAGTAGTTTTTATTTTCTCATTTCTAAGTATTTTTCCCGCTTCGCTAAAGGTGCCGCAATTAGCTAAAATAAAAAAAAGGAGGATGATGCTTATAAATTTTTTTAATTTCTCAATTCTCATCTTTTTTAAATATACTAATTAAAATTAACAAAAATACTCCTAAAGTGATAAATATATCCGCGATATTAAAGGTAAACCAGTGGAGATTACCATAATGCAGGTCTATAAAATCCGGAACTGCATTAAAAATAGCTCTGTCATAAAAATTTCCTATTGCGCCACCTATTATTGAAGAACAAATAATCTTTTCGGAGGTGTTAGCTTTTATAGCATAATAAAACAATAGAATAATTACCGACCCAATAGTCAATGATATTAAGTTGTAAACCCAACTGGCCTCAAAACTCAATAAACCAAAGCCAATTCCTGTATTCCATATTAAATCCAAGTTAATATAATTATTTATATAGAAAGCATTATCGCTAAAATTATTTATAATCTGAACTTTAGAATATCTATCTATTAAGAAAATAATTAAAATAATTATCAAAGAGTAGAAGTTCTCCCTTATGAAAATCTCATTTTTAATATCTTTAAAATTAATCAGATTTCTCACTTCCTATTTTATTGGACAATTTTCTCGATTACATTTTTTATCTAAAATTTTCCAACATCTTTCACATTTTTCTCCGCTGGCTTTGATTACTTCAATTTTTATTTCATCCTCATTCACAAGATTTTTTTCTGCTTTTGAGACAATAAAATATTCTGCCATATCTATGTCTCCAAGCAAATCAAATTTTTCTTTGTTTATAAAAAGCTTTATCTCTGCTTCTAAACTCGATCCAATTTCTTTGCTAATTCTTTTTTCCTCTATTGCAACATTTGCTTCTTGTTTAATCTTAAACAAATTAGACCATTTTTCATAAAGTAAGTCATTTTCCCAAGTTTTTGGTATTCTGACAAAATCTTTTTCATGAATGCTTTCTTCGTTTTTATTAATCAAACCGTAGATTTCTTCAGTAGTGAAAACTAATATAGGAGCAAACCATTTCAATAAGCTCTCTAAAATAATATTAAGTACAATTACACAGTTTTTCCTCTTTTTAGAGTCTAAGCTATCACAATAAAGGACATCTTTTCTTATATCAAAATAAAACGATGAAAGATCTAATGTACAAAAATTTAATAATTCTTTATATAATTTATGAAAATTGTAATCTTTTAAACTCGCATCTACAGACTTTCCAATTATAGATAGCTTATGTAAAATATATTTATCAAGTTCATCGAGTTCATTGAATTTAATTTTTTCAAAATTTTGTTTTTCAAATTTATCTTTTAAATTTCCAAGCATGAACCTAAAAGTATTTCTAATTTTACGGTAAGACTCAGCATGCTGTATTAGGATATTTTTATCTATTCTTAAATCTTCAGAGTAATCAGAAGCTGAGACCCAAATTCTTAGTATATCAGCACCATAATTTTTTAAAATTTCTTCTGGTGAAATTACGTTACCCATTGATTTAGACATTTTCATACCTTTGCCATCTACGACAAAACCATGAGAAAGAATGCTATCAAAAGGTGCTTCGCCTCTTGTTCCACAAGATTCTAATAGTGAAGAGTGAAACCATCCTCTATGTTGATCAGATCCCTCTAAGTACATATCTGCAGGCCATTTTAAATCTTTTCTTTTTTCTAATACAAAACTATGTGTTGAGCCACTATCAAACCAAACCTCTACAATATCATTAAGCTTTTCATAATCATCAGATTTGTAATCATCTCCTAAAAATACTTTTGGACCGTCAGTAAACCAACAATCAGATCCTTGTTTTTCGTAAATCGAAGCAATTCTATCTATTACTTTTTGGTCTTTTAGCGGTTTTTTTGTTTTTTTATTAATAAAAATTGGCAAAGGGACTCCCCATACTCTCTGCCTAGAAACGCACCAATCTGGTCTTCCCTCAATCATTGATAAAAGTCTTTCTTTTCCCTTTTTTGGGAAAAAATTTGTTTTATGTATTGCATCAATAGCTTTTTTTCTTAAATCATTCTGTTGCATAGAAATAAACCATTGTGGCGTAGCCCTGTAAATTAATGGTGCCTTTGATCTCCAAGAGTGAGGATAACTATGATTTAATTTATCATTTTTTAACAACTTTTCTTCT
>NZJU01000050.1 GCA_002692325.1 Candidatus Pelagibacter sp.
TTTATTGCACTATTTGGAATAGCGCTGGGAAATGGAATGGTATTGGTAAGTTACTTGAATAAACTAGCTATTTCGAACGATCGAGATATAAAATTAGTCGCTTTAGAAGGAGCTCTAAGACGAATCAATCCCGTTTTGATGACGACCATTACTACAACTTTAGGTCTAATCCCGCTGTTATTATCTACGGGAAGCGGCAGTGAGATTCAACGCCCCTTAGCGATAGTTGTGATGAGCGGACTTCTCACCTCTACTTTGGTGACATTGTTTGTCATTCCGGCTATTTACCAATGGTTTGTGCCCACGAATAAGGCTAAATAAAAAGGATATTATATGCAAAAAGTTTTTTTGAATTCCTAACAATGTTTATAGATGTTGCCCCTTATTTTATAGGGGCAACATTATTTTCAGCTATTCTTGAAACAAAGTTTGATACCGAGAAATTGATGGCCCCAATTCTAAAGGGTCGGTTCGCAATAGTCTGGGCAAGTGTCCTAGGTGGACTGCTTCCAGGGTGTGCCTGTGCAACAGTACCCTTAGCTGAAAATTTAAGAAAAAGCAACGCCGGTTTAGGTGTGACGGAGGCATTTCTATTAGTATCTCCTCTATTGGCTCCTCATACTATAATCCTCACTTATGGATTTTTAGGTATTAAGTTTACAGTTGGCCGGATCATTGCATCAATGACTGGCGCGATTTTACTAGGTTACATCTTCCATTTGTGTAAAAAAAGAAAGTTGCTTAAAATGCCAGATTTTGAACAGAAAAATTACTGTGTGGATTCAGGCTGTTCAAATGAGAGTGTCAACAAAGGGAGCCTACTTCAAACATTTTGGAGTACTACTAAAACATTAGGTTTTTATTTTTTAATAGGCATTTTTATTGCATCAGCGTTAACCGTATGGATCCCTTCGAGTCTAATTCCTACCTATATCGGAACAGGGTTTCTTGCATACCTCATTGCGGCGATAATAGTAATACCTGTGTATGCGTGTGAAGGCGAAGAAATACCGATTACAAAGGGATTACTTGCTCTTCAACTTGGAAATGGGCCAGCATTTAGTTTTATGCTGGGGGCTGTTGGTACTTGCATCCCGACTATCTTAATGTCAAGAAAGCTGATTGGAACTCGAGCTATATTAGCCTATATTTTGTATTGGTTTATTTTTGTTGTTGTCTCTGGACTAGGGTTTTCTATGTGGGCCTAGCCCCTCCTGTTTTTTGGGCGTGATTTTCATTGATCACTAGATCAATGAAAATCACACCCAAAAAGCCCCGCCGGGAGGGGGCGGCGGGGCGGCTCTGATTTATCTTTATTTTTCTAGGAACGGGCAACTTGTACAATTCTAAAATGGGAAATAAAATCTTAAACGTGACGCCTAAATAAGCGTTCTGAACAAACCAAGCTGGATGGGGAGTCGGCGCGCTTTGGCGGGCGCGCCTGTCTTATTCTTATAAATTCATTTTTAGTTCAAATGGGTAGTTAAAGAAATATCTAGCCTGTTTCTAAATGCGATTATATGATGAAGGTATGAACAAAATAGTTCTTGTCTACTTATTGTTAAATATCTCTTTAGCTTTTGGTACGTTTCTATCTATTACGAATGCGCATGAATTCATTCCAAACTCAGCGACTTCTACAGCTTATTTAGTACAAGGGGCCATATTGTTTCAAATTTTGTGGAAATCAAAGTTTAACTGGAATAAATGGTATGTAGGACTGCTATGTGTGATTTTTTTTATACTAAGCGCTTCAATCTATATTCCATCGTTTGATATTCCTACGGAGCTATCGTGGAGTCAACATAGAGCCAGAGCCTACGCGCAAGTTTATTTTGGATTTTTTGTTATATTTCATCTTCTTTTGATTCCAATTTACTCTCGGTTAGCTTGGATAAAATTTAGACAATAGATTAACCAATTTGACATCGATCTCTTCGGTCCGAGAGAGCATCCTAAATAATTAGAATTTAAAATCTTCAGTTCGAAGTTAATACACTATGCCCAGCCACTGATGTTAGGTTTTCCAACTACGGTTAATGGTTTTAGTTCGTAAATTACATGAAGGTGGCCGTGCAAAAATTACGAACTATCCTCCAACAAACGGAATGCAATATCGACTGTATTTTCTTGATAAACGATCTTCAAAATGTTGTCTTTCAACCACTGTTTGAGCTCCGATTCTGAGAGCTTTAGATGGTTAAATTTAAACGTCACAATGGCCTGTTTAAAGCTGTCGATGGTGAGCAGTTTTTCAGAGGTTTCGGTCTTTTCAAATTCCAGCTTGTAGAGCTGGGCTTGGGTCTGTTTTTCTTCTAGCGAAAACTCATCGATCCGAGCGGTGATTTTGTCTCGTTCGTCTTTGCTGAAACCACCCGTGACCAAGGAATCGAGATATTGATCACGTTTCTGCTTCACGGTTTTGAGTGACAGTTGCCTAGCCTCAATATCGGCACTTAGCACAACTGATTTNTTCTCAATAACCTGATTTTTGAGTTCAATATCACGTCTGATTTGAGCGAGTTTCGATTCTGTCGAATACGTTAGAATGGTATCGAGTGTGAGAGTTTCGAGGGCCTCCGAGGCCACATAGACCGAACATTTTGTGAGCTTTTTACGACGATTAATCGTTGAATTACAGCGATAATATCTGTAGATCGTGCCATTCTTCTTTTTCGTGTAGTTGGGCGACAGGGTTTCGCCGCATTTCCCACAAATCACCAACCCTTTTAGAAGCCCTTTAATCCGATCTCGAGAACTATTGAAATTGCGTTCCTCGAAAATCTCTTGGACCCGATCAAATTTATCCTCACTTACGAGTGGCTGGTGCACCCCCTTGTGGGTGCCGCCATTCCACTGAATGATCCCTTTATATATCGGACGTTTCAAGATCATATGAATGTGCCGTCGATCCCAAAGCTGACCTTTTCGGTTTCGAAAGCCCATAGCGTTGAGCTCTTGCTCAACAATGGAGGTGGCTTTGGTCTTGAGAAAGAGCTCAAACATACACTCTACAATTTTCTTTTCTTGCTTGTTGGGGATGAGTTCTTTGCTGACGGTATCGTATCCGTAGGGACACGTCCCGCCATTGAAAAGCCCTTGCTCTGCCCGAAACGCAAAGACATCTTTGACTCGTTCGGAGGTTTGTTCTCGCTCAAGTTGAGCGAAAACCAACGCGACGCGAAGCATCGCTTTGCCCATCGCAGCGGTGGTGTCAAAGTTTTCCCGTAGGGAAATGAACTCGACATCATGCTCTTGCAAGAGTCCGACTAAGTGCTCAAAATCCAGCAAAGAGCGTGACAAACGATCCAGCTTTTTGACGACAACGGCGTTTACTTTCCTGCTTTTGATATCTTTGATGAGTTTTTGATATTCAGGTCGGTTTGTATTTCCGCCTGATCGTCCACGCTCGATGTATGTATTGTGAATTTGATAATTTCGATAGTCACAGAACTTTTTGAGCTCATTTTCTTGTTCTTCTAGTGAGTCTCCTTCTCGAGCCTGACGATCGGTGGAAACCCGAATGTATAGATCTACTACAAACTTTTTAGAGGGCATAGCGAACTCCTTGGGTGAGCACCGATCTCAGCACCGCCGGGGCCGGCGGCGGTGCAGAACGTGTGGGCCCTTTTTTGTCTTTTTTGTTTTCCATTTTTTAACTCCCTAAAACGGCAAGAATTGACAGGCCAATCGATGCGCCCAGCGATGGTTTCGATCGGCGAGATACGTCAGCAGGTCAAAACACGACCCTTTAAGTTTAGTGATGATTAGTGTCATGATTCCCCCTCCTTTATTTCAGATATACAGCCTTAAATCCGTCTTCCCAGACCCCACCACATTTGAGTGGTACCCATTTCACGTAGTCGATTTCGGGCAGGTGGCAGTCGTGTGGGAAGATCACTATCGTGAGCCGTTTCTTGGCCGCTCGTTTGATACTAAAAATCGAGCCTCGAGCATGGCCATCGATGAAGGCTACTAACCCGTAGCATGCATCAACCATAATTTGGTTGCGCAACAACAAACCCATCTTGACGATATGATGCGGGGCATTTCCTGAAACTTCGCCCCAAAGCAAGTTGCCACCGTAGCTTTTGAACTGACGCATCATGGCACGGACTTTGACGGGAAAACCCGCATAGTTTTGCCAGGGCGAATACACCGTGCATCGATCGGACCTCCCAGACCGAAGCAGGCGTTCGATGACGAACTGATCGGCGCCAATCGCACCGCCTGTGGCAATGTGATATTTTCGCTTTAGCAGGTCGTCGACGATGTCTCCTACGTGATTGGCCTTGAGGAATGGAAGGCTTCTTGAGCCTATGACGGCGATCGATTTGAGCCCCTGAAATCCTAACTTTCTATTTGGGCTTCCTGTTGACAGACTGATTATGCTTTTAGACATATTTTTCTCCTTTCTTTTTGAATTTACTTNNNATTCGNAACCAGAAAAGAGCTGGTGATGTCAATATCTTTTTTCAGAAAAATGATTCTTCTATGGATATAGGAATATTTACAATTACTGTATACTTTGAAAGAAACCACAGATGAAAATTCGGAGACCTTTTTGACCATTAGAAAACTACCTGATTTACCTCCAGAAATTAAAACAGCAATTAAAGAAAATAAATTAGCAATATTTGTGGGTGCTGGCGTGTCACGAATATTGGGGTGCGATAGTTGGGAGCAGTTAGCAAACAACCTCGTAGAAGTTTGTTTCTCAGTAAATAATGGCGACAGTAGATTAATTAATTTCAAAACTAAAGAAAGACTTCAAAACATTAGAGACTCTAAGGAACTGGTCACTATTTGTCACCAACTTTTGAAACAAAGTGGTAATGAGAGTTTATTTGAAAAACAAATGAAGAAGTCATTGTGTTTTAAGCAGGAAATACCTGAGCAAAAAAATATATATAAGTCTCTTAGCAAAATAAATGCTCTTTTTTTAACAACAAATGCGGATACTCTCATTGATAGCGCATTTCCACAAAGAGGTATCATTTACAAAGAAGCTGACTTTTCTATGGAGACCCTAGACAGAAATAAACTATATCACCTTCATGGTTCTATCAAAGATACCGAAACTTTGGTATTTACAGCCTCACAATATATACAACGCTATAATGATCTCACTTTTACATCATTTTTAAAAACAATTTTTGAAAAGTACCATGTACTTTTTATTGGTTATGGGCTTTCAGAATTTGAAGTCTTAGATTTTCTTCTGAAGAAAAGTGAGCCATACACGGGTAAGCATTTTACCCTAGAGCCCTTTTTCAAAGGTGAAGAGCAATTTAGAAATTTACGAGCGCTGTATTATAAAGATTTAAATATACAAATGATTGACTACTCAATCGATGAAAATGGGTATAAACAACTTCATGACGTAATTAAATTCTGGGTGGATCAGCAATATTCTCTCACTGAATACCTGCCTACGGCAGCTTCACAAATTGATGATGCAATCCACTTTTTCTCTACGGAAAAAGTAGATTCTACTCTCCGTATTATTAAAAGCAACCTAGAGTTAGAAAGGTATTTCATAGGTGAACTTTGTAAGAGTGAAAAGGCATTGAATTGGCTAGAATACTTGGATCAAGAAGGTAGTTTTTCTCCAGAAAAATATCCCAAGCCAATAAAAGATAATAACGATAAGTTCTCCGTTCCATTTTGGCCGTATTTGAAATTGCTGTTTCATATCAGTAAAGAAATCCATACCTTAAAGCCAGAGAACAAGCTTTATACTTACAAAAAAGTCAACTCGATTCTTAATAGCATAGTTGAGCTCCAAATGAAAAATCGAAAAAAGGAAATCACTTCTTTGTCTCAAAACTCCGAATTTCAAAATCCTAATGTGGACTCTGTGATTATGGAAATATGGACAGAATTACCGATTGAATATTTCACATTTAACTCTATTGAATTTATTTCTTCAGCATTTGACACAGCTTTTTCAACTATTCTAGTGGAAAGTATGATAGCGAAGAAAATTTTCCCGTTTTTAATTAAGCATAAAAGTAAAGATCTGGTACTTGCACTTTTAAAAGTTATTTTACAACCTAAATATGAAAGAAATCATTCCGACGACGACGAACTTGAGGGACTATTAGAAGAGTACGACTTAAATGAAACACTGTCTAAGAACTCTGACAATATTATTTCTCTCTGCAAAATTGAAGTGGCTAAAATTGTTATAGGCATCATTAATAAAATTCTCAAAAAAGACTCCGTTCAGTTCAATATTGTATCGATTCCCACTATTGAAGAACACGAACAAAAAACATCTCCTGATAAATATCAATCTCAGCTGGTAACCTTATTGACCAAAACGTTGGAGCTAGAGCCATCCAAAAAGGTGCGGGAGATAGTAAAACAGCTTCTGGTCTCAAAATATGAAATTCTGCGTAGAATAGTTTTCCATATCATCAACTATCACTACAAAGAATTTAAAGATATATTTTGGAATCTCGAAAAAAGCCCACTTGAAACAACCTATATACATGAGATTTATGAGCTTTTGAAAAAAAACTGTCAAAACTTTTCTGCTGGTGAGCTAGAGACGATTACTACTTGGATTGAAGAGATTGGTGCCCGTGATGAATTAAAAGATTTAGACTCAAATAGCGAAAAAAATGCATATTACAAAAAAGAATGGTTCGGAGCATTATTAAGGTGTGAGAATTTAAAAGTTAAAGAATTGCACCAGAAGTACAATTCGATAAATGATACACCAATTAAACATCCAGGGTTTCATCGCTGGTTATATGGAGCTGGTATTTTAAAAGAGAAAAACCCTATCGAAAAGCATGAATTTCTAAAAAAGAGTAACTTAGAAAAAATTGAATTTATAAATAATTACACTCCCAACAACGAAGTTAATTATGATGATTTTATTAGGGAAACCCTCAGTATTGATGAGTTTGTAGCAAGTTCCCCAGAAAGATTTATTAGAGAAGGGCTTACCCCCTTTTTAAAGATAAATATAAAATATCAAATAGATCTTCTAAGAGGGCTAAAATATGCACATCAAAATAATAAATGGCTAGACTGGGGTGAAATTTTAGATTTTATTGTGAAGCTTATTTCTGGTAATAGATTTTGGCAAAAAGAATTAAATGCAGACTCTGTCCAAGAAATTGCAAGTTTGCTTGAGACCGGTCTCAATTCAGAAAAAAAATCCATTTCTAATGAATATCTCCCTATGGTTGAGATGATTTTAGTATCTATTTTTGAAGAGTTTAAGGAAGAAAAATTTGAACAATCGGCATATAAAGACCCCTCTCTTTTCATTTTAAATACGGGTATAGGGCGCCTATTGATAGCATCACTTGAGCTGTCCCTACGAAAATCAAAAGAAAGAAAGAACAAGACATGGGGCACTATTAAGCAAATTTTTGATAACAGATTGAAGAGCAATTCTCAAAGAACATCGACATCCATAATCATTTTAGAGTTTTTTCAAGATTTTCATTTTCTTGATTCAGAATGGCTTGAGATAAAATTAAAGGATATTTTGAAAAGTTCCTGGGAACTAGCTATGAAAACTCTTTTATCCAATGGAGGAGTTTTGTATAAATTTTTATATGACATATTAAAAAATGGAGGCCATTACGCCAGTGCTATAAATTACAATTTCGAATCTTGGTCTCAAAAAGAACATTTTATTAGTCATTTACTTCTCGGGTATGATGCTGATTTTGAAGAATTTTCTGATGCAGACAGCTTATTAATTCAACTTATTCGTGAGGGAAACACAGAATCCATCTCTATAATTATTAAGACTGTAACAAGGTTGAGTGAACACAGTAATTTTAAGATTGAAAAAGTAAAACTACTTTGGAAAAAATTAATTGAACTAGAGAAATCAAGCTCTGATCTTATTTCTTGGATAAATCTTTTTCCCGAAATAGATGCAGACCTACTTGATTTGGTAGTTAGCTCTATATCAAATAATGACAATACAGGAATAATATACGACATCAAGCTGCCAACATTAAAGACAAGCGCTCAAAAATCTCCAGTAATCACCTCTGAGTTTTTGTATGTAATTACTAAAAATATAGGTTATTGGGATTGGGAGAAGAAAGACGGAGATCTGTATCAAATACTTGAGACTCTATATAAGAAAAAACAAACAGATAAAGCCAACCTTATTTGTAACTTATACCTTCAGGCGGGATATCATTTTCTAAGACCTCTTTATGAAAAGTACAACCAACCTCAGTCTTAAAAAAGGTTTTTAACGAACTCCTATAGAAGAATCATTTTTCTGAAAAAAGATATTGACATCACCAGCTCTTTTCTGGTTTCGAATTTTTAAATTCAAAAAGAAAGGAGAAAAATATGTCTAAAAGCATAATCAGTCTGTCAACAGGAAGCCCAAATAGAAAGTTAGGATTTCAGGGG
>NZJU01000051.1 GCA_002692325.1 Candidatus Pelagibacter sp.
CCAAATTGAAGTAAAAACGACTAAAAATAAAATTACTGACAGTCTTTGGATTATAAGAGTTTTGGAAACAACAAAATCAGTCATTAAACCTCTCATAATCATTCCAAAAATAACCGGGACAGTTACCACGAAAAACATTTTCGTCGCTATGTTAAGCATTGATATTTCCTTTATAATTTCTATACCTAAAAAATCTGCAGAGTTAAAAACAATAAATGGAACTATTAAAACAGATAGTAAACTTACAATCGCCGTTAAACTTACGGATAACGCGACATCTCCATCTGCAAACTTGGTTAAGATATTAGAGGTTACACCGCCTGGAGCTGCTGCAATTATCATTACACCCATAGCTATTTCAATCGGGAGCGAAACAATTTGTATTAGAAAAAAAGCTATAACGGGAAGTAAAATTACCTGACAGATAATGCCGACAAGAAAGTCTCTTGGATTTTTTATAACTCTAGTGAAATCTGAAATTGTTAAACCAAGGCCTAAACCAAACATAATAATCGCTAAACACAATGGGGCTATATTTTTCGCTATTTCCATTTTTAATATTTAATTTTTAAACTACTTTAAATGAAGAGTTTTTCATTAAATCAAAAATTGTTGTCACAAAACGCGCTTTATGTTTTTGATTATGCATATAGTTTTGTTCAAAAGATTTGATATTTTTTGGTGAGGAAAAAAGTTGATATTCGAGCTTATTGTTTTTTAATATAAGTTTTTGCTTTAAAAGAAATTTTAATTTTCTTATCACAGTAGCCCTTGGAATTGATGAGATTTCTGAAATTGAGGATGCGTTAATTCCATTTTTTGGACTGTGTCTCAAAAGATGTAAATATAAATCAGCGTAAGATCTTGGATCTTCAACGATTTTATTTTTAATTTGATTTGCATAATCTGTGAATTGAGAAATACCTATCGTGCCCCAAACATTCCAAGTTTCTAAATCACCATAAAAAGTTCTATGTCTTATTAGAAATGGTATTTGCAATCTAAACCAATGCTGCCAACATATTGTAAAATGTTTATCAATAAACATTTCTATTTCCTCTCTAGTAAATTCTCTCCCAAACCAATTTTCTTTCGCTAAAATTTGACCTGACTTTTCTAAAAATATTGACATCATTTTTTTCGAATTTTCAGGTCTTTGAGTTTCAGTTAAATTTCTATGAAAAATAATTGTTTTTCCTTTTCTAGAAAGGATATTTTTATTTTGCAATAAGTTTACTTTTCTCCTTACTGTTTCTTTTGGTATATCTAATTCTTTTGAAATTTCAATTAAGTTTATTTTGTCAATTAAAAGCTCTTTTTTTTCATAAAATTCATTATAGGACAGGTACTGGAAACGGTCAGAATACTTTTTAAAAACCTCATTTACTAAATAAACTAGAACTAAATAAGTGTCATAATCTTTAAAAGTAGTATAAGCATTTTTGCACCATGTTTGTTGCAGCTTAAACCAATCACTAACAGTATCATTAGAGTTTTTATTTAAAATTTCATAAACTTCCTCGGAATTAAAAGATACAAAATCTTTAACACGTTCGTCTGGTTTTTTTTTTAAATGCTCAAAAATTGATACTGTTTTAGAATCCAGGGTTTTAGACATTTATTTTTTCCAAGTTACGCTTTGATTGATTAAAATTGCCATTAACAACCAGACTACAAAGGCTTCTCCATTAGTGAACTCGTAATTAGCACCAAATATTTTTGCAAGAAAAAACACTGCATAGATTGCTATTGGAGACAAGATTAAACTTGCCATGAACTTAAGTATTGTGCATTTTAGATCCATGATTAAAAAGTTATACGATAGATGTGTAGAGTTGGCTAGACATAAATTTTCAAAGCCTATTTTAGGTTTTGTATCTTTCATTGAGAGTTCATTTTTCCCGATACCGCCAGATGTAATGATAGTGCCAATGGTTGTGGCAAAAAGAAATGAATTCATTTTAATTGCTTCTGTTGCTACCATCTTTTCAGCGCTTGGTGCATTATTTGGTTACCTTATAGGAGTCCTATTTTTTAATGAGATAGGAATTAAAATTTTTGAGCTATACGGTTATGACAATGTAAACTTTCTAAAAGAAAAGTTTTCAGAAAGTAAAAGTATGCTTCCATATATCGTAACTCTTTTTATTGCGGGATTCACACCAGTTCCTTTTAAACTTTTAACAATAACTAGTGGTTTTGTTCAATTCAATTTAGTAATTTTTTTAATTACATGTATAATTACAAGAGGACTTAGATTTTTTTTAGTAGCATATTTAACAAATAGATTCGGTAAAGCTTTTGGCCCTTTTCTTGAAAAAAGGGGCGCAAAATTTTCAGCTATCTTAGGAATTCTGATAATATTAATTGCGTTAATTTTTTATTTTATAATTAAAAAATATGTTTAATTTCAAAACCACCACGTTTTTAAAATCAATGATTTTTATAAGTTTTTTTGCACTTTCGTCAGCATATTTTGTTGAATTTATTCTTGATCATAAACCTTGCTCACTTTGTAAATTGCAAAGGATTCCTTATATTGCCTCCCTAATTTTAATTTCATCATTTTTTATTTTTAAGTTTAAATATAAGGTCATTTTAGTCATACTTACTCTTTTTTTTATCTTTGGAACAGTAATCTCTTTTTACCATTATGGCATTGAAGAAGGTTTTTTTAATGAGAGTTTTTTGTGTAAACTTCAAGGAAATTTTCAGGTGGACTCGGCCTCTGAACTTTTGTCACAACTAAAAACGAGTAATATAAGTTGCAAAGAGGTTCCATTAAGACTATTTGGGTTTTCACTTGCTACAATTAATGCTATTTTCTCTCTTGCTATAAGTGTTATTTTGGTTGGAATTTTGATTAATTATGAAAAAAACAAATAAAAAAACTCTAGAAGAGATAATAAGAGTCGATCATGCTGGCGAAAGAGGTGCAATAAAAATATACGAAGGTCAATTGCTAGCTCTAAAAACATTTAAACAACATGATGCTTTAAAAAGGAAAATTGAGGACATGAAAGAGCACGAAGCTGAGCACTATGATTATTTTAATAAACTCATAAAAAAAAGAAAAATTAAGCCAACTAAACTATTACCATTATGGGACCTTATGGGAGTAACACTGGGTTTTGGAACTGCGATGCTTGGCGAGAAAGCTGCAATGTTATGTACGGCATCTGTCGAGGAGGTAATTGATGAACATTACAAAAATCAAACTTATAAACTCAAAGATGATGAGAAAGAACTAAAAAAAAAGATTGAAAAGTTTAGAGCGGATGAGATTGAACATAAAAATATTGCTTATGAAGGTGGTGCAACTAAAGATGGTGTCTATGGATTGTTAGATAAGATCATCAAAACCTCATCAAGAATAGCAATTACAATATCTGAAAAAATATAATTAAGGCTCTAGTTCTATATCCCAATATAAATAATCCATCCAACTTTCGTGAAGAAAATTTGGTGGGAAGTTTCTACCATTTTTGTGTAAATCATCTACGGTTGGTCTGAATGGCTTGCTGAATAGTTTCATACCACTATTCTCAAATAATTTACCACCTTTTTTAACATTGCAAGTTGAACAGGCAGTTACAACATTTTCCCAATCCGTAATTCCTCCTTTGGATTTTGGTAGCAAGTGGTCAAACGTAAGATTTTTTTTATCGCCACAGTATTGGCAAGTAAATTTATCTCTTAAAAAAACGTTAAATCTTGTAAAGTTGGGATTATCTGAAGGTTTGATAAAACTTTTAAGTGCAATAACACTTGGTAAATTCATTTCAAATGATGGGCTTCTAATTTTTCTTTTGTAATTTGAAACAATGCTCACCCTGTTAAGAAAAACTGATTTAACTGCATCTTGCCAGCACCACAATGACAGTGGATAATAACTTAAGGGCCTAAAGTCAGCATTTAAAACAAGTGCTGGACACTTTTCTAAGGGTACTTGCTTGTTCGCAGATATAATCATATTCAAAAGCTATCTGAAAGTAATAATTATATCAAGTTATAATTTTATTAATTAATATAAATTTTTTTTGATAAACTTTAAACCTAGGCTCGATCCCTCTTGGGGAATTCGATGCTCACAGTTTTTAAACATTTTTGTTTCTATTGAGTAGTTATTATTTAAAAAAAATTCTTTTGCCTCTAAAAAAGATTCTATTGGAACCACCTCATCTTTATCCCCATGCATCAAAATGACCTTAGGTCTAGATTTTATGTTTTTTGATAAGTGTTCAGTGCTAATAATTTTACCAGAGTATCCTATAATAGAATTAATTTTATCATTTCTTTTTAATCCAGTTTGAATAGAGATCATGCATCCTTGACTAAATCCAGCGATTGCAATGTTTTTTGACTCTAAGTTATTATTTTTTTTAACCTCATCAATTAATTGATTTAGTCTAATTTCGGCTACTAATGACTTAGTCAAAATTTCATCTTTTGTTTGCCCCATCAAATCAAACCATTGAAATCCTGTTGGACTTACGGCACATTTCTCTGGAGCGTCTGGACAAATAAAAATTGTATCTGTTAAATAATTTTTCCAATAGTTGGCTAAAATAGAAATATCTTTTCCGTCACCTCCATAGCCGTGGCAAAGTATAACAGCATTTTTTGGTTTTTGACTTGATATAGGATTAATTATAGTTGTGTTAAGTGTGTAGGCCATGGTAATGAATATTTACTAGTATGTCTGAATTTTTATTTAACTTAATTGGTTTTACTTTACTTGGAGCTGTAGCCATAGTTTTAATAATGGGTATTTATACTTTATTTAAAGGCGGTAGCGCCAGTAAAAAATATTCAAATAAATTAATGCAACTAAGAGTTCTGCTTCAATTTATTGCAGTAATAGTTTTAGTGGTAATTGCTTACTTTTTTAAAAATTAGGAATTATCTCTCAAAAATCTTTTAAATCTTGGAGTATCGAAGTCTATTTCCCCAATAATTCTTGCAAACTCTTTACCATTTTTATTTATCAAAATTGATGTCGGTAGACCTCGCATTTTAAATTTTTTAGCTAAGTCAAAATTTGGGTCAAAGTATATATCAAGATTATTAATATTTAGATCACTCAAAAAATTCTTAGCTCTTGATGGGTTCGGCTTCTCCATATTAATTGCAAAAATTGTTATTTCTGGCATTTGGTCAGCTAACCTACTTAATGAGGGCATTTCTTTTTTACACGGAGCGCACCAAGTTGCCCAGAAATTTAATATCATGATCTTGCCTTTATTTTCACTTAGATCAATATTCTGAAGATTAGAATTTTTTAAATTAATATTATCAATAGATTTTGGGCTATCATACAAAATAATATTTTTATCTAGATCCGAGTCTGCGTTTACATTGCTCATTATTAAGAAAACGGCTATTAATGTGTGAATATAAACTTTAAAAGATTTACTAATTTTCATATTAATTTAAATTGAAATTAACATAGTAAAATGAAAAAAAGAAATAAAACTGTTTGGTCTAAGAGATTTAAAGGTTCACCCTCATCCGCATTTCAAAGAATAGGCGCGTCTATTAATGTAGATAAGAGACTTTATAAAGAAGATATATTCGCGTCAAAAATTCACACCCAGATGTTAGTAAAGCAAAAAATAATACCCTCTAAAGATGGTAAAAAAATTATAAATGGTCTTAAAAAAATTGAAAATATGATTGCAAGAGGAAAATTTAGATTTAATGTAAAATTTGAAGATATTCATCTAAATATAGAAAAAAAATTATTTGAAATAATTGGTCAACCAGCTGGATATCTGCATACTGCTAGATCAAGAAATGATCAGGTTGTTACTGATTTCAAATTATGGGTAAAAAAGTCTACTTTTGAAATAATCAAAGATATTGAAAAGATTATGAAACAAATTGTTTCTAAAGCTGAAAAAAACATAGATACTGTAATGCCAGGATTTACTCATTTAAAAAATGCTCAACCAGTTTCATTTGCCCATTATTTGCTTGCATATTTTGAGATGCTTAAAAGGGATAAAATCAGATTTGAAAATAATCTGAAATTAATTGATGAATCTCCTTTAGGCGTTGCTGCACTTTCAGGAACTTCATATAAAATTGATAGATTTTATACATCAAAAAAATTAGGTTTTAGCAAGCCTTCAAAAAATTCTATTGACACTGTCTCAGACAGAGATTTTGCAATTGATTTTTTATATGCATCTGCAGTTTGTGCGATGCATTTATCAAGGTTAGCTGAGGATTTTATAATTTTAAATTCAGATGCGTATAAATTAATTTTTTTTAACGATAAGATGCTAACAGGGTCCTCCATAATGCCTCAAAAGAAGAATCCTGATCCCGCTGAATTAATTAGAGGTAGAACTGGTATTAATTATGGAAAATTAAACTCGATTTTAACTATTATGAAAGGTTTGCCAATTTCATATTTTAAAGATCTTCAAGATGATAAAGCTTTGGTTTTTGATGGTTTTGATACTTTAAAAGATACGTTAATATTGGGATTAGAATTGATTAAAAATTTACAAGCCGACAAAAAAAGAATGTTTAAAATGGCGAACGACGGTTTTACAACAGCAACCGATTTTGCTGATTATTTAGTTAAACAAAAAAAAATGAATTTCAGAGATTCATACGCAATATCCTCTAAGCTTGTAAATTATGCTGAGAAAAAAAATAAAAATTTAAATGAATTAGCATTATCAGAAATAAAAAAAATTTATAAAGACGTTGATAGCAAAATTTTAACAATTTTTAATGTGAAATACTCAATGAATTCAAAAAGATCTTATGGCGGAACATCTGCTATAAATATAAAAAAAATGTTAAAAAGATATAAGAGAGAAATATGAAGAAATGTATTTTAATAATGTTTACCCTAATATTTTTATTTTCATGTGGGAAGAAGTCAAGTCCCAAATTCGCAAAACAAATATCCAATATTCAAATGGTTAAATGACAGAAATTTCTTATAGAAATCAAAAATTATCAATAGAAAGTGTTCCGGTCATGTCTTTGATAAAGAAAATACCAACTCCATTTTATCTTTATTCACAAAAACAGATAGAGTTAAATTTTACACGATTTAAGAGTATTTTTAAAAAAGTAAATCCAATAATATGTTTTTCAGTAAAATCTAATTCTAACCCAAGTATACTTAAATTACTCAAAAATTTAGGCTCCGGGGCGGATGTTGTTTCTCAAGGAGAGTTATTAAGAGCTTTAAATGCCGGTATAAAGCCGAATAAAATAGTTTTTTCTGGAGTTGGAAAAAGTGAGGATGAAATTAAATTTGCGATTAAAAAAAGAATTTTACTAATTAACGCTGAGTCGGAAAGCGAGGTAAATCTTATAAACAGGCTTTCAAGAGAGAGAAAAAAGAAGACATCAATTGGTTTGAGACTGAATCCGAATATTAAAGCAGAAACTCACAAAAAAATATCGACTGGTAAGGCAGATGATAAATTTGGTTTATCGAAAAAAGATTTGATCAATATTTGTAAAAAAATCGAAAAATTGAAATATGTTGATTTAAATTCAATAAGTGTACATATTGGCAGCCAAATTTTAAATGAAATTCCTTTTAACAAAACCTTGAAAGTAATTGAGCAAGTTTTAAATAAAACAAAAATAAAACTTAAATACATCGATTTAGGTGGAGGATTTGGAATTTCTTACAACCAAAACGATAAAAATATAAGACTTAAAAATTATCCAAAACTAGTAAATAGATTTAGAAAAAAATTTAACTGTAAAATTATATTTGAACCTGGAAGGGCAATTGTTGGTAACTCTGGGATTTTGATTTCTAAAATTCAATATATCAAACAAACTAAAGCCAAAAACTTTATTATTTTAAATACTGGAATGAACGATTTTATGAGACCAGCATTATATGATGCACAGCACGAAATAATCCCTATTTTCAAAAATAAATTAAAAATAAATAAAAATATAGAATTTGTAGGGCCTATTTGTGAAACTAGTTGTAAATTTAGAAATTATAAAAGGTATCAGTATCTATCCGAAAATGATTTTGTTGCAATAAAAGATGTAGGGGCTTATGGATCTGTGCTCTCGTCAAACTATAATTCGAAACCTTTAATAGCTGAAATTTTGGTAAATAGAAGAAAATTTAAAATCATCAGAAAAAAACAAGACCTAAATAAATTGATAAAATATTAATGCAATTTTTAAAATCATTGCTTTTTAATTTATTTTTTTTTATCGGTTTATTTATTGTTCTTTTAGTTGCATTGCCATCACTGTTGTTGCCAAGTAAAGTATCATTGTTATTTGGAAAGTTTTTAGCCTATTATTTAATTTTTTTAATGAAAATTATTTTAAAAGTTGACGTAAAATTTTCTGGTTTGGAAAATCTCAAAAAAGAAAAATATTTTTTTGTTGCTTCAGCCCATCAATCTATGTTTGAGACTTTTGTTTTGCAGGCACCAATAAATTTTCCAATATTTATTCTTAAAAAAGAATTACTTAAAATACCTTTGTTTGGTTGGTATTTAAAAAAAATTGGATCTATACCAATTGTAAGAGAGACAACTACAAAAGAAAATGTGGATTTTTTCACACAAATAAAAGCTAAACTAGATAAAGAAAATAGACCTTTGCTTATATTTCCGCAAGGAACTAGAGTGAAATTCGGGGAGAGAGCGCCTTTTAAAAAAGGTGCCGGTAGAATATATAAAGCTTTAAACATCGCTTGTATTCCGGTAGCTTTAAATACAGGAAAAGTTTGGCCAAAAAATAGTTTTATGAAATATCCTGGAAATATCAATATTTCTTTTCTTGAGCCTATTAAACCCGGTAAAGATAGAGACACTTTTAATCGTGAACTAGAAAAAAAAATTTATGATGAGTGCGAAAGATTTATTTAATATTTTTTCGACCAAAATCAGGTTTGTCAATATCCTGACCTGCTTGGATTATCTCTTTGCGTATATTTTTTGTAGATGAAAAAATTTTTAATAATTTTTCGCTGTTTTTTTCTGCCACTGCCTTTTTAAACTCTTCAATATTTTTTGAAAAACTATCCAGAACTTTTAAAATATTGTCAGAATTGTCAATAAATATATCTTTCCACATTAAAGGGTCTGAAGAAGCAATTCTGGTAAAGTCTCTTAAGCCCCCGGCACTATATTTTATAATTTCTTCCCTAAAACTTTCATTATCCTTAAATGCTGTAACAACCAAATTATAAGCTATAGCATGCGGTAAATGACTAGTTAGTGAAAGTATTTGATCATGTTCTTCTGAGCTCATTACTTTTACTTTGCATCCTAAACTTTCCCAAAAAAATTTTAATCTACTTAAATGCTCTTTGTTGTGAGTTTTGGGAGGAGATAAAATGCTCCATCTTTCTTTAAATAAATCTTTATCTCCAGCACTTGGACCACTTTGTTCTGTGCCTGCTATGGGATGAGATCCTATCCAAGACACATCTTTCATTCCTAAATTAAATACAATTTTGTCAACTTCTTTTTTCACTGAACCCGTATCGGATAAAATTGTATCCGCATCAAGATGATCTTTGATGCTTAAAAGAATTTCTTTATAAGAGCTGAGTGGCGAAGAAATTATAACAAGGTCTGCTCCTCTTACGGATTTTACTAAATCATTGGAAATATTATCGCTTAATTTTTCTTTTTTTAAAAAAGATTGAACATCTTTAGATTTATCGAAAACTGAAATTTTATCAGTTATCTTGTGGTTATTTAAAGATCTTAGTATTGATGACCCAATTAAGCCACACCCTATAATGGTTATCTTTTTAAACATTTATTATTTTTTTTAAAACTTTTAAAAACTTCTCATTTTCTCTAGAGTTGCCAATTGTTACCCGCAAAGAATTTTTAATATTATAAACATCCATCTTACGCACTAAAATACCTGCTTTAGCTAGTTTTAAAAAAATTTTTTTAGAATTATTTTTAGTTCTATCGAAGTTAATTAACATAAAATTTGCGTACCCGAAGTTAGTTTCTATTTTTAAAACTTTAAACACTTCAAAAAATTTTTGAGACCATTTTTGGACGTGATTAATTTCTTTCTTCAGCCATTTTGTATCTTTTATAGATGCTGAAGCAGCAAATAAAGCTGCTCTATTAACATTAAAAGGTGGCTTCAACATGTTAAGAGAATTTATAATTTGGTTCGAGGCATAACCCCACCCGACTCTTAACCCGGCCAATCCATATATTTTTGAAAAAGTTCTAGTAATCAAAACATTTTTGTAATTTTTAAAAATATCAATTCCAGATGAAAACTGCTCATTACTTTGTGCATATTCAAAATAGGCGTCATCAACCACTAAAAGAATATTTTCTCTCAATTTTTTTCTAAGTTTCAAAATTTCTTTTTTGGAAATTAAAGTCCCAGTTGGATTATTTGGATTTGCAAGAAAAACAATTTTTGTTTTTTTTGTAACTTTAGTTAAGATATTTTCTATTGAAATCTTATAATTTTTTTCTTTTGCATATACAATTTTTGCTCCGTTTACTTTACTGTAAATTCTGTAAATTATGAAACTAAATTGTGGAATAATTACCTCATCGCCTTTACTTATAAAAGCTTTGCAAACTAATTCAAAAATTTGATCTGAGCCTGATCCAAGTATAACTCTTTTGAAATCTAAGCTGAATTTATTTGCTAGTAATTTTCTTAAATATGTTCCGTCTGAATCCGGATATCTTTTAAAATTACTTGAAACTTTCTTGAATTCACGGATAGCCTTTGGGCTTGGTCCTAAAGCAGACTCGTTTGCAGATAATTTTACTTTAGCTACTTTTTGCTTAAATAAACTTAGACCAGCTACATATTTATCTGCATTAATTTTTTTTGCCCTTGGAAAACTCATAATAATTAATTTTTTATATAAAAAATATCAATATTGCTATAACTCTTTACATACCAATTTGACAAGTTTAAGACGATTTAGTATTAATTCAAAGCGCTGATTTAACCGAATTGCAGGCGCTAAATAAATTTTGCTAAAAAGGGTTTATGGCCCAGTTTAGCTGGGCTTTTTTTTTGGATGAATATAAAACTTGAAAATATTAAGAATTTAAACGTTTCAAAACCTTTAAAATTAGATTGTGGTAAGACAATTAATAATTTTCCTTTGGCTTACGAAACCTATGGAAAGTTAAATGATAATAAAAGTAATGCTATTCTTGTTTTTCACGCGTTGACTGGGGATCAATTTGTAACAGGAACAAATCCCATAACAAATAAAGAAGGCTGGTGGGCGACCGCAGTTGGTCCAGGTAGAGCCATAGATACTAATAAATATTTTGTTATATGCGCTAATGTGATTGGTGGATGTATGGGTTCTTTAGGTCCAAAAAATATAAATCCAGAAAAAAAACAGCCTTATGGTTTGGACTTTCCAGTAATTACCATAAAAGATATGGTAAGAGCTCAAGAGTCATTGCTTGAACACCTTGGAATTAAAAAACTGCTTTGTGCTACAGGTGGTTCAATGGGTGGAATGCAATTGCTTCAATTTTGTGCAACATTTCCTGACAAAACATTTTCTGCCATACCAATCGCTTGTAGCTCAAGTCATAGTGCCCAAAATATTGCACTAAATGAATTAGCTCGTCAGGCCATCATGGCTGACCCGGTATGGGATAAAGGAAAATATTTTTTAAAAAACGTTCAACCAAAAAATGGTTTGGCTGTGGCTAGAATGGTTGGGCATATAAGTTATTTATCAGAAAAAGGAATGCAGGAAAAATTTGGAAGAAAATTACAGGAAAAAGCTGATTATGAATTTAGTTTTAATGCAGATTTTCAAGTAGAAAGCTATTTGAGACATCAGGGTTATGCTTTTGTAGAAAGATTTGATGCTAATTCTGTTTTATACATAACCAGAGCTATGGACTATTTTGATCTTTCAAAACAGTTCAGAGGCGGTCTTGTTGAAGCATTTAAAAATCAAAAAACTAAATATTTAGTAATATCTTTTTCTTCGGACTGGCTATACACAACAAAAGACAACAAGGATATAGTTATCGCGTTAAATGCATCGGGTGCTGATGTTTCATACTCTGAAATAGATACAGATAAAGGTCATGACTCATTCTTGCTTGATGAGCCTGATTTTTTAAAGACCTTAAAAAGTTTTATAGACTCAATGTACGAAAAATTTAGATATGAAAAGTGAATTTAAAGTCATAGCAGATTTATTACCAAGCAACACTAGAGTGTTAGATGTAGGATGTGGAGACGGATCTTTAATGAGTTTTCTCGAGGAAGAAAAAAATATAGAAGTGAGAGGACTTGAGCTGGATCAAGACAATGTTCAAAAATGTATAGACAAGGGTCTTACCGTTATTCAAGGTAATGCTGAAAGTGAACTCCATCAATTTCCGAATCAATCTTTTGATTACGTTGTTTTAAGCCAAACACTTCAAGCTTTCTACGAGCCTGACAAAGTGATAAAAGAACTTTTGAGAATTGGAAAATCAGTCATAGTTTCAATTCCAAATTTTGGATATTGGAAAGTGAGAATAAAATTACTATTATTTGGAAAAATGCCAGTCACTAAAACTTTGCCAAATACTTGGTATAATACTCCTAATCTGCATATGTGTACCATTAAAGATTTATTTAGTTTTTGTGATGAAAAAAATATAAGTATAAATAAAGTTATTGGTGTTAACGAGGAAAAAACATCTTTGATAAAAAAAAGTAATCTGGAAATAAAAAATCTTTTCTCAAAAGTTGGAATTTTTTTAATTGGATAAAATGAATATAGAAATTATTTCTTGTTTAAATGATAATTATAGTTATTTGATTTTTGAAAAAGAGACAAATACCGTCTCAATAGTTGACCCTTCAGAGTTCAAGTCATGTGAAAAAATAATAAAAAAATACAATAAATTAGATAATATTTTAGTAACACATCATCATTTAGATCATGTGGGGGGAAACCTTGAGTTAAAAAAAAAATATAATTCTAAAATATTTGGCTATAGTAAAGATAAAGATCGTATTCCTGGAATAGATATTTTATTAGATGATAATAGTTTATGTAATATTGGTAATTTGAAAGCTAAAATTTTATTTGTTCCAGGACATACAAGTGGTCATATAGCTTTCTATTTCGAAAAAGAAAAAATTGTTTTTACTGGTGATACACTTTTTTCCTTAGGTTGTGGTAGAGTTTTTGAGGGAACCCATGAAGATATGTTTCGTTCACTAAATAGGCTAAAAGGACTACATCCTGAAACTAAAATCTATTGCGGTCATGAATATACCAAAAAAAATTTAGATTTTTGTTTAAAGTTTGATCCACAAAATTATTTTCTTAAAGAAAAAGCTGAAAAAATTTATTCTAAGATTAATAGTAACCAACCTACTATTCCAACTACAATACAAGAAGAGATTAATACAAATATTTTTTTAAGATGTGAAGATAAAGCTGTAAAACAAGCTTTGAACCTTAAAGTTTCATCTGGTCAGGAAGTATTTACTCAATTAAGGGATTTAAAGGATACTTTTTAAGCTCAATAATCTTGACTTGATAAAATTGAGAGCTATATTGCGTGGAAACTTAAAAAAAAAAATTTATGTCATTTGCAATAATTGAAACAGGCGGAAAACAATACAAAGTCTCTGCAAGTAAAATATTAGAAATAGAGAAGCTTGATGCTAAAAAAGGTGAAACTGTAAAATTTGAGAATGTATTACTTTTAAACGATGATAAAAGTACTGAGTTAGGAAATCCAAGTATTGAGGGTGCATCAGTAGAGGCTAAACTTTTAGATAATGTAAAAGATAGAACGATTCTTATATTTCATAAGAGAAGAAGAAAACATTCTCGGAAAAAAAATGGTCATAGACAAAGACATTCNAAAATNCAAATNACNAANATTTTAGCTAAAGATGGAAAAGTTATTGATGAAGCTAAAATAGTCGAAAAAAAAGAAATAGTTAAAGATAAAAAAAAAACTGTTAAAAAGGATTTAAAAAAATAGGAAATTAAATGGCAACAAAAAAAGCTGGTGGATCATCGCGAAATGGTCGAGATAGTAAAGGAAGAAGACTTGGCGTAAAAAGATTTGGTGATCAATTTGTGATACCAGGAAATATTATAGTAAGGCAAAGAGGAACGAAAATTCATCCTGGAGAGAATGTGGGTATGGGTAAAGATCATTCTATTTTTTCCTTAATTAAAGGAAAAGTCAAATTTAAAAAATCAAAATTAAACAGAACTTTTGTTTCTGTTGTTCCCAATTAATTATATAAATAACTAAGGTTATTTTTAAATCAAATGAAGTTTTTAGATCAAGCTAAAATATATGTAAAAGCCGGTAATGGTGGATCTGGGTCTGCAAGTTTTAGAAGAGAAAAATTTGTAGAGTTTGGTGGGCCAGACGGTGGTGATGGAGGTGATGGTGGCTCTATTATTATTGAGTCAGACAGAAATCTTAACACTCTTATAGATTTTAGGTATTCTCAACATTTTAAAGCGCAACAAGGCCACCCTGGTAGTAAAAAAAATAAAACAGGTGCAAGAGGAAGAGATTTAATTTTGAAAGTTCCAGTAGGTACTCAAATATATGAAGAAGATAATAATACTTTAATTTATGATTTTTTAAAAAGTAAAGAAAAGTACCTTATCGCTTCAGGTGGAAAAGGCGGTTTTGGGAATGTTAGATTTAAGTCTTCAACCAATAGAGCACCGAGAAAAAAAACTGGTGGAAAAAGCGGAGAAGAATTCTGGGTTTGGCTCCAACTTAAAGTAATTGCAGACGTAGGTATAATTGGTCTTCCAAATGCAGGAAAATCGAGTTTACTATGTGCATTAACAAGAGCAAGACCTAAAGTAGCCAATTATCCTTTTACAACAATCAATCCTAATTTAGGAGTTTGTTATGTTCAGAATAAGGAAGTAATACTTGCAGATATACCTGGGCTTGTTGAGGGCGCCCATAAAGGTATTGGTCTTGGTGATAAATTTTTAAGACATGTTGAAAGGTGTAAAATATTACTTCATATGATTGATGTCACAGAAAAGAATATTGTTGAAAACTATAGGAAGATTAGATCTGAGTTAAATGCATATGACAAGTCTCTAATCAAAAAAAAAGAGCTTATCGTATTAAACAAATCAGACAACATTGAAGATGGAAAACTAGCGGAAAAACTAAAAAATTTTCAAAAAAAAATAAAAAATAAATATAGTTTAATCTCTACATATAGTAAAAGGGACATAGACAATCTAAAAAAAGCATTGATTAAATATGCATATTAATAAATTTAAAAAAATAGTTATAAAACTTGGTTCATCTACGGTAGTAGACCAAAAAGGTAAATTTAAGTCTTATTGGGTAAATAGTTTAATTAAAGATATAAAAAAAATAAAAAAAAATGTTGAAATTATTATTGTTTCCTCAGGTGCCATAGCCTTAGGACAGAACTATCTCAAAATAAAAAAGGGTAAGATCAAAATTGAAATGAGTCAAGCAATAGCCGCTGTTGGTCAAATTTATCTATTGGAGGAATTTAGAAAAATTTTTAAACAAAATAAGCTTAAAACTGCCCAAATACTAGTATCCTTAGATGACACTGAGCAAAGAAGAAGGGCTTTAAATATAAGAAGAACTTTTGAAAATCTCAATAAAATTAAAGCAATTCCAATTGTAAATGAAAATGACACAACCGCAACCACAGAAATAAAATATGGTGATAACGACAGATTGGCTGCACGTGTAGCTCAGATCGTTAATGCCGACGCTTTAATTTTATTTTCAAATGTAAATGGACTATATACTAAGTCAAAAAAATTGATAAAATTAGTAAGCAAAATTGACCAAGAAATTTTAGACCTTGCTAGTAAAGAAATTAGCGATTATGGGTCAGGTGGTATGGTGACTAAAATTGAGGCTGCAAAAATTTGTATGAACTCAGGTTGTCTTATGTACATTGCGAATGGTAAAATAAAAAATCCAATTCAAAATATGATCAAAAATAAAATTTATACTTGTTTTGAGCCAAAAATATCTAAGTTGGATGCAAGAAAGAAATGGATTGTAAGCTCTTTGATTTCCTCTGGAAAAATAAAAATAGATGCGGGAGCTGAGAAAGCTTTAAAAAGTGGAAAAAGTTTATTAGCCGCTGGTATAATTAAAACTGAGGGTACTTTTACAAAAGGAGACAATATATTAATTATAAACGAAAATAATACAGAATTAGCAAGAGGATTGTCATCTTTCTCGTCTCAAGAGTTGCAAGTAATTAAAGGGAAACGTAGTAAAGAAATTGAAAAAATATTAGGATATCCAAGTAAGTCAGAAGTAGTTCATATAGATGATATGGTAAAAATTTAAATGAAATATTTACGTAAAATTGGTGCTAACGCTAAGATGGCTTATCATAAGTTAAAAAATACGGAACATAAAAAAGTTCAAAAAGTTTTAGAGAGTTATAATAAAAAGATCCTCAAAAATAAAAAACATATTTTAAGAGAAAACCAAAAAGATGTTAAAAATATAAAAAGAAAAAAGCTCGTTGATAGGCTAATTTTGAATGAAAAAAGAATAGACTCAATAAGAGGTTCAATTAACGATATTATCAAATTCTCAAACCCTATAGGAAAAGTTTTGGCTGAATGGAAGCGACCAAATAAACTTAAGATTAAAAAAGTAACTACTCCTATAGGGGTAATTGGTGTCATTTATGAAAGTAGGCCTAATGTAACTGCTGATGTTGCATCTCTTTGTCTTAAATCAAATAATTGTGTAATTTTAAGAGGGGGATCTGAAGCTTATAGATCTAATAAAATTTTAGCAGATTTATTTAGAGATAGCCTTGCACAAAATAATTTTGACAAAAATTGTGTTCAAATCATAGAAAAAAAAAATAGATCTATTGTTGATTACATGCTCTCCCGCATGAATAATTATATAGATGTAATTGTTCCAAGAGGAGGAAGGGGTTTAGTTGAAAAAGTTCAAAAGCTATCAAATGTTCATGTTATAGGTCACCTAGAAGGTCTTTGTCATGCTTACGTCGAGAAATCAGCGAGTTTAACTACTGCCTCGAAAATAGTTTTAAATGCCAAAATGAGAAGGACGAGTATTTGCGGCGCACTAGAGACATTATTAATTGAAAAATCTGCGATTTATTCGCATGCAGTTCCATTAGTAAATATGTTAATTCAAAACGGCTGTGAAGTAAGAGTTGACAAACAAATTAATAAGGCTTTTCAGAATAAGCTTAAGTTGGCTAGTAATAAAGATTGGAAGACGGAGTATCTAGACTCTATAATTTCAATAAAATTAGTCAAAAATGTTCAAGAAGCAGTCTCACATATACTCAAATACGGTACAATGCATACTGATACGATAATTACAAAAAAAACAAAATCTGCAAATTTTTTTCTTAATAATGTAAACAGTTCAATAGCGATGCATAATGTATCAACACAATTTGCGGATGGAGGAGAATTTGGTTTTGGAGGAGAGATCGGAATTTCCACAAATAAACTTCCTCCTAGGGGACCAGTTGGAATAGACCAGCTCACATCTTATAAATATATAGTTTCTGGAAATGGTATTATTAGATCTTAAATTAAATGGAAAAAATAAAATTTAGCTCTTTGGGGTTACTAGGTGGTTCATTTGATCCACCACATTATGGTCATTTAAAAATTTCAAAGGTCGCTCTAAAAAAATTACCGATTAGAAGAATTAATTGGATCATAACTAAACAAAATCCTTTTAAAAACAAATCCCATTTTTCTTTGGAGAAAAGAATTTCTAAATGTAAAAAAATTTTGAAAAATAACAGAAAAATTAAGGTCAAATATTTAGACAAGGTTGTTGGTTCCTCAAGAACGTTTAAAATAATAAATTATTTTAAGAAAAAAAATAAAAAAAAATATATCTTTTTTTTAATAGGTGCAGACAATTTAATTGATTTTCATAGATGGAAAAATTATAAAAATATACTTAAATCTTGTGTATTGGTAGTTTTTTCAAGAAAAGGATATGATAAACTTGCAAAAAAGTCAATTTTGATCAAGAATGGGTATAAAAATAATATTATCTTTATTAATAATAAAAAGTTTAATATTTCTTCTACTATGATAAAAAGTAAATTAAGTTAACAATTGATGGAAATTTTAGAAATTAAATCATTAATAGAAAAAACCTTAGACCTTAATAAAGCCCGAGATATAATTACAATCGATCTTCATAATAAAACTTATATTGCAGACTATATGATAATTGCATCTGGAACTTCGTCAAGGCACATACAAGCTTTAAGTGAAATATTGCTGACGGAACTTAAAAAATCAGGAATTTATAATTGTAAAATTGAGGGTAAAGATAGTCAGGAATGGAAGTTAGTCGATGCTTTGGATATAATAGTTCATATTTTTCATCCCGAAAAAAGAAGTTTTTATGATCTTGAAAAAATGTGGAAAGAAGAGACTCCAAAAGAGAAAGCAATGATATGAAAAAATTTATAATAGTGATATTTTTATTTTCTTTTTTTAATAAAGTTTATGCAAATAAATATGATGATCTTTACGGAAAAATTGATTTATTTGGTGAAGTTTTAGAGAAAATCAGTAATGAGTATATTGATAAAATAAATCAATCTGATGTGATGGACTCAGCCATAAATGGTATTTTGCAATCATTGGACCCTTATTCT
>NZJU01000052.1 GCA_002692325.1 Candidatus Pelagibacter sp.
TCCAACAACTTCCCCTTTTTTTACCGATTGACCTATTTTAACATATATATCTTTCATGTGCATATACAAAGTACTAATACCATGTCCATGATCAAAAATCGTTATATTTCCTGTTTGCTGAATTTAAATGATAAAGAAATTAACAGCGGGGTAAGTGAAATTAATCTTAAATATAAAAATCAGATTAAATTCACTGACACCCTAAAATGTATGACTTTCACAAAATAATTATTTTCCAGGTTCTTTGTAAGATGTTGCCATTTTTTGTGCAGTTTTTGCAATATCATTTAAATTTATATCTTCTAATATTGTAAAATCCGATACTGCTCCACTGGAAACTGCAACCATTGCTGCGGCTGCTGCCTGTTCAAAAGTTCCTTCGATGACTGCCATGAAGTCATATTTTCCTCTGAGACCAGAGTATTGAGTTACTTTAGCACCTACAGAAGCAGCTAATGCGGATGTTGCAGCTTTTCTATCAGTAGATGGATTGCTCACAAATCCTCCAAGACCTTTTGCTGTATAGCATCCAAGTGTGTAGAATTTAGCCATTTATTTCTCCTTTCTTATTTTTCGATTACAACTGTGCCAGAGTGAGGATCTGTTACTCCTAAATCTGACGACAGTTCTTCTAAAGTGTGCCTTAGTGAGTCCAAAAATTCAATCATCTTTGGTCTTGCTTTAGCTATATCATCTTCAGAATTCCATTCACCAATCATAAAAAATTCGTTTGGCTTTGTTTCAACATACTTTGCTGAAATCTGACCATCGAACTTTGGCATATCATCAATTTTTTTTAAATATTCATCTCTACTAGATGATTTAACTTTACATCTAACAATATTCATAAACTTTGCCATACACCCCCTTAAACGTAAATTTTATCGGCTAAACCGTAACAAAGGATAGCGCTGATAAGAACAAGCACTACAGGAGCGTATATTCCGTCATTCCTAGTTTTTTTAGTCAAACCTGTTTTGTCAATTTTTAAAGTATAAAAATTAGTAAACAATATTGAAACATTCATTATAAAAACTAAGTTGAAAAATGCCCAAGTAGCCTCTACTCCGCCTGATCTAATAAAAGCAATATAAATTGCCATCAAAACAGTAGCAATCATAAATGAGCCTGCAAATCTTGTGATTAAAGTAGCAGTTTTATCTACTCCTCTACCTTTTAGAAATTTTTTAGTATCAAAAACTAACTGGTAAGCATAACTACCAACTATTATAAAATGTGCTAAGTAAATTATTAAATAAAATGCGTTTCCAAATTTATCTATCATAAATATCCTATGCGTTATAGTCCATGACTTGATCGGTACACTCGATAAACTTATGAGGGGTAAAAAAATCGTTCATTTGACCTAATTGATCTATAATTGATTGCTCATCTTTACCCTTCCACCAACAAAACATTTCCATTGTATCGCCCGGTGTATTCCAAGTCATTTGACAAGCTGCGTTGTCACTTTTCATACTTTTAATAATATCTTCCATTTTCATTGAAGCTACTGTTTCTGTAAATTTAGCTTTCATTTCAGCCGATTTGAAAGTGTGTGTTACCATATAGTTTTTCATTTTTTTCCCTTTTATAGATTTATTTTAGATAGTTCATATAACTGAGCGCTTTCTACACACTCAGCTCTTTAACCTGCGTAAATAGTTCTTGATAATTCCTCTATTTTATTTTTTGAGCCTTTTATTTGTTTAAAAATAAATTTATTGCACTCATCATTCTTAACCTTGTTAAAAGGTTCACCATAAACTTTATCTACATATGTATTCATACCTTTATTCATTTCGTCGTCTTTAACACCTTCGGATGACAAATATTCTCTGATAACTTTTACTGATGCCAAAGCCAGTTCCATGTTTTTTACCTCTATTGTCTCAGCTGGTAAAACTGCCGTAGCACTATAGTGGCCTAAGCATTCGATTACTTGTTTTTTTTCAGCCTTTGTAATGTGTCCACCAGCTAAAGCTGAAGCAAAATAAAATATCCCGATAAATAAAAGCAGAAAATTTTTCATATCATTAATTTAATAATATATATTTAAATTAGCTATGTTTAAAACTTAGTTCAGGTATGCAAATTGTCTACAACCATTAGGAGAATCTGTTATTTTAAGTGCTTTCTAATGTAATTCTTTAATTTAAGAGATCCAAAAATACTTAAGTGATTCCGATCGTGATAATACGATCCCTTCTTATCTCCAATTTTACATTTTTTTTTGTTACAAAAAAACTCATCAAAATCGATAGCATTAAATTCGTAATCTTCCCCAAAAATTTTTAGATTATTTTTAAAAAATTTTTGGATGTTAATGTGTTTTTCATAATCGACAGCGAAAATATTCAATTTATCAAGATCCAATTTATTAGAAATTAATGATTTAGAATATGNAAACCTAGGNTTATATATTTGTAGTGGAATTTGGTTGATGACATAAACTTTAACTCCAATACTTTTGTATTTTCTCAGTGTTTCTTTAAGACCTAAGAGAATTGTAGATCTAGATAAATTCTTATTAGAAAACATACTCTCGTTGGGAGTGACTAAACTAAAATTTGTTTTTCCATAATTACCTTCTGTATAGTAAGACCATTTAGATACTAAGAAAATTTTTTTTATATTATTTTGTTTTACGAAAGCAAAAACCTTATCATTAAGGAGTTTGCAATTTTTTTCTTTTTGATCAGATCTAATACTATGAACATTTAACAAAGGAGGACATGCTGAAAAGCCTGAAAATATACCTGTTAAATTTTTATCTATCGCAGCTTCATGAAATCCCGGTTTGATGGCTAATGCATGGCTATCACCAGTCAAAACAAAAGATATTTTTTTATTTTTTTTTCCAATTTTACAAAACCAATCCTTATTTTCTAAATGAGCATATTTAAGATCAAAACATTTATCAACTTTTTCCATTTGAAAAGAATTAAGAATTTCATGAGACAATTTTTGTTTATTATTGCTTATAACATTATTAATAATTAAAAGTGATAACGAGGAAATAATAACAATAATAATTCCAAAATATTTTATTAAATTTTTATCATTAATTTTATTTTTATCTCTAAAAGGTGTCTCAATATATTTCCAACTTATAATTGCCAAAATAAATGATACAAAAATTAATGTTAATGCATGAACGAAATTTAGATTTAATCCAAAATACATTCTATTAAAAGCAAATAAGGGTTGGTGTATTAAATAAAAGCTATATGAAATTAAACCTAAAAATACTATCGGTTTAAAAGATAAAATTTTGTTCAATGAGGTTTTTTTTGTTGTATATAAAATTACCAATGAAGTTCCCGCAACTGGTAAAATCGTAAAGATACTAGGGTATTGTAGCTCTTCACTGTAAAGAAAAATAGAAGTTAAAATAAAAATAAATCCTAAAATCGAAAATAAGTTATTTCGCGCATTATCCCTTATGCTATTTTTGAATAAATATATTGAAATTAAAGAACCAGTTAAAAGTTCCCATGCTCTTCCAAAAGGTAAGTAAAAATTAGAGGAACCCGCTTGCCAAAATAATTCAAAAGGAAGATTAAAAAAGGGAGGTGAAAAACTTAAATTTTGTATTTTAAAATTTCCACCAATTTGAGCCAGAATTAAACTTAGGATACTCAGAACAATGAGAATAAAAATTATATTTCTATATTTGAATTTCCAAATAATAATAAAAAAAATTGGAAAAAATATGTAGAATTGTTCTTCAACTGCGAGACTCCAGGTGTGAAGCAAAGGTTGTAATTCAGAGCTTGGGCTGAAATAACCAGTGTTTTTCCAGAAAAAGAAATTTGATAAAAATATTAGTACGGAAAATATTTGCTTACCAAATGATTCTAATTCATGTTCAGGTATTAAATAAATTCCAAATATTAAAGTTAAAAAAACTATGAAAAAAAGAGCAGGAAGTATTCGTCTTGATCTTCTGAAATAAAAATCTTTTAAAGAAAATTTTTTTTTTTTTTAAGTCAAATATTATAATGTTAGTTATTAAATAACCACTTATTACAAAAAAAATATCTACCCCAACATATCCACCTTTGAATAAATCAAAGTCAGCATGGAACAAAATGACTGGAAGCACTGCTAATGCTCTTAATCCGTCTATATAAGGTTTATAATTTTTTGCATTCATCAATTCTAATCTTTAAGTAAAATTGCTAATCAAACTTGGAATTTTTAATAAGAAACAAAAGATATATCAATCCCAGTTTGGTTTTTTTTTAGTCAAAAAACTTTTTATTCCAATCTTTTTATTTTTACTATCCAGTAGTTTATAAAATTCTTTTCTTTCTATTTGTAGTGAATTCTTGAAATTAGTATCGAGATTTACTAATTCTTTAATCTTTATTAGAGATAACCTAGGTTTAGATGAAATTTTTTTTAAAAAACTTAATGAAAAATTTTCAAAGTTTTTATCAGGTATAATTTGAGAAACTATACCGTATTTATATGCAGTAAGAGAATCAATTACTTCTCCTGTCATTGCTAGATATTTTATATTTTGATTAGAGGTAAATCTTTTTGTTTTTTGCGTTCCCCCTATTCCTGGAATTATTCCTAAGTTTATCTCAGGAAATCCGAATTTAGCATTTTCGCTTGAAATTATTAAATCTGTAGATAATGCTAATTCAAATCCTCCTCCTAATGCATAACCTCTTACAAATGAGATAATTGGTATGTTTATTTTTAATAAATTATCAACATCTTGGAATAAGTTTATTCTTTTTGCTTTTTTTTGGCTTAATTTTTCTAATTCTTTAACATCAGCCCCTGGAGAAAAAAATTTTGAATTTCCTTTTAAACCTATACATTTTAACTTTTTAATTCTGTTAAAAGATATAGCTGCATGGCTTATCTCCTTGAGAGTTTTTTGGTCTAAACTATTATTTTTGTTGTTAGCAATTTCTATTATTGCGTAATTTTCTCGATTTTCTATCTTAATATTTTTATAATTCATATATATAGAATATAAACTTCATTATGACAGAGCAACTAATTATATTAATAGAAATTATTTTAATTGATTTAGTTTTAGCCGGGGATAACGCTATTATTATCGGTATGGTTGCTTCGAAATTCAACGTCTCTGAAAGAAAAAAAATAATATTCTGGGGCATAAGCGCAGCAGTAATTTTACGTATTTTTTTTACATTTATTGCTGCTTATCTGTTACAGATAACTGGACTAAGGTTCATCGGAGGCGTTCTGTTGCTTTTTATTTGCTATAAACTCTATACTGAGGTGATACAAAAAAAAATTGAGGAAAAAAAAATAAAAGTAGATAACTCAAGTTTTAAAAATGCGATAATAACAGTTATTCTCGCAGACGTCACAATGAGTCTTGATAATGTTTTAGGTGTTGCGGGTGCAGCAAAAAATCATTATTTTTTACTCGCCTTTGGGTTGGCTCTGTCAATTTTGTTAATGGCTTTCGCAGCAAATTTTACAGCTAAATTAATTAAAAAATATTCTTGGATTAGTTGGATTGGATTGATTGCAATTTTAATCGTTGCAATAGAATTAATCTATGCTGATTTTAAACTCATACTATGAAAAAATTTGTTTTAATTTTTATATTTTTTATAGACTCAGCTTTTGCAATTGATTTTATTGGAGATTTTAAACAAGGATCTTTTATATTAGGTATAACTAATCCAAATTCGAAAGTAACGATTGATAAAAAAATAGTTCGAGTGACTCAGGATGGTTATTTTGCTTTTGGTTTAGACCGGGATAGAAAAAATAATATTTTAATAAAAATCGAAGAAAAAGATAAAACAAAAGTAATAGAAAAAAAAATTATTAAAAGAAAATATAAAATTCAAAGAATTGATGGTNTGGCCACTAAACATGTCACTCCTCCACCTGAAGTTTTTGAACAAATTAAACAAGATAATATTTTAATTGGAAAAGCTAGATCAGTGAATAGTCCTTTAAAGTTTTTTAAAGATAAATTTATTTATCCAATTGACAAGTATATAATTACAGGTGTTTATGGTAGCCAAAGAATTTTAAATGGCAAACCACGAAGACCGCATTATGGAGTAGACTTTCACGCCCCTGAGGGAACTAAAGTTAAGGCGATGATGGACGGAACTATAACACTCGCTGAAAAAAATATGTATTTCACTGGAGGAACAATAATTTTTGATCATGGACATGGTATTAGTACTTTGTATATGCACATGAAAGATATATATGTTAAAATAGGTCAATCGGTAAAAAAAGGGGAAGTTGTTGGAACGCTTGGAAAAACTGGCAGAGTCACTGGTCCTCATTTAGATATACGTCTCAATTGGTTTAATGTAAAATTAGATCCAATGACAATATTAAAATGATATGGGATACTTGCAATTAATTGAGCTGAGTTTTTTTGAATTTTTCTTTTTTACACTTGTAATATTATTAGCTTCGCTTGTAAGAGGTTTCAGTGGTTTTGGTTTTTCAGCTTCTAGTGTGTCCTTGTTGTCTTTTATTATGCCGGCCAAAGAAATTGTGCCAATAATTTTATTATTAGAAATAGTTGCGAGTTTTTTTATGATACCTAGTATTTGGAATAAAATTAACTGGAGATTTGTCTTATTTTTGATGTTTGGCGTGATAGTAGGTACACCTTTAGGGGTAAATCTTTTAGCTAAACTTGATCCTAGTTTTATGCATCTTATAATTTCGCTTACTGTATTGATCTTTGCTTTACTTCTTTTAAAAGGTTACCAAAATAAAAAACTGGATCATAATTTTTCAAAATTTTTTATTGGAGGTTTAGCGGGAACTGTTAATGGTTTTGGAACTTTAGCTGGTTTACCAATCGCGCTTTATCTATTAATTATTGCAGCTGAACCTGCAGTAATTCGAGCTTCTTTAGCAGCATTATTTTTTTTTACTGATGCTTACGCTTTATTTCTTGGATTTTTTAACGATATTGTAAATTTTAAAGTTTTCTACAGATCAGTTCCATTGTTTTTGGTTGTACCCATTGGAGTGTTAATTGGAACTAAATTTTTTAAATCTAGTTCTAAAAAAGATTATAAAAGATACATATTATACTTTTTGATCGTTGTCTCAATTTTTGGTTTTTTTAGAGCTTTATTTTCTTAATCAAGAGCAAAGTTAGATTGGTAATTTTTCATTAATTTTTTCTCCTGATCTTTTTTTTCTAGAATAAAATTCTCACATACTAATATATCGAGGTTTGTTCCCATAAAACATCTGAATGCATCTTTAATAGAGCAAACAATTGGCTCACCTCTAATATTGAAGGAAGTATTCACCAAGAGGGGAAAGCCCGTTAATGAGGAGAAATCTTCAATCAATTTGAAATATTTTGGGTTTGTCTCTTTATGAACAGTTTGTATTCTTGCAGAATAATCAACATGTGTTACCGCCGGAATATTTGACCTTTTTATATTCAGTTTTTTAATACCAAACAAATCTTCTTGGTCAGGTGTCATTGAAATCCTCAAATGTTTTTTGATCTTGGCTACTAAGAGCATATAAGGACTGCTCGAGTAAATCTCAAACCACTTTAATGCTTCTTCATTTATAACTGAAGGTGCAAATGGTCTAAAGCTTTCTCTGAATTTAATTTTCATATTAAGTTCTTTTTGCATTTTTTCAGATCTTGGATCTGCAAGAATGGACCTACCTCCTAAAGCTCTAGGTCCAAATTCCATTCGTCCCTGAAACCAACCAATAGTTTTATTATCAGCAATTTTCTCGGCAACAATTTTACTTAATTTATCGTCTTCTAATCTTTTAAAGTTAGCATTGAGGTTTTTTAGTTCTAACTCTACAAAGTCATTACTAAATTTTGGGCCTAAAAAAGAACCCTTCATGCTATCTGATGATTTGACTATTCTTGAATTTTCAAGTTCGTGATGCCAATAACCTAATGCAGCACCTAGAGAGCCACCAGCGTCACCTGCTGCTGGTTGTATCCAAATATTTTTAAAAATTCTTTTTTGTAAAATTTTTCCGTTCGCAACACAATTTAAAGCAACGCCTCCAGCTAAACATAAGTTTTCTATCTGATATTCTTCTGAAAGACTTTTGCAAATTTTCAATATTATATCCTCAGTAACAGACTGAATTGAAGCGGCAATATCCATATGAAATTGTGTCAATAACTCTTTTTCAGTCTTACGAACGGGTTTGCCAAATAATTTAGAGAATTTATTATTTGTCATTGTTAAACCAGTTGCATAATTAAAGTAGTCCATGTTTAATTTAAAGGTGCCGTCAGCTTTTAAATCTATTAAATTTTTTAAAATCTTATCTTTATAAATTGGTTTTCCGTAAGGGGCTAAACCCATTAGTTTATATTCTCCACTATTTACTTTAAAACCTATGTAAAATGTAAATGCTGAGTAAAGTAGACCTAAGGAATGTGGAAAATGAATTTCTTTTAACATTTTTATTTTGTTTTCCTTTCCTATAGCAACAGTCGACGTAGCCCATTCTCCAACCCCATCTAAGGTTAATATTAAAGCTTCATCGAAGGGAGATGGATAAAAAGCTGATGCAGCATGACTAAAATGATGTTCTGAAAATTTAATTTTTTTAATATCTTTATAGTCTTGGTCAATTTTATTAAGTAAATCAAACAAATATTTCTTTTGAAAAAGTTTTTCTCTTAACCATATTGGCATTGCTAAAGAAAAGGATTTAAACCCACGTGGGGCGAATGCCATATAAGTTTCAAGCAACCTTTCAAACTTCAAGAAAGGTTTTTCAAAAAAAACGATTTGATCTACCTCACCTAATTTTATATTTCCCTCAGATAGCACATATTTTATTGAATTAATGGGAAATCTTTCGTCATGTTTCTTTCTTGAAAATCTCTCTTCTTGAGCTGCTGCAATTATTTCTCCGTCTTTAATTAAAGTTGCGGCACTATCGTGATAAAAAGCTGATATTCCTAAAATATTTGACATTAAAAAATAGTATATATGAAAGGAGCCACAGCAGATCCTTGGCTAAGAACTATTAAAATTCCAAAAAGAGCTAAAACTATAATTACTGGTAGAAGCCAATATTTTTTTCTTTCTGTCAAAAATTCCCAGAACTCTTTTAAAAAACTTAACATTAAAACTGTTTATCCATTGTTCCAACTTGTTTTTTTCTTTTAATCCAATATGTTTGTTTTTTGTTAAATTTCAAATTTATCAAATCTTTTCCAATAACTCGCATAAGTAATCCTACTGGTGTAAGAATTATAAAAAAAACGATTGCCATGATAATAGGAGCAATAATTTTACCCAATAATTCCCCAAATTTTATCCACAGTTTATTAATTGGGGTAAGAGCTTTTGAATTCACTAAACCTAGTATCAAAAAAATTAAAGCAATTCCTAAGAATACATAATTTGGACTATCACTATTTTTAATCGGCCATAACCCAATAATTATAAAGACTATAAAAAAAAGTATTCCAAAACTTCTATTGCTGCTCATATGTTATTAGGTACCAGTTTTTTTACCTAATATAAATTTATATTTGTATTTGCTAAAAAATTGTCTAATCGTAGCGCCTAAAATGCCTAGCACTATAGCAAGAATAATTGCAAAAGAACCGTACAATAAAGGGGCATCATCTGAAAATCTTATTATAAATTTTGAGAAAAAATTGAGGTTTTCAATGTTAACTATTTCATTTTTGATTTGTTGGTTTTTTTCATTACTGAAAAAGGTATCATAAGCAATGGCAATAGCTACGGAACAAAGTAACATTGCGAATAAAGTTTTTAAGTGAGAACTATCTAAATATTGACCAATTTTTTGGCCTACTTGAACTCCAATAATTGATCCAGTTATTAGTGTAATAACAAGAACAAGATCTATAGATCCATAACTAAAAGCATGTAAAACAGTCACTATCGCACTTATAAAAATTGTTACAAATAAAGATGTACCAGGAATATATTTTATAGGCATTCCGATTAAATAAATCATAGCTGGAACAAGTAGGAAGGCTCCACCTACTCCCATTAATGCGGCTACAAATCCTGTGACTATGCCTAAAATAATTGGAGTGAAAATACTCTCATATAATCTTGATTTAGGAAATCTTAATTTTAAAGGTAAACCATGTATCCAATAGTGAGTATGTAATTTTTTTTTCTGGACTATTTTTTTTCTAGCCTTATCAATTTCACTTGCTCCCTCTAAAAGCATTAACGTTCCAATAATTGCAAGCAAGTACATATATGAAAGGGAAATAATTAAACTTAATTTTCCAATTTCTTTAAAAAATTTAAAAGTTGTGATTCCCAAAATGGTTCCTATAACCCCACCAATTATAATCATTAACCCCATCCTATAATCTAAGGTGTTTTTAAACCAATGCGTAAGAGAACCAGATACAGAGGTTGCCAGTATATTATTAATTTCATTAGGAACAGCGTAAACAGGTGGGATTCCTAAAAATATTAAAAAAGGTGTCATTAAAAAACCACCGCCCACACCAAACAAACCTGACAAAACACCTACACCAAAACTTAGAAAAAGGATAAAAAGAATATCAATTTTTACTTGAATGATTGGAAGATATATTTCCATAAACTCTAAAGTATACGTATTATTCTAATACGTATTTGTCAATCTAGAGTTTAATTATTTAGGCGGCCACTTTCAGATTATGTTTAGTGGTCATACCACTAAGAAAATTCCATAGAAATTTCGCAGTCTTTAAAGCGGATTTTTCAGCTTTTACTTGCTCTTCCTTTGAAAGACCGTCTAAAAGTTTTTCGCATTCCTTTCTATGAATTACGTCTGCAGCTTTATGCGCCTCAAAAAATTCAAGACCTTCCTTAGTTTGTACACCATAGAACTTTTTTAATCCTCTAATTTTTGTATCAGCTATCTCAGGAATTTGTCTCTCGTAAGTATATAGTGATGCTAATCCCTCAGCGTATGATGATCGACCTTGTTTAAAAAAGTTTTTAATCATTTCATCAGTGAAAATTTCTTTTTTAACGTTCTCGATTTTTTCCTTATCAGCGCCCATGGCTAAAGCAAAATTTTTCCAAAGCTTTGGGTGGTCAGCGTCTGGGTTTTCTTCATCCTGTAAATTTTCCAACAATATTTTTCTTTTTTCAATATCTTCACACAACGAATGAGTTGCACTTATATATCTAGGAAAAGCTTTTACATGTTGGTAATATTGTTCAGCGTAATCTTTTATAATTTCTCTCGTTAGCTTACCCTCGTTCCAAGCTTTATAAAATGGGTGGTTAAGAAGGTGGTACTGATCTAGTTTTTTATTTAATTCAATTGAAAACATGTTTTCTCCTTGGTTAAGTAAATTCTATAAACTTTATTAGATTAAGCAAACCAATATTTATCCACAGTTTGAGATTTTAAAAGTTTAAATGTTCACGTTTTGATTCACTTTTGATTCCACTTCAGACTCTAAATACAACCTTAAGGTGTTACCGCTTGTTTCTGTAACGGCCTCTCGTCTATTGGTATATGAAGGAGAGTTGCAATAAACGATAGAATTATAGCAAGATACCAAGCATAGTCAAAACTGCCAAAGTTTTGATAAAACCATCCTCCTAAAAAGGCTCCAAGAAAAGATCCGATTTGGTGGTTCAAAAATACGACACCAAAGAGGAGAGATATGTTTCTGGTGCCAAATACTTGGGCTACTATGCCATTAGTAGCTGGTACAGTTGCTAGCCACAACAAACCAAATGATATACCAAAAAATATTGCTAAATAGTCAGAGGGAGGTAAAAAAATAAAAATCATCAGAGTTATTCCTCTTAAAAAATATAACCCGCTTAAAAGTAATTTTTTACTATATTTATCTGCTAATATTCCCATTAACAAAGTTCCAAAAATATTAAATAAACCTATTAAAGCAAGAATAGCGAAGCCAGTCCAATCTGAAAGCCCTCTATCCGAAACGTATTTTGGGACGTGTGTAGCAATTAAGGTTATTTGGAAACCACAAACAAAAAAACCTAAAATTAACAATTTAAATCCTTTATGTTTTAATGCATTCTTTAAAACTACAAATACGCTTTCTTCTTTGACCGGACTAGAAATTTCATTAAACGACTGATTGTTTTCTGGTAGTTTTAAGTAAAAGGCTGGTATACACATTAAAAGTAGTATTACTGAAAAAATTACTAAAGTTATCTCCCACGAAAATTGATTCTTAAAAAGATTAGTCATTAAAGGAAAAATAAACATTCCTAAACCACCACATGCTGTGACAATGCTCGCTGCTTTTGCGCGGTTATGGTTCGGAAAATGTTTAGTAACTTGGGGAGCCATAATTGTACCCGCAGCGCCTGCTAAGCCTAAACCTACTAATAATCCTAAATTAATTTGGAACCACATGCCTGAGCTAAAGTTATTTCCAAGCGAAAATATTGCAATAGAATATAAAATTAAAGCTATTAAAGTACCTCTTTTACCTCCGTACTTATCACCCATTCTTCCAAAAACTATTGTGAATATTCCCCAAATCAAAGAGTGCAATGCTATTGCAAAACCGAATTCTAAAGTAGAAATATTTTGAAAAATTTCAAAATCATTCGAAAATAAACCAAATGTTTGTCTCACACCCATTGTACTTAAAGTGATTATACTGGCTGCAACCAAAGTGAATAGAGCAGTTTTATTTTCAAAAAATTTAGTTATCATTTAATTTTTTTTAAGCCTTTTTTTAAATCATCAATTAAGTCTTTTGGATCCTCTAAACCTATATGTAATCTAACAATGTATTCATCTTTATTAAATCTATAATACTGACGCGCTTTTAAATATTCATCTTTTTTTGAGCTTCTTATCTCTTGAAGAATGGCGAGGCTTTCAAAACCACCCCAACTATAACCTATTCCAAAAAGTTCAAGAGAATTTACAAATTTAACTACTGATGATTTTTTTTTGCTTTTAATAACTATTGAAAATAAGCCTGTAGCACCAGAGTAATATTTTTTCCAAAGCTTGTAATTTTTACTTGATGGATTATGTGGATAAAGAATTTCTTTAATTTTTTTTTGTTTCTTAAGAAAATTTATTACAGTTTTTGTATTTTCACTATGTTTCTTTAGTCTTATATCTAACGTTCTTAATCCTCTAATAATTAAATACGCTTCATCAGCTGACATTCTATAACCTGATAATTTATAAAAAAACATCAACTTGCTATAAACTTTTTTATTCACTGCTAAAGATCCTCCCATTGCATCAGAGTGTCCTGAAAAATATTTTGTAGCTGAACAAAAAGACATATCAAAACCTAACTTTAATGGTTTTAGAAATAAAGGTGTTCCCCAAGTGTTGTCTAAAAGAGTGTAAATTTTTTTTCTTTTCGCTAATGTAGTTATTTTAGACAAATCTTGAAATTCAAAAGTATTGCTTCCAGGATTTTCTACCAAAATCATTTTCGTTTTTTTTGAAACTTTTCTTTTTAAATCATCAAAGGACTCTGGATCATAAAATTTTGCCTGAATATCAAATTGTTTCATTAGTTCCTGAGATATTTCTTTAGTTGGACCATAAACGTTGTCTGAAACTAAAATTTCATCACCTGGTCTGCACAGTGACATTAATGCCAAAGCTATACCACCAAATCCTGTTCCAGTTAAAAAAATGTGATACGCTTGTTCTAATTCTTTTAAAATATTTTCGAGCTCAATTGTAGTTGTGCTGCCATACCTCCCGTAAGTATAGTGGGTAACTTTTTTATGTTTTTTAATCTTTAATTCATGTTGATACATTTCTTGCATTGAATTAAATAAGATAGTTGAGGCTCTTGTTACGGGGGGGTTTGCGGACCTATTAGCATTATCTTTTGTGGGATGTTTCAAAAATGTATTTATGGACTTTTTCATAATATATTAATTGAAGTTTATATAACTTTAAGTAGATTGGATATAAAAAAGGAGGCAAAAATATGGGTTATCCAAAAAAACACAGAGGCCGAAGAAAAATTGGCTCAAAAAAGAGAAGAGCAAGAAAAAGAAATAAAAGAAAATAATTTAATTATTAAAATATGAGGGAAATAACTCAAATAAGAAAATTGAGTTTGTGGGTGTTTATAGTTCCATTTTTAAGTATAAATTTATGCCTATTAATTTCAGTAAATTTTCATCTGTTAGAAGAAACTATATTTGCTGTAGATCAAATAGGTAGGTCTGATTTTACTTTTCCTTACTTTGATGGAAGCTTATCAATAAGTAGAGCCTCAAGAACGTTTCCGCAATACCTTATCTTTAAACCAGCGATGATTTTAACAAGTGTTATATTGATTTTGTATTGGTCCAAAACTAACAATTTGTTAAAATCTCTTTTAAAAATAGATCAAAATTTTCTATTTCGTATTTGCGGGATTATGTCTGCAATTTTTTTATCAATTCATTCAATTTTTTTAGGAATTGAATTTGACTTAAAAACAATTGAATTTCTAAAAAGATTTTTTTTATTAGGTTTTATTCTCTCAGAAATAGCTGCCCAAGCACTATTAGTCTTCAAACTTATAAAATATAAAGATAAAATTACAGATTATTTTAATCCGGTTGTTTTGAAATTAAAACTTTTTTTAATAACTTTTTTAATAATAATTGCCATTATCGCTATACCATTTTTGAATAATGAAAATTATACGCACTTAAAACATGGATTAGAATGGAATTATTTTATAGGAATTATTTTTTTTTATTTTTTAACTTTTTTGTATTGGAAAGAAAACTTAACTCAAAGATTTGGGAGCAATTAAGCTCCACAAATCTTAAGTTTGGTTCGTCGTTGTAGGCGCTACCGCCGAACCTCCCGATCAACCATTTTAGCGCTACTCAGTTGACCTTTCTGCCCNTTAAGCTTGAACCTCTCGGTNTTTCCTTAANTGGCCAGTTAAGAGTTGCCTCTTAATTAATTACATTAAAACATATTAAAAAAAATTATGTATCACTTAATAGTTGTCGCGTTAAAAGTGTGTGAGTTAAGTGGATAAATTTTCGTTGAAAGTCTTGTCTATCCAACCGCCACCAAGAAGTTTATCCCCATTAAAGTCTTTTTTGTAAAATACACAGGCTTGCCCAGGAGATATTCCTGTTTCTTCATCTAATATTTCTACCAATGCTTTTTCATTTAAAAAGGTAACTTTGCCCTTTAAAAGTTTTCCTGTGGATCTGATTTTCATATTTATTTCCTCATTAAATTCTATTTTATCACTTAAGATATTCAAAGATCTTAGCTCAATCTTATTTATAATTAGATTTTTCCGTGACCCAACTGTTATTGAATTTTTATCTGGATTAATGCCCACAACATATAAGGGTTCTTCGCCTGCTATTTTTATTCCTCTACGCTGTCCAATAGTATAATTTATAATACCTTCATGAGAGCCCAATTTTTTCCCAGTTAAATCTAATATATCACCTTTTGTGAATGACTTAGGTCTAAATTTTTTTATAACAGAACTATAATTCCCGTTAGGTACAAAACATATATCCTGACTATCAGGCTTATCGGCTACATTTAATTTTAGTGTTAAGGCTATATCCCTTGTCTCACTTTTCTCAATTTCTCCAAGTGGAAACCTTAAAAAATTTAATTGTTCTTGAGTAGTTCCAAATAAAAAATAGCTTTGATCTCTTGAAATATCTTTGGCTCTATACAAATGTGCTTTTTTATTACGTTGAATTCTTTTAACATAATGCCCTGTAACTAAAACGTCTGCTTTAATACTTTTTGCATATTCAAACAAATCTCTAAATTTGACTGTTTGATTACATTGAACGCAAGGAATTGGAGTTTCTCCATTCACATAACTGTTTATAAAAGAGTTTATTACCTCATTTTTAAATTTTTTTTGATAATAAAGTATTTCATGTTTAATATCTAATTGACTAGAAACTCTTTTAGCATCAAGGATATCTTGACCTGCGCAGCATTGTCGCCCTGTTTTTGATTTTTTCAAATCGTCGTAAAGTTTAAGAGTGATACCAGTTACATCATACCCGCCTTGTTTCATTAGTCCTGCAACAACAGAGGAATCAACACCTCCTGACATGGCTACAACTACTTTAGTATCTTTTGGTTTTTTATTTATACCTAGTGAATTTATCATTTACTGTGTATATTATAAAAATAAATTTTTTTCTAGGATGCAATTTGATCTTGAGCCAGGTGATTACGTAATTAACCCTTTAAATAAAGATTGGGGAATAGGACAGATTCAATCAATAGCTAAAAATAAAATCACCGTTAATTTTGAAAATTATGGTAAGCAAGTTTTAAATTCAGACAATATAAAACTTGAAAAATTTAATAATGGATCAAATAGATCTTAAATTTTTAACAACAAATTTAATTCCGACTTTTGAGAAAGCTGGAAAATTGTCTCTTGAATTACAAAAAAAAGGATTAAAAATTGAAATAAAACAGGATGGTTCACCCGTTACGAATGGCGATATTCAGGTAAATGAAATATTAACGAATAAAATTTTAGAATTAACACCGTCAATTCCTGTAATATCAGAGGAGACTATTCAAGTTAATTTTAAAAACTTTCATAAAGTATTTTGGTTAATTGATCCAATTGATGGAACGAAAGAGTACATAGCAGGCAAAGATGAGTTTACTCTTAACCTAGCTTTAGTAATTAACCAAATACCTGTAATGTCTCTTGTGGGAGTACCAAAAAAAAATAGATTATTTTTTACATATGGTAAAAATGAAAGTTATTTAATAGAGAATAATAAAACATTCAAAATTAATTGTTCAAGAAAAAATCCTAAAGATAATATTGTTGCTTTATCAAGTGCATTAAAACCATCTGATACTATTTTAAATAAACTTAAGGAATATAATGTTTCTAAGATAGTTAAAATGGCAAGCTCCTATAAATTTTGTGTCATAGCAACTGGTGAATTTGATATTTATGCTGCTAGGGAAAGAGCAAACGAATGGGATTATGCTGCAGGACACGCCATAGCTGCTAACGCAGGTGCTATCATTACAACATTAGATGGTAAACCTGTACTTTATGGGAAAGAGGACTATAGAAATCCTAGTATATTAATATTAAGATCTGATAAATTAGATGACTAAAACCATATTAATTATTATAATTTCTGTGGCAATATTTGGATTAGTAGTTTTTGTTGTTGTAAAGAATTTCATGAAGAGGAAATTAGAACAAATTATTTCAGAGCAAAAACAAAATTCAGATAATTCTGATTAATTTTTCATATTCTTTTTTATCTAAACTTAAAATCTTTTTTGAAATCTCAAAACTAAACCCTGCTCTTGCTAGAACTCCCATATCTTTTTTATAAAATAATTCTCTATTCGCATCTGGCCTTAAGGGGCCTATTCTTCTTTTTTTGCAAAGCTTAATTGCAGACACAAAATCTGGTTCAATATTGTTTTCTTTTATTCTGTTGAGACTTTTTTTAATAAGTTCACCATCTATACCTTTATTGAAAAGAGATTGTTGTATCTTTCTTATTGAGTATCCTCTTCTTAATAATGTTCTAGCTTTTGAGTCCGAATACAATTCATCATTTAAAAATTTGTTGTCTTCTAAATTTAAGATAATTTTATCGATAATTTCTGACACTTCTTTTTTTGTTTGCATTCCTCTAAATTTCATTAAATATTTTTTTAAAAGGAAAACCTTAAGCTGCTGCTTTGAAGGACTATATTTTTCGATATATCCGTAAGCCAAATCTCTTAAATTGGTGCTTAAATCTTCAAAATCTTTTTTATTTATTATGGGATTCATTTATCTAATGTATTATATTGATTTTCATGTTAGAAAATATTGAAATTTTACTCACTGTTGAAAATATTTATTTGTTTGCAAATTGGGGAGTTGTTCCCTTTTGGTTTTTGCTTATTTTGCTCCCTAATAGTCCCATAACTAATTTCTTAGTAAACAGCATAATAGTACCTTTTTTGCTTGCAGGGGCATATGTATTTTTAACTTATAAAATTTATCAAGAGGGCAATATTTTAAATGGATTTAATCTTTATGGTGGTATTGAAGACCTATATGCTGTTTTCTCTGATGAGATTTTTCTCTTAATTTTCTGGATTCATTTTTTAACATTGAGTTTATTTCTTGGCGGCTGGATTAGTAAAGATTCTCTTAGATATAATGTACCCAAATTCATAACGATAATTTGTTTAATTTTAACTTATTTTTCTGGGCCAGTTGGCTTATTGATTTACTGGGTCTTCAGAATATTTTTTGCAAAAAAAATAAGTTTCAATGAATAAGATTTTTGAGTTTTATTTTGATTTTGTAAGCCCCTATTCATTTGTAGCTCACAAGAAAATAAGACAATTAGAAAAAAAAAATTCCTTTAAGGCTATTTATAGACCGGTTTTATTAGGAGGATTACATAATTTACATGGAATTAAAGCTCCAGCTTTTATACCTTCAAAAGCAAGATTCATGATTAGGGATTGCAAAATGATTTCAGAAAAAAATGAAATTAAATTCAAATTCAATACTTATTTTCCAATAAAAACCGTTAATTTAATGCGTGGAGTTTTTATCGCAGAGGAGGATAATATTAAAAATTTTTATATAGATGCTATTTTTAACTCAATATGGGGCGATGGTCTAAATATGAATGATCAGAATATAATAGATCATATTTTAAAAAATTTAGGTATAAATCCAAAAACTTTCTTTTTGAGGTCGACGACTGGAATTATAAAAAATAAATTAAAAGAGAAAACAAATGATGCATTTGAAAAAGGTATTTTTGGTGCCCCAACTTTTTTCGTTAAGAATAAAATATTCTGGGGTCAAGATAGATTACAGTACGCGATCGATGAATACTTGAAATGATTATTTTTTTTCTTTCGAAACAACTTCTAAACCTGAGCTTTTTAATGCATCAAAACCACCTTCAGCATTAGCGACATTATCGAAACCCATTTCTGTTAATGCTTTTGTTGCTAAAGCAGATCTAAAACCTATTGCGCAAAAAAGTACTAAATTTTTTACATTTCCAATCTTATTTTCTTTATAATATGTGCTGTTAGGATCTAACCAAAACTCTAACATTCCTCTTGGTATATGAATAGAATCCTTAATTGTACCCTCTCGCCAAAGTTCCCTGATATCTCTTACATCTATTAGAGTAACTTCTTTTTTGTTTAATGCCTCTTTAATTTCAGGTGGAGACATCGTTTTTATTGATTTATTTGCCTCTTCAACTAGCTCTTTTGATGTTTTTATATTCATGATAATAGAATACACAAAACGAAATTCAGTACAATGAGACAAATTAAAAATATTAAAAAAAAAGAACATATTCAAAAAAATTTTTGTAAAGATTTGCAGAGTTTTTGGCTTCGAGATAATAGATCAAAGTAATTTCTCTATCCCAACTATGAACAAACCATTGAATGCCGAATTAAGTACTTTGGGTAAAAAGTCTATAAATTTACCACTGGGGGAAGTGGTCATCACAAGAAAAGTTCGTGCATTGGATATTATAATTCGTACTTGCACTAAAGTTAATATGCTTACTCAGAACAAATCTAGATTATTTGAAAAAGAAAAAATTGAGTATACGTTGAGAACTTTAAGATCATTGTTGAAGTCAGTCAATTATTTTTCACAAACAAATAATTTAATCATTAAATTTAAAATTGTTGATCATGATTCTCCAAAAAAAGATTTAGAAAAAATTAACAATGTATTTGAACAATATAACACTAAATATGACTTAATAAATTTAGATGTTTCAAAATTTTTTGAGAAAATACAAAAAATAAATGAAAAAGGTGAGAAAGTTTCATCAAACCAGATCTCTAATATGGCAAATATCCATCAATCTTTATTAGAAACAAAAAATTCTGAAGATTTAATTTATTTTGTTGAAGATGACTATCTTCATGAAAAGATTTCTATTAGCGAAATGATTTTTTCCTATGAAAGAATATCATCTCAATTAAATAATGAACTTATAATATGTCCAAGCGATTATCCTTATTTATATAATAATTCAGAAGCAACTAGAAACTTTCTAGGAAATAATTGTCATTGGAGAAGCGTTGGTGAGTCTCTTTGTACTTTTCTTACAAGCAAAGCGATGATTGATAAATATTGGGATCAGATTTTACGAATGTGTGAAAAAGAACATCTTCCTTTCGAAAAACCTTTACATGAAATATACGAAAAAGAATTGTGTATATCTCCAATACCCTCTTTAGCTATTCATTTTACAAATGTTAATTCAGTTTTTGGTTTATCTCCAAATGTTAATTGGGGAAGAGTTTGGGAAGAAAATAATAATTAAATCTTTTAGTGAATAAGGCCCAACGGGGGGGTTGGGCCTTAATATTTCTCCAACTAACGAGGGAGGAGATAAGCTAACTATTTAGTCTCTTATGCCGTAAGCTATTACACCAACTTCTGCTTTGTCGGTTCCTAGTTTTTCAGCTTCTTTACTAATTCTTAATCCAACTGTATTTTTCATAATTTGGAAAACAATTAGTGAGACTACAAATACGAACACTACAATTGAGATTGTTCCTAAGAACTGAGCTCCAAAAGAAACATCTGAATTTGTTAGTGGCACCGCTAATGTACCCCATACTCCTGCTACTAAGTGAGCTGGTATGGCTCCTACTACATCGTCTATTTTCATTTTGAATAATAGTTTCGTAGAGAAGTACATTAACACACCCGCAATAGCTCCAATAAATATTGCAGCTAACGGACTTGGTGTTAATGGTTCTGCGGTAATTCCNACTAAACCGGCGATCGCACCATTAAGCATCATTACTACATCTGTTTTACCACCAATTAATCTAGAAACAGTTGCAGCAGCTAATACTCCACCACCTGCAGCTAAGTTAGTATTGATGTAAATAGTAGCAACAGATGAGACATCTTCAAATGTCCCTGCAGCTAATTGTGATCCACCATTAAATCCGAACCAACCCAACCAAAGTATAAATACACCTAAGGTTGCTAATGGGATTGAAGAAGCGGCAAATGGAGTCATTGCTTTCACACCACCTCCACTACCAAATCTTCCAGTTCTTGCACCTAATACAATCGCTCCGGCTAGAGCTGCTGCTCCACCTGCCGCGTGTACTAATGTTGAACCTGCAAAGTCAGAGAAACCTGCAGCTGATAACCAGCCACCGCCCCACTGCCAACCCATTTCGATTGGATAAATTACTCCTG
>NZJU01000053.1 GCA_002692325.1 Candidatus Pelagibacter sp.
TTTGAGCTTTTAGTGAGGTTAGGAGGCTTCGTTTAATATATCCCTGATTAGTAATATTTATTACCACGGACTCTTTTTTAATTGTTTCTTCTATATCATAATTTAAAACAGCATCTATTATTTTAGTCCTTCTTGGAATTGCAAATTTATCTTTTATCTTATTTAGTTCCAGCGTTATTAAATTATATAGTTCCTTTTTTGAATTTATAAGTTTTTTAAAATAAATAATTAAATCAGAAAGTTTGTTTATTTCTGTTTCTATTTCAGTAATACCATATGCCGTTAATCTTTGAAGTCTAAGCTCTAATATTGCAACTACTTGCTTTTCAGTTAACGAATATTGATGAATTTTTTTTTTTTCAATCAAAGATATAATCTTAGCACTTCGTTTAATCTTCCATTTTTTACTTAGAAGACTTTTTTTTGCTTCATCAGTATTTTTAGATTTTTTAATCAATTTTATAATTTCATCTATATTTTCAACGGAAGTTGCTAAACCAATTAAGATATGAGCTTTACCCTCGGCTCTTTGCAAATCGTGTTTAGCTCTTTTAAGTACAGTTTCTTCTCTAAATTTAAGGAACTCTGAAATAAATTCTTTTAAATTTAAAATTCTTGGCTTATTGTTGACTAAAGCTAGCGTGTTAAAACCAAATGAGCTTTCAACATTCGTATTTTTATACAACAGCCTTCTAACAGTTTCAGGCTCCACCCCTCTTCTTAGTTCTATAACTACTCTTATACCCTCTCTGTTTGACTCATCTCTAATGTCACTAATTCCCTCAATCTTTTTATCTTTAGCCAATTGAGCTATCTTTTCTATCAAAATAGATTTATTTACTTGGTATGGAATAGATTTAATAATTAAAATTGACCTTCCGTTCTTTTTTTCTTCAAAATCAATCTCACCTCTAATTTTAAACGAACCCCTTCCACTTTTATAACCTTGTTTAATAATATCTTTTCCTATGATTACTCCACCGGTAGGAAAATCAGGTCCTGGCAAAAATTTCATTAATTGCGGAACCGAAATATCTTTATTATTAATTAAAGCTATTGTTGCATTAATAACCTCGCCTAAATTATGAGGTGGAATACTTGTTGCCATTCCAACTGCAATACCTCCAGCACCATTAACTAATAAATTCGGGAACTGGGATGGTAAAACTGTAGGTTCTCTCTCAGTTTCATCGTAATTATTTCTATAATCAACTGTTCCTTTTTCCAAGTCTTCTGTCAAAAATTGAGATATTTTTCCCAATTTTGTTTCTGTATATCTCATTGCAGCTGGAGGATCGCCGTCTATAGATCCAAAGTTTCCTTGTCCATCTATTAAAGGTAAGCTCATAGAAAAATCTTGCACCAGTCTTACTAATGCGTCGTAAACCGCTTGGTCCCCATGAGGATGATATTTACCGATTACATCTCCAACAATTCTTGCTGATTTTCTAAATGATTTAGTCCAATCATACCCACCTTTGTACATTGCATAAATAATTCTACGATGGACTGGTTTCAATCCATCTCTAACATCCGGTAAAGCTCTACTGACTATTACACTCATCGCATAAGATAAGTACGATGAGCTCATTTCATCTCTCACAAAAATTGGTTTATGTGGACTCTTCTCTATTAAATTATTTTTTTCCATGAATTCTAAAATGGAATTTCATCATCAAGATCTGATACGTCTTGATTAATATTATCATTAGGTAAAGAACTTTTATTCTTAGATACTAGATTCGTTTCTTGATCTGATTTATTTCTTCCATCTAGCATTGTGAGATTTGAGTTATAACCTTGAAGCACTATTTCTGTGGAATATTTATCCTGACCAGAACTTTCATCTTTCCATTTTCTGGTAGTTATTTGACCTTCAATATAAACATTTGCTCCTTTTTTCAAATACTGTTGTACTACATTTACAAGGCCCTCATTAAATATTACAATTCTATGCCACTCTGTTTTTTCTTTTCTCTCCCCACTAGATTTGTCTTTCCATGATTGACTTGTAGCTAAACTAAGTCTTGCGACGTTTTTTCCATTAACCATTTGTTTAATTTCAGGATCAGCACCCAATCTTCCTATTAATTGTACTTTATTAAGACTTCCAGCCATAGTATTTTTATTTAAAAGATTTTAAAATTTACTATAAATATATATCATAAATACTATTTAAATTTAAGCTGATTAATAAATTAAAAAAAAAAGATGTTAAAAACTATTGTTATTAAAGGTGCCAGAGAGCATAATCTCAAAAATATCTCATTAGAGGTTCCAAAGGAAAAACTTGTTGTAATTACAGGTTTGTCAGGTTCAGGCAAATCATCTTTGGCTTTTGATACAATCTATGCTGAAGGGCAAAGAAGGTATGTTGAAAGTCTGTCAGCTTATGCTAGGCAATTTTTAGACAAGATGAAAAAGCCAAATGTTGATATGATTGAAGGCTTAAGTCCTGCTATATCTATTGAGCAAAAGAACACTTCAAAAAATCCAAGATCTACTGTAGCAACTGTGACAGAAATTTATGACTATATGAGAGTATTATATGCAAGAGTAGGCATTCCTTTTTCCCCATTCACAGGAAAACCAATAGTATCTCAGTCAGTAAGTGAGATAGTGGATAAAATTAAAAACCTTCCTAAAGCCTCAACTATTTATTTGTTGTCACCAATAGTTAGGGGAAGAAAAGGAGAATATAAAAAAGAAATTTTAAATTTAAAAAAAAGAGGTTTTCAAAAAGTTAAAGTAGATGGTAAATATATTAATATAAATGATTTCCCAAATTTGAATAAAAAAATTAAACATGATATTTCAATAATTGTAGACAGAATAGTTTTAAATTCAAAAATTGGAAATAGATTAGCAGATAGTGTTGAGACTGCATTAAATCTATCAAATGGTCTTTTAAATGTTGAATATGAAAATGAAACATTGCCGAAAAAATTTAGAAAATTAGAGACAATATTATTTTCCTCTAAGTTTTCTTGTCCAGAAAGCGGTTTTACCATTGAAGAAATTGAGCCAAGATTATTCTCGTTTAATTCTCCATATGGAGCTTGTGAAGAATGTGAAGGTATTGGCAGTAATTTAAATGTCGATCCCAAACTAGTAATACCAGATGAAAATAAAAGTTTGCAAGATGGTGCCATTGTGCCATGGTCAAAATCATCTTCTATGTATTATGCACAGACTTTATCATCCTTAGCTAAATTCTACAAATTTTCATTAGATACATCATGGAAAAAACTCTCAAAAAAAATTCAAGATATAATACTTTATGGTTCTGACGACGAAGAAATTAAATTTTCTTATGATGATGGTTATGAAAGTTATAACACCAATAAAACTTTTGAAGGCGTAATAAATAATTTAGAAAGAAGATACTTGGAAACAGAAAGTGAGTGGAAAAGAGAGGAAATTTCACAATATCAAAGTGAGTCAAATTGTGAAAAATGCAAGGGTTTAAGACTTAAAGATGAAGCTTTGTGTGTAAAAATAAATAATCTTAATATTAGCGAAGTGACCATAAAATCAATTGATGAAGCTAAAGATTGGTTTGATAAATTACCAACTTTTCTTAATGAAAGAGAGAATAAGATTGCCTTAAATGTCTTGAAAGAAATTAAAGAAAGATTAAATTTTTTGATTAATGTTGGTTTAAACTATTTAACTTTGTCAAGAGAGTCAGGAACTTTATCTGGAGGTGAGGCACAACGAATTAGATTAGCTTCTCAAATAGGCTCTGGGTTAACCGGCGTACTATATGTGCTTGATGAGCCTTCGATAGGCTTACATCAAAGAGATAATAAAAAACTAATTAAAGCTCTTAAAAAATTAAGAGATTTGGGTAATACTGTGATTGTTGTTGAGCATGATATTGAAACAATGGAAAACGCAGACCATATCATTGATATAGGACCTGAAGCTGGATTAAACGGAGGGAAAGTAGTAGCTCAGGGTAAACTGAATGAGATAATATCTCATAAAGATAGTATAACTGGAAATTATTTATCAGGTAAAAAGAAAATACTTGTGCCAAAAAAAAGAAGAATGGCAAAAAATGGAAGATATTTAGAAATTAATGGTGCAACTGGTAATAATTTAAAAAAAGTTGATCTCAAAATACCTATAGGAACTTTTACTTGTATAACTGGTGTGTCTGGTAGTGGTAAGTCGACATTAATATTACATACTTTATATAACGCATTAAATTTAATGCTAAATAAAAATAAATCTAGAAAAATTCCAAAACCATTTAAAGGTTTTAAAGGTATTGAATTAATCGATAAAGTTATTGATATTGATCAATCTCCAATAGGAAGAACCCCGAGATCTAATCCAGCCACATACACTGGTGCTTTTGGACCAATAAGAGATTGGTTTGCAAGTTTACCAGAATCTAAGGCGCGTGGATATAAAGTTGGAAGATTTTCTTTTAATGTTAAAGGTGGAAGATGTGAGACTTGTGAGGGTGATGGTGTTTTGACATATGAGATGCATTTTTTACCAGACGTATTTATTCCTTGCGATGTTTGTAAAGGAGCCAGATATAATAGAGAAACTTTAGAAATAAGATTTAAAGAAAAAAATATTGCTGAAGTTTTAGATATGACTGTTGAAGAGGGATGTGTATTTTTTGAAAATATTCAAACAATTAGGTCAAAATTGATTACGTTAAAACATGTTGGATTAGGTTATATGAAGATTGGACAGCAAGCTACAACCTTATCTGGAGGAGAAGCTCAAAGAATTAAACTTGCGAAAGAACTATCAAAAAGATCAACAGGGCGAACACTTTATATATTAGATGAACCTACTACAGGATTACATTCTCATGATATAAATAAATTATTAGATATTCTTCAAGCTTTTACGAATACTGGAAATACAGTGGTTGTTATCGAACATAATTTAGATGTAATAAAAACAGCAGATCATATTATAGATATGGGGCCAGAGGGTGGTATAAATGGTGGAGAAATAGTAGCTGAGGGTTCACCTGAAAAAATATCAAAAGTTAAAAATAGCCATACCGGCCAGTTTCTTAATGATATTTTGAATAGCAATAACAATAAGATGAAAAAAACTGCCTAAATCAGGTAATTATGATATCATAAGAAATGATTAATATTTTACAATCTCTGTCAAAAACAATCCATGTTTCAGTAATTTTAGCAATTCTTCTGTTTATCGGTCTTTACATAGGTGCTGACGGATTTGGATTTGATAAATATTTTTTTAGCTGGTTATTTAGATATTTCCATGTCCTTGCAGGAATAATGTGGATTGGTTTGTTGTGGTATCTTAATTTTGTTCAAATACCAAATATGCCCAAAATTTCTGACGAGCAAAAACCTGTTATAACAAAGATAATTACTCCATCAGTTTTATTTTGGTTCAGATGGGCTGCAGTTATCACAATATTAACTGGTTTAATTGTTGCGTATTTAAATGGATATTTACATCAGGCAATGACTCTGGGCATTGGAAGCGATTACGGTAAGAATACAGCTATAGGTATTGGCATGTGGTTAGGAATTATAATGGCTTATAATGTGTGGTTTATAATTTGGCCTAATCAGAAAAAAGTACTAGGAATTGTTGACTCTTCACCAGAAGAAAAAACTGCTTCTGCAAAAATTGCAATGGTTACTTCCAGAGTAAATACCCTATTATCATTACCAATGTTAATGACAATGGTAGCGGCTCAGAATTTATATTAATTAAGGAACTATTTTCTCTTCTTTTTTTTCTAAAGTCTTGGAACTTACTTTCAAATATCTTAATGCTGGGGATGCAATAAATATGGAAGAGTAAGTACCTATAACGACACCTAGTATCATGGCAAATGAAAAGCCCTTCAATATTGACCCACCTAAAATGAATATTGAAAAAAGCGCTAATAACGTTGTTACAGACGTTATTAAAGTTCTTGAAAGAGTTTCATTAACTGAAATATCTGCTATTTGGGTAATATCAATTTTATTATATTTAAATAAATTTTCTCTTATCCTATCATATATAACTACTGTATCATTCATTGAATAACCTACTATTGTTAAAACTGCTGCTACAATGGATAAATTAATTTCTATTGAGAATAGAGAAAATATCCCAAGAGTAATAATTACATCATGGAATAAAGCTATTATTGACCCTAAACTAAACTGCCACTCAAATCTAATCCAGATGTAAAATAACATAGCTAACAAGGCTAAACAAATTGACATAATCCCAGATTTAAGTAATTCAGAGCTTACTTTTGGACCAACGTTTTCAACTCTTCGATAATTAATTGCATTGTCAATGTTATTTAGTTCATTTTTTACTAATGAAATAGTTTTATTATTATTTTGGTTTGATTTTTCAACTTTAATTAAAAAGTTACCTTTTTTACCGAATTCTTTAACATTAATATCGCCGATATCTAATTTATTTAATGAGTCTCTAATAGATGTAATATTTGCGTTCGAATCTTCAAAATCCACCTCAAATAATGTGCCACCCTTAAAGTCAATACCATAATTTAAGCCTTTAAAAACTATAAAACAAATACTAAGCAAAAAAATTATAGTAGATAAAATATTTAGAATTTTGAAATATCTGGAAAATTTGATAATCATAATTTAATTCCTTTATCTTTATTTTGAAAAACTAAAATTGAGCATAGATGACGTGCTAAATAGTATGCTGAGAACAATGTTGTTATAATTCCAATACCCAAAGTAACTGCAAATCCTTTAACGGGACCAGAGCCGAAAAAAAAGAGAATTATAGCTGCAATTAAGGTAGTAACATTTGCGTCTATAACTGTTATTTTTGCTTTTGTGTAACCAATATCAAACGCATGAATTACAGATTTTTCGGTTTTAAGCTCTTCTTTTATTCTTTCAAAAATTAATACGTTGGCATCTACAGCCATTCCTACAGTCAAAATAATACCTGCAATTCCGGGCAGTGTTAATGTAGCCTCAAGAAGAGTAAGAACACCTACTAGCATTAATAGGTTTGTAATTAATGAAATATTAGCTATTAATCCAAAATATTTGTACTTGAATATCATGTAAAGAATTACCAATAAAAATCCAACCATTAAAGAAGTTTTACCTGAATTAATAGAATCTCGACCTAAATCTGGTCCAACTGTTCTTTCTTCAACAATGTTAATTGGAACTGGTAAAGCACCAGAACGAAGTAAAAGTGCAAGATCAGTGGCTTCTTGAAAAGAAAAATTTCCAGAAATAGTTCCATTACCACCTGTTATTGGCTCTCTTACATTTGGTGCACTTATAATTTTTCCATCCAAAACGATAGCTATTCTTTTTCCAACATTTTCAGATGTTGACATTCCAAATTTTTTGGCACCTATACGATCTAAAGAAAAATATACATTTGGCTTATTTGTTTGATTATCTAATCTTGGTTGGGCATCCAACAGGTTGTCTCCGCTAATTACAATTCTTTTACTTACTATTAATTCCTCATTTTCTTCAGATATTAATTTCTCGGTACCAAAATCACTTTGTTCATTCGAAACAAGCCTAAAACTTAGTTGAGCTGTTTTTCCTAAGAGTTTTTTTATTCTTTCAGGTTCTTTCAAGCCAGGGAGCTCAACTAGAATTCTTTTATCACCTCTTTGTAAAATTGTTGGTTCCTTTGTCCCAGTCTCGTCTACTCTTTTCCTTACTATTTCAATAGATTGTTTAAGAGCTGAATTATTAAGATTTAAGATTCCGTATTTTGAGAATATTATCTTCACCTCGTTTTTTTTTATATTATATTCAAACTCATGAGAATTGTATCTTGCTATATATGGATTAATTTCATTTTTTTCTTTTTCCAAAAATATTTTTTCAAATTTTTTAATATCTTCAAAATTATTCAACTCAAATTTTATAAAAGAGTCGTTTATTAAAAAATTTTTATAAATTAAACTATTTATATTTAAAAATTTTTTAAAAGGTATAATTTTTTCTTGTATTCTTTCTTTAATTAGAGGACCAGTGTCAATTTCAAGTAAAAGATAAGAACCACCTTGTAAATCAAGACCCAGGTTAATTTCTTTTTTAATAAATCTTTGATTATCATTTTGTAAATTGAGTAGAGCAAATGATGAAATTAATAAAAAAATTAAATATATTGTTAGAATTTTAATTTTGGAAAAATTTAACACTAAAAAAAACTATTTTTTTATTTCTTCTTTTTGAAGTAAGCTTGTAACTGTAGATTTAATTATCTGAACTTTAATATCACCTGAAATTAAAACTTCAATCCTATCATCTTCCATGACACGGTCAACAGTTCCAATGATTCCACCTGATGTAATTATTTCATCACCTCTTTTTAAGTTTCCAACCATGGCTCTGTGATCTTTTACTCTTTTTTGCTGTGGTCTTATCAGAAAAAAATAAAAAATTACAAATATTAAAATTAGTGGAATAAATTGTACCAAACCTTGACTGTCCATAAGAATAAATAATTATAATAATTGTGTAATTTAGACAAGCTAATAATAATTAAATTTTATCCATATTACCCATATATTTTTTTAAAACTTCCGGTATATTGATAGAACCGTCTTTATTTTGATTGTTTTCAATAAGAGATATCATCAACCTTCCAACAGCTAATCCAGATCCGTTTAGTGTCCCCAAGTATTTAGTTTCTTTACCATCTTTATATCTTGCTTTCATCCTTCTTGATTGAAACTCACCGCATGAAGAGCAACTTGAAATCTCTCTGTATTTTTTTTCAAATGGAATCCAGGCTTCTATGTCATATGTTTTCTCTGAGCTAAACCCCATATCTCCAGAAGAGAGAAGCATAACTCTATAAGGTATGTTTAAAATTTTAAGAATTTCCTCCGCACAATTAAGCATTCTATCCAATTCAACTTCACATTTTGCTGTTTCGACAATGCTAACAAGTTCCACTTTGTAAAATTGATGCTGTCTCATTAAACCCGAAGTATCTTTGCCATAACTTCCAGCTTCTTTTCTAAAACAAGGAGTTGCTGCAACAAACCTCATTGGTAAATTTTTAATGTCAACGATACTATCTCTAACAAGATTAGTTAGAACAACTTCTGCAGTGGGTATTAAATATTTAATCACGTTTTGATTTTCAATTTTAATTTCAAATTGATCATCTTTAAATTTTGGAAGTTGACCAGTTCCAAACATAACGTCCTCATTTACCATTAAAGGAGGTGAGATTTCCATATAACCAAATTTTTGAGTATGCGTATCTAGCATGTAATTAATTAAAGCTCTCTCAAGAAGTGCATATTTATCTCGTAAAACTACAAATCTTGTACCGGATAGTTTTATTGAAGTTTTAAAGTCAATATTATCATTTAGTTTTCCTATTTCATTGTGAGATTTGATTTCAAAATCAAATTTTTTAATTTTACCCCACTCTCTAATAACCTTATTTGAACTATCGTCCTTACCAATTGGTACTTCGTCTAATGCTAGGTTGGGTAAAAAGGACAATTTATCATTTAGATCATTTTGTAATTTTTGTTGTTGTTCGGATATTTCTTTAATTTGAAATCCAATTTCTTTTGATCTTTGAAAATTAACTTTATTTTTCGACTTTGAGATATTTTTTTTTTCTTGCTCAAGTGACTCTTTTTTAGCAATTAATTTTCTATTATTTTCATCAAGATTTAAAATAATATCTAAATCAATTTTTGAGTCTCTATGTGATATTTTTTTTTTGTAAAATTCACTCCGGTTTCGTAAATCTTTTAAGTTATACATTTTTTTTTTCGATCATTTTTACTATAATTATTGAAACCTCATACAATAATAATAACGGTAATGCTAAACCAATTTGTGTAATTGGATCTGGAGGTGTTAATATTGCAGCAAATGCAAATATAATCACTACAAAATACTTTCTTCTATCAGTTAAAAATTTTGAATCAATAAAACCTACCTTAGCTAGTAAGCTTAAGACTACTGGCAGTTGAAAACTCAAACCAAAAGCAAATATCAGCCGCATTATTAGTGAAAGATATTCATTAACTTTTGCTTCTAATTGTATAGGTATTNATTGTGATGAGCCGAGAAATTCAAAACTTAAAAAGAAATTTATAGCAAGCGGCATTATTAAATAATAAACAAGGAGACCTCCAAATAAAAATAAAACTGGTGTCAAAATTAAAAAAGGCAAAAAAGCTTTTTTTTCATTTTGATACAATCCTGGAGCAATAAATTTCCATATTTGTGATAGAAAAACTGGGCTAGTAAAAAATATTGCAGAAAAAAAAGCAACTTTTAAATAAGTAAGGAAAGCTTCATGTAATGCTGTAAAGATTAATTTTCTATCTAAATTTTTTTCAATTATTGTGTCGGAATATGGTTTTACTAAATATCTATAAATTTCCTCTGAAAAGTAGTAACTAATAATAAAAACTACAACAAAAAATACTAAAGAATTCAGTAACCTTGATCGCAATTCGCTTAAATGATCAAATATATTATTAGTATGATTACTTTCGATCTTGGTCATTTTTATCTTTTTTCGCATCCTGGTCGTCATCTAAAGATGTAATTTTATCAACACTGTTCTGTACATCGGAGAAGTACCTTTTAATTGAACCAATCCATGAACCAACTTTTCTAATTATAACTGGAAAATCTTTAGGGCCAACAATGATAATTGCTACTAAAATTATAATTAATAATTCAAACCAACCAATTTGTGGCATTTAATTTAGTCTTTATTTGAATTATCTTTTTCCTCTGTATCATTATTATTATCTGGATTGTCTGACATGCCTTTTTTAAAACTTTTTATACCTTTCGCCACATCACCCATTAAAGCAGATATTTTTCCTCTTCCAAATAAAAGAACAACAAGAACAACAACTATTGCTATTTGCCAAAATCCAATACTCATACAAGGATTTTATATACAAAAATTTAAGTTAAATAAACAGTTTATTCTTCAGTTTTTGGTGCTTGATCAATAGCTTTTTCTATATCTGAATATAATTTTTCATCTTTAGACGTTTGCTCTTGAAAAAATTTACCTGTACCAAAAATCGAAGAGTCTATTGATCCTTTATCAATTAAACCAGCAGAACTTAGTTCTTCAACAGTTGGTAGATCACTTAATTTTTGTATATTAAAATGATTAAGAAAATTATCAGTGGTAATATATTGTATCGGTTTGCCCGGTACATCTTTTCTACCAGCTGGCCTTACCCAATCTAATTTAAGTAGTATCTCGAGAGTATTAGTAGCAAATGCAACCCCTCTTATTTCTTCAATTTCAGATCTAGTAACAGGTTGATGATAAACAATTATAGAAAGCGTTTCAATAGTCGCCTTAGATAGTTTTTTTTGGATTGATTTTTGTAATGCAAGTGTATTAGCAAGATCTTCTGATGTTCTAAAAGACCATTTATTTCTTAAGCAAATTAAATTTATTCCTCTTAATTTATAAAAATTTTGAAGTTTTTCTAAAGACTTTTTAATACCATTTTTATTATTTAATCTTTTTTCTATAGTTTCTACATCCAAAGGCTCAGAGGCTGCAAATAAAATAGCCTCAATTTTTCTTTCTATAGATGAAACCTTACCTGGAAATTTTATTATATTAATCTTTTTTTTATTTTTATCCATTGATATTTTTAATAAATATTT